>DASYGP010000160.1:0-117390 GCA_035999615.1 Mycobacteriales bacterium
GTGATTCTCATCGCCGCCACGAACCGACCCGACATCTTGGACCCGGCGCTGCTGCGCCCAGGTCGCTTTGACCGGCAGATTGCCGTCGACCGGCCCGACCTGGCCGGCCGCCGCGCGATCCTCGATGTACACGCCAAGGGAAAGCCGATCGCCAAGGACGTCGATCTGCAGGTGATCGCCCGGCGGACACCTGGTTTCACCGGGGCCGACCTCGCCAACGTGATCAACGAGGCCGCGCTGTTGACCGCGCGCCAGGGCGAGCAGATGGTGACCGCCGCGACGTTGGAAGAGTCGATCGACCGGGTGATGGCCGGACCGCAGCGCAAGACCCGGGTGATGACAGACAAGGAAAAGAAGGTCACCGCGTACCACGAGTCAGGTCACGCGCTCGTCGCGCACGCGCTCCCCAACACCGACCCGGTGCACAAGATCACCATCTTGCCGCGGGGGCGAGCCCTCGGCTACACGATGGTGCTGCCCGAGACCGAGCGATACAGCCAAACGCGTTCGGAATTGCTGGACATGTTGGCGTTCGCGCTCGGCGGCCGGGCGGCCGAGGAACTGGTGTTCCATGAGCCGACGACGGGCGCCGCGAATGACATCGAGAAGGCGACCGCTACCGCCCGCGCGATGGTCACGACCTACGGGATGAGCGCGCGGCTGGGCGCGCTCAAGTTCGGCCAGGAGTCCGGCGAGGTCTTCCTGGGCCGCGACATGGGCCACCAGCGCGATTACTCCGAAGAGGTTGCGGCCGAGATCGATGAGGAGGTGCGTGGGCTGGTCGAAGCCGCCCACGACGAGGCGTTCGAGATCCTCACCCAATACCGCGATGTGCTCGACGAGATGGTGCTCCGGCTGCTGGACAAGGAGACGCTGAGCAAGGACGAGGTCCTGGAGGTATTCGCGCCGATCAACAAGCGTCCGGCTCGGGACATCTCGGTGCCCAACCCCAAGCGGCAGCCCTCTGACGTCCCTCCCGTGATGACCCCCGCCGAGCTGGCCCTGCTCGGGCCGGAGGACGTGGCCGACCTGGTTCGCGGCAATCGCGGCGAGGGTGCGGACGGCGGCTCCGGCAACGGCGGCGCCGGTGCCCGGGCCGGCTCGGGGGGAACGACACCGCGGACCCGCCGCGCGCCGTCCCGTTCTGGCAGCGTGAACCGTGAGGCGGATACGCCAGAAGAGCGGGTCACGGACCAGGGCGGTAACCCGGGCGGCACCAACCGCTCGGTGCGGCGTTCCAAGCCCAGCACAGAACCGGGTTCCTGACCGCCCCGTGACGATCGAAACCACCCCCGGCCACGACCGTGTCGATCGGGCGGGTCGGCCTGTGTCGGCGGCCCGAACGTCCGGCGTGGATCAGCCACGCGTGGCCGCCGCGATCCGGGAGATCCTGATCGCCATCGGTGAGGACCCGGAACGCGATGGGCTCACCGACACTCCTTCGCGCGTCGCCCGCGCCTACGCGGAGATGTTCGCGGGGCTGCATACCGACCCGGCGACCGTCCTCACCACCGTGTTTGATGAACATCACGAGGAGCTGGTGATCGTCAAGGACATCCCGCTCTACTCGACCTGCGAGCATCACCTGGTCCCGTGGCACGGTTCGGCGCATGTCGGTTACATCCCGAACGAGGCGGGTGAGATCACCGGTCTGTCGAAACTGGCCCGCCTGGTCGATCTGTACGCCAAGCGGCCGCAAGTCCAGGAGCGGCTGACGACGCAGGTCGCCGACGCCATCGACCGGGTGCTGGCCCCGCGCGGGGTGATCGTCGTCGTGGAAGCCGAGCATCTGTGCATGTCGATGCGGGGGGTGCGCAAACCGGGAGCCCGCACGGTGACCTCGGCGGTGCGCGGGTTGATGAAGGCCTCCGCAGCCAGCCGAGCCGAAGCCATGGGTCTGATTCTCGGGCGGTCGTAAATGGGCCGCCCCGAAACGGAGACCCGACCGGGCGATCCTGGCTCGCCTGGGGGCGGCGTAGGCCCCGACGGTCGCGGCCCGGGCCGCGGCGACGCCGCCGACAGTCCGGCCATCCAGCCGCCCGCCGCCCTGCTGGCCGCGGGCGCCGGCCTGCGCCGTTGGGTGCCCCCGCTCGCCGCTTTCCTGGTGCTGTTGTCCGGCGTCGTGGACGTCGGCAGCGTCGTCACGCCGGAGATCACGTCGCGGTTGCGCATGGTCACCGACGTGGTCACCGGACCGGTGGCCCGCTCGGCGTCCGCGGCGACAGCGGCGATCGGGTTGCTGCTGATCTTGCTCTCGCATGGTCTTCGACGCCGAAAGCGGCGAGCCTGGCGCGCGGCGGTGGTCCTGCTGGCCGGCGCGAGCGTGTTCAGCGTCGTCAAGGGCCTCGACGTCGAGGAGTCGTTGGTCTCCGCCGTCGTCGCCGTCCTGCTGGTGGCCTACCGCGCGGAGTTCCAGGCGGCGGGCGACCCACGGACCCGCTGGCGCGCGTTGGTGGTGTTCGTGCAGCTGCTGCTGGCCTCCCTGGTGATCGGGGAGCTGCTGGTCACCATCCGCAGCGAACGCATCGTCGGCAACGACGGGTTCGGCGCCCAGCTGCAGCACGTGCTGTTCGGGTTGGCGGGGGTCCACGGCCCGTTGCATTTCCGGTCCGAACGGTACGACGACTTCGTGGCCCGGGTGCTGTTCGGTCTGGGTTTCGTGACCATCGTGGCCACGGTGTATCTGGTCCTACGCCCGGCGGAGCCGCAGGCGCGGCTGGCGCGTGACGACGAGGAACGCATTCGCGGCCTGCTGGCCCGACACGGCGACCGGGACTCGCTTGGCTACTTCGCGCTACGCCGGGACAAGAGCGTGCTGTGGTCTGCCTCCGGCAAGGCGTGCATCTCCTACCGGGTGGTGTCCGGGGTGATGCTGGCCAGCGGGGATCCGTTGGGTGACCCCGAGGCGTGGTCCGGAGCCATCAAACGGTTCCTGGAAGTCGCTGCCGATCACGCCTGGACGCCCGCGGTGATGGGCTGCTCGGAGCAGGCGGGGACCGCATGGAGCCGGGCTGGGCTGGACGCGTTGGAGCTTGGCGACGAGGCCATCGTCGAGGTGGCGGATTTCACCCTCGAAGGCCGCGCCATGCGCAACGTGCGGCAGGCGGTCAACCGGGTCGAGCGGGCCGGCTACACCAGCCAGGTGCGCCGGGTGCGGGATCTGTCGACGAGGGATCTGGCCGAGCTGCGGACCCAGGCTTCGGCCTGGCGGGGCGCGGAGACCGAACGGGGCTTCTCGATGGCGCTGGGTCGATTCGGCGACCCGGTCGACGGGGAATGCGTCGTGGCGACCGCTCACGACAAGGGCAGGTTGGCGGCGTTCTTGCACTTCGTGCCGTGGGGGACCGAGGGCCTGTCGTTGGACGTGATGCGCCGCGACCGGGAGGCGGACAACGGCCTGAACGAACTGTTGATCGCGAAGGTGCTGCTCGCCGGGCCCGAACTCGGGGTGTGCCGGGTGTCGTTGAACTTCGCGGTGTTCCGATCGGCTCTCGCCCGCGGGGAGCGGCTGGGCGCCGGCTTCGTCCTGCGGGTCTGGCGTGACGTGCTGCTGCTGGCTTCCCGCTGGTTCCAGATCGAGTCCCTCTACCGGTTCAACGCCAAGTTCCAGCCGCTGTGGGAGCCGCGGTACGTCTGCTACCCCGCCGCGCGGGACCTGGTTCGGATCGCGATCGCGGCGCTGGAGGCGGAAGCCTTCATCGTCTGGCCCCGGCCCAGGCTGCGTTTCCTCCGCAACATCGTCGGTGGCCCCCGTCCGCGTCGTCGCCCGGTGGAGCCGTCGTCGCACCTAGGAGCTTGATGTCGCCGGCCGCGCGCTGGGCGGTCGCCGTGCCCGGGTTCCCGGCGCTCGGCCGAGCCAGGGTCATGGGTGTGGTCAACGTGACCCCGGACTCGTTCAGCGACGGCGGCGTCTACCTGGACGCGGCCGCCGCGATCCGCCACGGGCTGTCGCTGCTCGCGCAAGGCGCGGATCTGCTCGACGTCGGGGGCGAGTCCACCAGGCCGGGGGCCACCCGCGTTCCGGCGCAGATCGAGCAGGCGCGCGTCCTGCCCGTGGTGTCCGCGCTGGTCGAGCAGGGCGCTGCGGTCAGCGTCGACACGATGCGGGCATCGCTTGCCGCGCGCGCCCTCGATCTGGGCGCCGTCATGATCAATGATGTGAGCGGGGGATTGGCCGATCCCGCCATGGCGCCGCTGCTCGCCGAGCGGGGGGTGGCCTACCTGGTCATGCATGCCCGCGGACCGAGCGCGGACATGATCGGTCCGGCCCGCTACGACGACGTCGTGCTCGAGGTACGCGCCGAACTGGAGCAGCGGCTCGCCGCGGTGGTGAAAGCCGGGGTGGCGCCATCGCAGGTGTTGCTCGACCCAGGCTTCGGCTTTCACAAGGTCGGTGCGCAGAACTGGTCGTTGCTGGCGCACCTCGACGATTTTGTGAGCCTTGGCCAGCCGCTGGTGGTGGGCGCCAGCCGCAAGTCATTCCTGGGGTCGTTGCTGCCGGGCCGCGACGGGAGCCCCCGGCCGGTGCACGCGCGCGATGCCGCGACGCACGCCACCACCGCGCTTTCGGCCGCGGCCGGTGCCTGGGCCGTTCGGGTGCATGACGTGGCGGCCAGCGCCGACGCCGTGCGCGTCGTCGCCGCCTGGGCGGCGGCGCGGTGAGCGACCGGATCCGGCTGGTAGGGCTGCGCAGCACCGGCTTTCACGGCGTCCTCGCGGCGGAGCGCCGGGACGGCCAGGTGTTCGGGGTGGACGCCGAGCTTGAGCTCGACGTGTCGGCGGCGGCCGCAACCGACGACCTCCGCCGAACCGCCGACTACGGGGCCCTCGCGCAGCGGCTGCAAGCCGTGGTGCGCGGCGAACCGGTCAACTTGATTGAAACGCTGGCCCTGCGGTTGGTCGCCGCGTGCCTGGGGGACCCGCGCGTGCTGGCCGCGACGGTGACCGTGCACAAGCCGCATGCGCCGATACCGGTGGATTTCGCCGACGTGGCAGTGACCCTTCGACGCCAGCAGGCCGTGCTCTCGCTGGGCAGCAACATCGGCGACCGGTTCGGGCACCTGAAAGCCGCGGTCACCGCACTCGGGGCCAGCTTCCCGCTGCTGGCGGTTTCCCCGGTTTATGAGACGGCGCCCGTGGGCGGTCCCGATCAGGACCCGTACCTGAATGCGGTGGTGCTGGCCGCCGTGCCCGGCCCCACCGAAGCCCTCCTCGCGGCGCAGGCGGCCGAGAACGCGCGCGGACGGACCCGGCAGGTCCGCTTCGGGCCACGCACCCTCGACGTCGATGTGGTCGCCGTGGCAGGCGAGCGGAGCGCGGATCCCAGCTTGCTGCTCCCGCACCCGCGCGCGCACGAGCGCGCCTTCGTGCTCGCCCCCTGGCAGGACGTCGCCCCGCATGCGGTCCTGGCCGGTCGGGGTCGGGTCGCTGAGCTGCTTGAGGCGCGGCTCGCGGCCGGCGAGCAGGTGGCCCGTCGGCCCGAACTCACCCTGGTATGAGACCCACGCGGGCGCGCTCGCTCATCGCCTGTTCGGCACTGGTTGCGGTGATTAGCGCCGCCCTGCTGCAGGCGTTCTACGGTTCCCTCCCGCCGCTGCCGGTGGGCCCGGTGCTGACCATTCTGCTAGTCGCCGCGTTCGAGGCCCTGCTCGCGTGGTCGACCCGAAATCGCCTGCAGGGCAAGCAGTCCAGTCGACCGGCGGAGCCGCTGGCGATCGCCCGTTACGCCGCGCTTGCCCGGGCTTCGTCGCTGGTCGGGGCCGGCGTCGCCGGCGCATGGATCGGGGTGCTGCTGTTCCTCGCACACCAGCGGGGCAGCCTGGCCGCAGTGAGCCACGACCGGCAGCTGGCACCGTTCGGCATCGTGACCGGCCTGGCGTTGGTCGGTGCGGCGCTGTGGCTGGAATCCGTCTGCCGGGTCCGCCCGCCGGATTGAGCGGCCCGACCCGGCCATTGGGCGTGGCCGCCCGCGCCGTCAGGCCAGCCGCTCACCGACCGGGACATTGACGCTCAGCACGTTCCCGGGCGGGGCAAGCGGGCACACCCAACGCCCGTCGTAACGGCAGGACGGGTGATAGCTGAAGTTGAGATCCACCACGAGTTGCTCCCCGTCCGTTCCGAGGTCGGCGCCCTTCGCGGTGTCCAACACGTAGCGGCCACCGCCGTAGCTGCCGGTGCCCGCGGACTCGTCTTTCACCGGCACGAACAGCCCGCCGCCGTAGGCCCGCAGCCACCAGGCATCCAACGGGCCCCAGGGCGTATGAAGCGTCCCGATGCGGTCAAAGCTCGCCGTCCCCTCAGCGCCGGTCTGCACGTCGATTCGTCGCGGCTTCGCCGGTTCCAGCCGGCACACCGCGCGCCAGGCCGGGTCGTACGGCGCGAGGGGCAATCCGGTCCGGCGGAGCGGATCGCCCGCCGGGAGTGGGGAGTCGGGGTGCTCGCGATAAAGGGCGTTGCGGCCTGCGCTCCACAAGTCATGCCCGGCAGCCGGATCCGGGCTGGCCCGCACGGCGGCGTAAAGCTCATGGACCGTGCGCCGCCAGCCCAGCAGGCCCAGCGTCACTTGTCGACGTCTCCCACCACGAAGAACAGACTTCCGAGCAGCGCCACCAGATCGGCCAGGAGCATGCCCGGCAGCGCCTCCGACAAGATCTGGACATTGTTGAAGGAGGCGGTGCGCATGTGCAGGCGCCAGGGGGTTTTCTCTCCACGGCTGACCAGGTAGTAGCCCATCACCCCGAGCGGGTTTTCCGTCCAGCAGTACACCGCGCCTTCGGGCGCCTTCACCACCTTCGGCAGGCGAACATTCACCGGTCCGGCCGGCAGGTCGGCGAGCCGATCGAGGCAGCTGTCAGCCAGATTCAGCGAGACCGTCACCTGATCGAGGAGCACCTCGAATCGGGCGAAACAGTCGCCGGTCTGCCGGGTGATCACCGGAACGTCCAGCTCGCCGTAGGCCAGGTACGGCTCGTCGACGCGCAGGTCCAGCGCCACCCCGCTGGCGCGGGCCACCGGCCCGGACAGCCCGTAGGCATGGACTTGCTCCGCGGTGATCACGCCGACACCCATGGTGCGGGCGCGGAAGATCTCATTGCCGCGGATCAGCGTCTCTAGGCGCGGCAGGGCCGCCCGGGCGTGACCGATCGCGGCCCGCACCCGACCGGTCCAGCCCAGCGGTAGTTCCTCCTTGAGCCCGCCGACCCGGTTGAACATGTAGTGCATCCGGCCGCCGGACAGCTCCTCCATGACGGCCTGGATCTCCTCCCGCTCCTGGAAGGCATAGAAAACCGGGGTGATCGCGCCGAGTTCCAGTGGATAGCTGCCGAGGAACATGAGGTGGTTCAGCACCCGGTTCAGCTCGCACAGCAGCGTGCGTACCCAGGTGGCCCGGATGGGGACTTCCATGCCGAGCATTCGCTCGACGGCAGTGACCACCCCGACCTCATTGCTGAACGCCGAGAGCCAGTCGTGGCGGTTCGCCAGCACCGTGATTTGCCGGTAATCCCGCACCTCGAACAGCTTCTCGGCGCCGCGATGCATGTAGCCGACGACGGGCTCGGCGCGGACGACGCGCTCGCCGTCAAGGGTGAGCGCCAGCCGCAGCACCCCGTGGGTGGATGGATGCTGCGGGCCGATGTTCAGCACCATGTCGGCGGTAGCAAGCCCGCCCGCCCCGATCGCCACCGACGTTTCGGTCAGCGAGGGGGCCACCGGACAAGTTTGGCACTACCTCTTGCGGCGCGGCTCCCACCGCCAGCGCCGCACCGCAAGGTAGGACCCGGCCACTCCCCATAGCGCGACGACCCCGATGTCCGACCAGGCGAATCCGTGGGTGATGCCGTGCGGACCAAACGGGAGGAAAGCGGTAAGAATTGCCCGGTTCAGGTGAGCCACCGGAAACACCGAAGCGATCCGGCCGAGCAGGGAGTGCGGGGACACCGGAAAGAACGTGCCCGACGTGAAGATCAAGACAAAGTAGATCACGTTCACCATCGGGCCGGCGGCATCTTCGTTGGGCACCAACGTCGAAACGGCGGCGCCCAGGGCGGCGAAGGCAATCACCCCGACCACCAGCGCGAGCACGAGCGCCAGGTAGTGACCCGGCCAGGATAGGCCGTACGCCCCGAATCCGAGGGTGAGCACCACGGTCCCGATGAGCCCGGCCACGACCAGGGCGTTGCCCACCAGCCCGGCGAACGACGCCCAGGCCGGCAGGGGGGTGATGCGAAGGCGGCGGAGCAAGCCGTTCTCCCGGCGGTTCACCAGGGCGAGGGCGAGGCTGGCGTACGTCGCGTTCATCAGGCCGTAGGCGAGCATCGACGGAACGAAGAACTGGCGGTAGGGGATGCCGCCGAGCTGCGCGACGCGCTGATTGTTCCCGCCGAACAGCACGAGGAACAGCACCGGGAAAAACACCACGAACACGGCCGCCGTGGGGTTGCGCCAGAACGCCTTTTGCTCATAACGGACCTGCCAGGCGATCAGGGCAACGGGGTTCATGCCGGTACCGCGGTCAGTTCCAGGTAGATGTCTTCCAGGGTCGGCCGATCCACGGTCAGTCCCTCCAGCCGCAGACCACGCTGGATCATCCAGCCGGTGAGCAGGTGCAGGGTGCGGGTGGCGTCCTCGGTACGAATAATCGCCCGGCCGGGTCCGTCTGGCTCCGCGGGGACCGGCAGGGATGCCAGCTGCGCGCCTTCGGGCACGATGAACCGGACGCGGGTCGCGGCCGTATCCCGTCCGCCAATGGACTCGGGCGTACCGGTCGCCACGATCAGTCCCGCGGCGATGACCGCCACCCGGTCGGCCAGGGCCTGCGCCTCGTCCATGTAGTGGGTGGTGAGCACGATCGTCGTCCCCACCTCCCGCAACGAGCGCACCAGGTCCCACGCGCCGCGGCGTGCGGACGGATCGAAGCCGGTGGTGGGCTCGTCCAGGAACAGCAGCCGGGGACGCCCGACAATGCCGATGGCCACGTCCAGCCGGCGTTGTTGGCCGCCGGAGAGGGTCTTGACCCGGGCGTCGGCCTTGTCGGCGAGCCCGACCCGTTCGATGACCTCCTGCACCGGCAGCGGATCGGGGTAGTACCGGGCATCGCGGGTCAGCACCTCGCGCACGGTGAGATAGGGCTCCACCGCGGCCTCCTGCAGCACCACCCCCATCTGCCGGCGTAGCTGCATGCCGGCGGTCCGCGGGTCCAGGCCGAGCACCCGTACCTCCCCGGAGCTGGCCGGACGGAAGCCCTCCAGCACCTCGACGGTGGTGGTCTTCCCCGCCCCGTTGGGGCCGAGCAGGGCGAACACCTCCCCTTCGGTCACCTGAAGGTCGATGCCGCGGACCGCTTCGTAGGGGCCGTAGTTGCGGCGAAGTCCCGTCGCCTCGATGGCGAACACCGCACCACCCCTTTCCGCGACCGGCGCCGAGATCAGCCACCCGCACCGAGAGTCCACACCGTAGGGGTTGGCCCGGGATGATCCGCTGGAAGCCGCGCGACGCTGACCCACCCGAACCCGCCGTAGCCGGCGCGGTCCAGCAGCCCGGCCGCTGCGTTGGCCGCTTGCAGACCGGCGGCCGTCAACGACACCGGGAGCCGGCCGTCGACCCCAAGCTCGCGCAGGGCCTGGCGCTGGGAGATCAGCCGGGACCCAGGTACGGCGGCGGCGAGAGCGTCCAACGCGACATGCGCGGTGATGTCCCCCGAGCCGTCGTAAACCGGGGGCACCTGACGCCCGCGGTGAAACCCGGTGAGAGTCGATCGCCGGGCGGAGCGCAGGTGGCCGTAGTCGACCGCGAGGGCCAGTCCCGCACCGAGCCGCGCTACCGCGCCCGCCCAGGCCTCGTCCCGGGCGCGGCCGCATTCCACGTCCTCCGATCGCCACCCCGGCCACCAGGTGTCCAGCCAGTCACGGTCCACCGCCCGCGGCGGCGGCCCGGCGCCGCCGTCGGCGAGCAGCAGACGCCCGGCCCGGAGCACCTCGCAGGGCACATCGTCGAGCCATTCATGGGCGAGCAGGAAGCCGGCCGGGATCTGGCGAAGTTCGGCGGCCCAGCCGATCCGGGGCGCCAGCGGCGGCCGCGGGGCCAGCTCGATTCCGGTGAGTTGCCACCGGGCGGGGGTGGCCGGATCGGCGGCGAGCCAAGCCAGAAACGCCCCGGTGCCGGCGCCGAGGTCGACGACCTGGAAGTTCTCCGGGCACCCCAACATCGCGTCCACCTGACGCGCCAGCCGGGCCAGGGCCGCGCACATCACCGGCCCGGTCACCGGGTCGGTCAGCGCCGTGTGGAAGTCCCTGCCACCGGTCCGGTATCGACCCTGCGGCCCGTAGAGGGCCGCGTCCCAGGCCTGCCGCACGGTGCGCATCGGCCAGACGGTAGGCGCCGGGCGCCGCGGCTCCCGGCGGGCGGTAAACTGGTGCCCGCTCGTCCGGTACCCCTTCCCAGGACTGGAACGAATCGTGACCGCTGCTCAGCCCGCCCGCCCGGGGCGTCTTGCCGTTGGCCTGGTCGGCGCCGGTAGGGCCGGGAGTGCGATCACCGCTGCGCTGTGCCGCGCGGGGCATCGGCTGGTTGCCGTCACCAGTTCCTCCCGCAGCTGGCCGCTGCTGCCGCCGGCCCCCCGGCTGCCCGCGGACGAGGTCGCCGCCGGGTGTGAGTTGCTGCTGCTCACCGTCCCGGATGATGCGCTGGCGGACCTGATCCGGGGGCTGGCCGTCACGGGGGCGCTGCGCGAGGGCCAGCTGGTAGTGCATACCTCCGGCCGGCATGGGCTGGGGGTGCTCAAACCCGCCAGTGATCTGGGCGCCGCGCCGTTGGCGTTGCATCCGGTGATGACCTTCACCGGCGCCGAGGCTGACCTGCCCAGACTGGCCGGTGCCAGCATCGGGGTGACCACGCCGGAGCGGCTACGCGCGGCCGGGGAGTTGTTGGCCCTGGAAATGGGCGGTGAGCCGGTCTGGGTGCCCGACGCGGAGCGGCCGCTGTGGCACGCCGCGCTGGCACACGGCGCTAATCACCTGGTGACGCTCGTCGGGCAGGCGATGGACCTGCTGACCACGGCCGGGGTCGAGCATCCCGATCGGGTGTTGGGCCCGTTGCTGGCCGCCACGCTGGACAACACGCTGCGGGCGAATAGCGCCGCCCTGACCGGTCCGGTCTCCCGCGGGGACGCGGCGACCGTCGCGGAACATCTGCGTGTGCTGTCCGCGGCGTCGCCGGCCAGCACCTATGACTGCTACCTGGCGCTGGCGCGGGCCACGCTAGCCCGGGCCGAGGACGCCGGCCGGCTCCGTGGACCGGACGCCGCCGCGCTCGCTCGGGTGCTGGGTCAGGCCCCGTGACCGCCGTCCTGACCCCGGTTCTGGCCCGAACCCGGTCCCAGCTGGCGGCCGCTCTCGCCGAGCTTGACCGCCCGGTCCGGCTGGTCCCCACGATGGGTGCCCTGCATGCCGGGCACGCGGCGCTGCTGGCCGCGGCCGGCCCGGGTGCGGTGCTGTCGCTGTTCGTCAACCCGTTGCAGTTCGGCCCGACCGAGGACCTCGCGCGTTATCCCCGCACCTTCGCGGCCGATGTGGATCTCGCCGCCGACCACCGCGTCGCCGTCATCTGGGCACCGGACGTCGCCGAGATGTACCCGATCGGCCGTCCCCAGATCACCGTGCACGCCGGGCGCCTCGGCGATCGGTATGAGGGCGCGGCCCGGCCCGGGCACTTCGATGGAATGCTCACGGTCGTCGCGAAGCTGCTCCATCAGGTGCAGCCGGACGTGGCCTACTTCGGGCAGAAGGACGCCCAGCAGCTCCAGCTGATCCAGGCCATGGTGAGCGATCTTGATCTGCCGGTGCTGGTGCGCGAGGTGCCCACGGTGCGGGAGGCCGACGGTCTGGCGCTGTCCAGCCGCAACCGCTACCTCAGCGCCGACCAGCGCCGGGCCGCGTCGGCGATCCCGCGGGCGCTGGCCACCGGTTCGGTGGATGCTGCCCGCAGGGTCCTTGCCGCCGAACCGGGCCTGCGGGTCGATTACTGCGACCTGGTTGACAGCAGCACCTTCGAGCCGACCGACGGTCCGCACGGTCGGCTCGTCATCGCCGTGTACGCCGGCGACACCCGCCTCATCGACAACGCGCTGATCTGAAGGAGTCCCGCCGTGTTCCGCACGATGCTCAAAAGCAAGATCCACCGCGCGACGGTGACCCAGGCGGACCTGCATTACGTGGGGTCCGTCACGGTGGACCGCGACCTGATGGACGCCGCCGATCTGCTGCCCGGGGAGCAGGTCGCCATCGTCGACATCGACAACGGTGCGCGCCTGGAGACCTATGTGATCGAGGGTCCCCGCGGCTCCGGGGTGATCGGCGTCAACGGCGCCGCCGCCCGGCTGGTGCACCCCGGCGACCTGGTGATCCTCATCTCCTACATGACGGTCACCGACGCCGAAGCGAGGTCGGTGCACCCGAAGGTGGTGTTCGTGAACAGCGAGAACCAGATCAGCGGGCTGTCCGCGGACCCGGCGGACGCGCTTCCCGGTGAGGTGGACAGCCTGCGCGGGGATGTGGCATACCCGCCGGTCGCCGAGGTCGACCGGCCGCGGAGGTGGTGAGCACCACCGCGCCGGCGGCGACCGCCACCGGGGTCTTCCTGCCGCGCCGGCTGGCCGCACCCGAACCCGGCTGGACCCGGCGGACGGACGTCGTGGTGGTGGGCTCCGGCATCGCCGGGCTCACCGTCGCGCTGCGCGCTCGGGCCAGTGGCCGGGTCCTGCTCGTGACCAAGGCGCTACTCGCGGCCGGTTCCACCTCGTGGGCGCAGGGCGGCATCGCCGCCGCGTTGGACCCGCTCGACTCCGCCCAGGAACACCTCGTCGACACGCTGGTCGCGGGGGCCGGCCTGTGCGATGAGGCCGCCGTTCGGGTGCTGGTGACAGAAGGCCCGGCCCGGGTCCGCGAGCTCGCCGCGCTGGGGGCCGCCTTCGACCGTGACCCGATCACCGGCGCCCTGGCGCTCACCCGGGAGGGTGGCCACCTGCGCGACCGGATCGTGCATGCCGGCGGCGACGCGACCGGGGCCGAGGTCGAGCGCGCTCTTATTGCGGCCGTACGCGCGGACTCCGGCATCGAGGTCGTCGAACATGCCGCGGTGCTGGATTTGTTGCTCGGCGCCGACGGGCAGGCGGCCGGACTGACGCTGCACGTCCTCGGCGAAGGCAGCCAGGACGGGGTCGGCGCGGTGCACGCCCGGGCGGTGGTCCTCGCCACGGGTGGCATGGGCCAGGTGTACGCCTCCACCACCAATCCGCCGGTCGCGACCGGCGACGGGGTGGCGATCGCGCTGCGGGCTGGGGCTGCCGTCCGCGACCTGGAGTTCGTCCAGTTCCACCCGACCGTCATGTACCTGGGAGCGGACGCTCCGTTGGGTGCCCAGCCGCTGTTGTCCGAGGCCATGCGCGGTGAGGGCGCGCGCATCGTCGACGCCGCCGGCGAATCGGTGCTGGCTGGGGTGCATCCGCTGGGGGACCTGGCGCCTCGCGATGTGGTCGCGAAGGCAATGGGTCGCCGCATGCTGGCGAGCGGCGTCGACCACCTCTACCTCGACGCGCGCCATCTGGGGGCCAGCCTGCTGCTGCAACGGTTCCCCACCATCGTGCTGCGTTCACGTTCGCTGGGCTTCGACCCGGTCACCGATCTGGTGCCGGTCGCGCCCGCCGCCCACTACGCCTCGGGCGGCGTTGCGGTGGATCTTGACGGCCGGTCGTCGGTGCCGGGCCTGTTCGCCTGCGGAGAGGTGGCGTGCACCGGGGTGCACGGCGCAAACCGGCTGGCCTCGAACTCGCTGCTCGAAGGGCTGGTCTTCGCGACCCGGATTGGGGACGCGCTTGCGGCCGGGCTGCCGGCGCAGGCGCGCCCGTGCCACGACGGCCGGCTGGCCGGATTGATCGACCGGAGCGGCCGGACCGCGCTGGTGCGATCCATGACCGGCGGTGCCGGCGTGCTACGCAGCGGCGCATCGCTGGCCGGGACGGCGTTGACGCTGGCCGGCCTGCCCCGGGGCGGGCGGCCCGCCAAGGACGCTTGGGAGATGACCAACCTGCATACCGTCGCGAGCGCCCTCGTCGCAGCGGCCGCGGCCCGATCGGAGACGCGCGGGAGCCACTGGCGCGAGGAGTACGACACGACCCGGGAACGCTGGCGCTGTCATCTGGACGCAACCTTGGCCGAGGATGGGCAGCTACACCACGAGATCCGCCGGTGAGCATGGGCGCGGATACCCGCAGGTTGCTGGCCGCCGGCGGGCTGGATCCGGCCGGGGTGCAAGTCCTCGTTGACCGGGCCCTGGCGGAGGACCTCGACGGCGGGCTGGATGTGACCAGCGTGGCGACCATCCCCTTCGACGCCGAGGGCAGCGCGGTCTTCGTGCCGCGCCGGGAAGGAGTCCTCGCTGGGCTGGCCATCGCCGCCGCGGTGATGCAATCCGCTGGGGATGACGACGTGCTGCTGGAATTCCTGGCCGCCGACGGCGACCTCATCGCGCCGGGTCAGCCACTGCTTCGGGTTCGGGGGCTGCTCCGGACGATGTTGACCGCGGAGCGGACCGCGTTGAACCTGCTCGGCCACCTATCCGGGGTCGCCTCATTGACCCGCACCTGGGCCGCCGCCTGCGCCCCGGCGAAGGTGCGGGACACGCGCAAGACCACACCCGGCCTGCGCGCGATCGAGAAATACGCCGTGCGCTGCGGCGGCGGCGTCAACCATCGCCTGTCCCTGTCGGATGCCGCGCTGATCAAGGACAATCATGTGCTGGCCGCCGGGGGTGTCGCGGCCGCCTACGCGGCCGTTCGCAGCACGTTCCCGGATCTGCCCGTTGAAGTCGAGTGCGACACGGTAGCTCAGGTCCGGGAGGCCCTCGGTGCCGGTGTCGATCTGATCTTGTGCGACAACATGGTGCTCGCCGACCTGCGGGCCGCCGTTGAGCTCGCCCGCGATGCCGGCGTCCGTACCGAGGCTTCCGGGGGGCTCACCCTCGACTCTGCCCGGGCGATTGCCGCGACCGGGGTGGACTTCCTCGCGGTGGGGGCCCTCACCCACTCCGCGCCCGTGTTGGACATCGGGTTCGACCTGGAGAGGCCCTGATGCTGCTCGCGATCGACGTCGGCAACACCAACACCGTCCTCGGGGTCTTCGACGAGGCCACCCTGGTCGACTCGTGGCGGGTGCGCACCGACGCCCGGGCCACCGCCGACGAGCTCGCCCTGCAGGTACGCGGCCTGGTGGGCGCCCTGACGATCACCGGTGTATCGGTGTGTTCGACGGTGCCCGCGGTCCTGCATGAGGTGCGGCAGATGCTGGCCCGCTACTTCGTCGGGCTACCCACGGTTGTCGTGGAGCCTGGCGTGCGAACCGGCGTACCGCTGCTCTACGACAACCCGCGCGAGGTGGGCGCGGACCGGATCGTGAACACGCTGGCGGCGTTCCACCTTTACGGCGGCCCGGCGGTCGTCGTCGACTTCGGTACCTCCACCAACTTCGATGTGGTCAGCGCGAAGGGCGAGTTCCTCGGGGGCGCACTGGCCATCGGGGTGGAGGTAGGCATCGACGCGCTCGCCGCCCGGGGGGCCCGGCTGTTCAAGGTCGAACTGGTGCGACCGCGATCGGTCATCGCGAAATCCACGGTGGAGGCGCTTCAATCGGGGTTTCTCTACGGAACCGTGGGGCAGGTCGATGGGCTGGTTCGCCGGATTGTCGCGGAACTCGGGGGCGCCGCACATGTCATAGCTACCGGCGGCCTGGCTCCGCTCGTGTTGGGCGAGTCGCAGACCATCGCCCACCACGAGCCGAACCTGACCCTGATCGGGCTGCGGCTCGTCTACGAGCGCAACCTGAACTGACTGCGCCAGGCCCTCAGACCTTCCAGTGGAATCCGAGGGCGAAGTTCACCGTCACGGCGAACGTCAGGTACATCAGCCACACGCCGGTCACCACGTGGAACAGTCCCAGCACCCGCTCGCCGATCTTCACGCCGACCGCCACGAAGAAGTCGCTGATGTAGACGCCCAGCAGCCCGAGGAAAAGCAGTCCAACCGGCCAGTCCTTGGCATCGAAGAACACGGTCGCGCCCAAGGCGGAAATGACGGTGAACGCCACCGACATGCCCGCGTTCGGCCTGGGGTCGTTCCCCCGATACCGGTTCCACCCCAGCGCAAACCAGTGGATGCCGTACGCAGAGAAGGCGAGCGCGGCCATGTAGAGGCCCTTGTCCGTGGTGAAGACCTGGAACCAGGTCAGCCCGATGAAAAGGATCATGCCGGTCAGGAACTGGCAGAATCCCGGCATCCAGAGGCCCCACACGCCGGTCGCGCGGTCGACGCGCTCATCTCGTTTCGGGATGCCGAGCAACTCCTGGGGTCCCCAGATCAGGTAGCCGGTGCCCAGCCCGAAAAAGCCCAGGGCCAGGGGCGGGAAGTGCGAGGCGGCGAGCGTCACATCCATGTCGGCTCCTTCAGTGGGTCGTCCTACGACATTTTGGATCATAGCGGAGGGGTCCCCCGGCGCCGATCACATTTGATCGGGAATTATCGGTGGCGGGCGATCACTACCCTGATCCGGTGAGCGAGCCAAATGATGAGGCCTACGAGGACCTGCCCGAGCAGATGCGGGTCCGTCGGGCGAAGTACGACCGGCTTCGTGCCGCCGGCGGGGATCCGTATCCGGTGGGCTACCCACGGACAGTGAGCGGACGCGGTCTGCACGCGCGGTTTCCCGAGCTCCCCGCGGATACGGCCACGGGTGTGACCGTCTCGGTGGCAGGACGGATCGTGTTCAAACGGGACTCGGGAAAGCTCTGCTTCGCGACGCTGCGCGACGGCGCCGACGGCGGCGCAGACCTGCAGGTGATGGTCAGCCTCGACCGGGTGGGCCCTGCGACGCTGGCGGCGTGGAAGGCGGATGTCGATCTTGGTGACCAGGTCGGGGTCACCGGCGAGGTCATCACTTCCCGGCGTGGGGAGCTGTCGGTGCTGGCGTCGTCGTTCGCGTTGACCGCCAAGGCACTCCGCCCGCCTCCCGCGCAGCACAAGCCGCTCGCCGAGGAGACCCGAGTGCGCCAGCGCTACGTGGACCTGTGGGTGCGTCCGGAGGCCCGGCGCCTCGCGGAGGCCCGGGTCGCGGTCGTCCGCGCCCTGCGCGACACGTTGCATCAGGGGGGCTTCCTGGAGGTGGAAACACCGATGCTGCAAGCGGTGCAGGGAGGCGCGACCGCCCGCCCGTTCACCACGCACATCAACGCCTACGACCTGGATCTCTACCTGCGGATCGCACCCGAGCTGTACCTCAAGCGGTGCATCGTCGGGGGGCTGGACAAGGTGTTCGAGATCAACCGCAACTTTCGCAACGAGGGCGCCGACGCCACCCACGCGCCCGAGTTCGCGATGTTGGAGGCGTATGAGGCCTACGGCGACTACGACAGCATGGCCCGGCTCACGCAGCACCTGGTGCAGGCGGCGGCTACGGCGCTGTGCGGCAGCCACCGCGTCGGGCTCGCCGACGGAAGCGAGTACGACTTCGGGGGGGACTGGGCCTCGATCTCCCTGTTCGCGGCGGTGTCCGCGGCGTTGGGTGAGGCGGTCACCCCGGACCTGGACCTGACGGTGTTGCGTGACTGGGCGGCTCGCGCCGGGGTCGAGGCGGAACCCAGCTGGGGGTTCGGCAAGCTCATCGAGGAGATCTTCGAAGCGCTCGTGGTGCCCGACCTTTATGCCCCAACCTTCGTCCGGGACTTTCCCGAAGACACCACTCCGCTCACGCGTCCGCACCGAAGCGAGCCCGGGGTGACCGAAAAGTGGGACCTGTATGTGCGCGGGGTGGAGCTGGCGACCGCCTACTCGGAATTGGTGGACCCGGTCTTGCAGCGCCAGCGGCTGGTGGACCAGGCGCGATCGGCGGCTCGCGGGGATGCCGAAGCTATGCACCTCGACGAGGACTTCTTGCGTGCACTCGAGGTCGGCATGCCGCCGACGGGCGGGATGGGAATGGGGGTGGACCGGCTGCTGGTTTCGCTGACCGGCGCCGCCGGTGTCCGTGAGACGATCTTGTTCCCGCTGGTCCGGCCCGAAGCCTGATTCGTGGGCGAGCGGCAATCATCGGTGAAAAGGGATTGCCCATACCAGGTGCCCATACCAAGTAATAGCGCTTTGTCGGCGCGGCATCATTTGCCTTTGGTCGACATTTCCGGCACGATCAGCGGCTGTCCTTCCTTACCCAGCCAAGAAAGCCCGGAGCACAAACATGGCCCGCAAAATGGTGACGATGCTAGAAGACGACATCGATGGCGGGGAGGCCATCGAGACGGTCTCCTTTTCCCTTGATGGCGTGGCCTATGAGATTGACCTGAACGCCAACAACGCCGCGCGCCTTCGTGATGAATTTGCTCCCTGGGTAGGTGCGGCGCGACGGGCCGGACGAGGGGCAACCCGCACCGCGGTGCGTTCCGCGCGCGCGGCCCGTCCGCGGGCGGGCAAGAGTGATCTCAGTGGCGTGCGCGAGTGGGCTCGCGGCCAGGGGTTGCAGGTCAGCGAGCGGGGTCGCATCTCCGCAGACGTGCAGCAGGCCTACGACGCAGCGCACTGAACGGCGATCGTTTCGCCCTGAGCGTAGCCGCGGCTGGAAGCCAGCCGGATTGTTGATCGTTGTTCTGGGCATCGACGACTGATCGGCGTGGCAGCTGCCTGCGCCGATGAGTCCGCCGCTAGGTGTTCGCCCGGAAACGGTCCGGTCGATCCTGGCAAGCTCGCCCGGCCCGCGGTCTAGCATTGCGGAGGGCGGGGCTTGGGGCCGGCTGTCGGTGCCCGGCCCGCGCAGGTGAGGAGAGTGTGCGATGTTCGAAAGGTTCACGGACCGGGCCCGCAGGGTTGTCGTGCTCGCGCAAGAAGAGGCGCGCATGCTCAACCACAACTACATCGGGACCGAGCACATCCTGCTTGGACTCATCCACGAGGGTGAAGGCGTCGCGGCCAAGGCGCTTGAGTCGTTGGGCATCTCCCTGGAGGGCGTGCGCAGCCAGGTCGAGGAGATCATCGGCCAGGGACAGCAAGCCCCATCCGGACACATCCCGTTCACGCCCCGCGCCAAGAAGGTGTTGGAACTCTCGCTGCGTGAGGCCCTTCAGCTCGGCCACAACTACATCGGCACCGAACACATCCTGCTTGGCTTGATCCGCGAGGGCGAAGGAGTCGCCGCCCAGGTTCTGGTCAAGCTGGGCGCCGACCTGAACCGGGTCCGGCAGCAGGTCATCCAGCTGCTTTCCGGGTATCAGGGCAAGGGAGACCCCGGCGCCTCCGGCGCCGGACCGCAGGAAGGCACCCCGTCCACCTCGCTCGTGCTCGACCAATTCGGGCGCAACCTCACCCAGGCGGCCCGGGAGAACAAGCTCGACCCCGTCATCGGCCGGGAGAAGGAAATTGAGCGGCTGATGCAGGTTCTCAGTCGCCGTACCAAGAACAATCCGGTCCTGATCGGTGAGCCCGGCGTGGGGAAGACCGCCGTCGTGGAGGGCCTGTCCCAAGCGATCGTCAAGGGTGAGGTGCCTGAGACGCTCAAGGACAAGCAGCTCTACACCCTTGACCTCGGCGCCCTGGTTGCGGGCAGCCGTTACCGCGGCGACTTCGAAGAGCGCCTCAAGAAGGTCCTGAAGGAGATCCGCACCCGCGGCGACATCATCTTGTTCATCGACGAGATTCATACCCTCGTCGGGGCGGGCGCCGCCGAGGGCGCCATCGACGCCGCCAGCATCCTCAAACCGATGCTGGCCCGCGGCGAGCTGCAGACGATTGGCGCGACGACGCTCGATGAGTACCGCAAGCATCTGGAGAAGGATGCCGCGCTGGAGCGGCGCTTCCAGCCGATCCAGGTGGGCGAGCCGTCGGTAGCGCACACCATCGAGATCCTCAAGGGGCTCCGGGACGCCTACGAGGCGCATCACCGGGTGTCCATCACGGACGCTGCGCTCGTTGCGGCGGCGAACCTCGCCGATCGTTACATCAGCGACCGTTTCCTGCCGGACAAGGCCATCGACCTCATCGACGAGGCCGGCTCGCGGATGCGCATCCGCCGGATGACGGCGCCCCCGGACCTGCGTGAGTTCGATGAGCGGATCGCCCAGGTCAGCCGCGAGAAGGAATCCGCGATCGACGCCCAGGATTTTGAGAAGGCGGCCGCGTTGCGGGACAGGGAGAAGACCCTGATTGCCGAGAAGGCGCAGCGGGAGAAGGAATGGAAGGCGGGCAATCTCGACATCGTCAGCGAGGTCGATGACGAGCAGATCGCCGAGGTGCTGGCCATCTGGACCGGGATCCCGGTGTTCAAGCTGACCGAGGAGGAGACGGCGCGCCTGCTCCGCATGGAGGATGAGCTGCACAAGCGGATCATCGGCCAGGATGTGGCCATCAAGGCGGTCAGTCAGGCCATTCGCCGGACACGGGCCGGGCTGAAAGACCCCAAACGCCCCGGCGGTTCGTTCATTTTCGCCGGCCCGACGGGGGTCGGGAAAACGGAATTGTCTAAGACGCTGGCCGAGTTCTTGTTCGGTGACGCTGACGCGCTGATTCAGCTCGACATGAGCGAATACATGGAAAAGCACACCGTGTCGCGCCTCGTCGGTTCTCCTCCCGGCTATGTCGGTTACGAGGAGGGCGGTCAGCTCACCGAACGAGTACGGCGCAAGCCATTTAGCGTCGTGCTATTCGATGAGGTGGAAAAGGCTCATCCGGATGTGTTCAACACGCTGCTGCAGATCCTGGAGGACGGCCGTCTCACCGACGCGCAAGGCCGGCAGGTGGACTTCAAGAACACCGTGCTGATCATGACCAGCAACCTGGGTACGCGGGACATCGCCAAGGGGCCAGGACTCGGATTTTCCACGCAGAACGCTCAAATGGACTACGAGCGGATGAAGAACAAGATTCAGGACGAGTTGAAGCAGCACTTCCGGCCGGAGTTCCTCAACCGGATCGACGACATCATCGTTTTCCATCAGCTCACCGAAGACCAGATCGTGCAGATGGTCGATTTGATGCTGGCCAGGGTGGACGGGGCGATGAAGAACAAGGACATGGGGCTCGAGCTGACCCCCGCAGCCAAGAAGCTGCTGGCCAAGAAGGGTTACGACCCGGTCCTGGGTGCCCGGCCGTTGCGGCGCACGATCCAGCGGGAGATCGAGGACTCACTGTCCGAGAAGATCCTGTTCGGGGAACTGCGCGCGGGCGAGATCGTGGTGGTCGACGTCGAACCGAACGAGGACGCGAAGGGCGGTCCAGAAGAGGCCGACGGCATGAAGTTCACCTTCCGAGGCGAGCCGAAACCCAGCATGGTCCCGGACGTTCCGCCGGTGGAGCTGTCCGAGTAGCTACCCCCCGTCCGCGCCCGGCAGGGCGTAACCTCTGTCGCCCCCCGGAAGGGCGTAACCCCCATCCGCGCCCGGCACGGCGAGCCCGTCGGCCACCAACGAGGCCAGCGCTCGGTTTCGTTGCTCCGGTTCGGACCAGCACGCGTCGATCACCCCGATCGGCACGTGGCCGGGCGCGGCTCGCAGCGCGGCCAAGATGAGGCCGCGCACCTGACGATCGGTGCCCGCGTATCCCTGCGGCCGGGCGGTCGGACCGGTCCAGGCGGGGGCGCCGGCGGTGAGCCACGCGCAGTCCGCCCGCAGCGGGCATGCGGTGCAGCGCGGCGCCCGAGCCGTGCACACCAGCGCGCCCAGTTCCATGACCGCCACCGACCACCGCGCCGCCTGCTCTGCCGGGAGCAGCGCGGCGACGGCCCGCCGGTCGGCGGCGCTGACCGGGCGGGGATCATTCACGCCCCGCACCGAGCGGGCCTGCACCCGCTTCACATTGGTGTCCACGACGGCAATGCGGGTGCCGCCGGCGAACGCCGCGACGGCCGCCGCCGTGTATTCACCGACGCCCGGCAGCTGGCGTAGGAGCGCGGGATCCCCGGGTACCGCACCGTGGAAGCGCTCTTCGCAGACCGCGGCTGCCTCCCGCAGCCGCAGCGCCCGACGCGGGTAGCCGAGTCGGCCCCAGGCCCGGACCACCTCCGCGGGGGAGGCGCGCGCGCAGGCGGACACGGTGGGCCACCGGTCCAGCCACGACGTGTACGCCGGCAGTACGCGGCTGACCGGGGTCTGCTGCAGCATGACCTCGCTGACCAGCACCGGCCAGGCGCCGGCGCCCGGCGCCCGCCATGGCAGTTCGCGGGAGTGGGCGGCATACCAGGGGAGCAGCAGCTCGGGGGCCAGGGCGCCGGACACCGGGACAGTCTCCCAGCCGCACACCGGATCCGGGCGGGCGCCGACCTCTAGCATCACCGCGGTGGACTGGGACGCGGTGCGCCATCCGAGCGGGCCGCTGCCCGCCCAGGTGTATTGGTACCGGCGGCTGGGCCTGCTCGCGGTGGGTGCCGCTGTGCTGGTGTTGGCGATCGTCCTGCTCACAGCCGGCGGCGGGGGAAACCAGCGGATCGGCCAGGCACCCGCCGGCAGCGCCGCGGCACGCGCCGCGGCATCTCCCGGTGCGTCCGCTCCGCCGACACCCACCGCCGCGACGCCGGACACGTCCACGCCGGCGGGATCCACCAGCAGCAGCGCCACCGCTCCGGTCGCCAACACCGTGGCGCAAAGCTGCGACCCGAGCCGGTTGACGTTGACCGTGCACACCTCGGCGGACACCTACCCGGCCGGGATCGCCCCGACCTTCACCGCGACCCTGCATACCACCGGGCCGTCGTGCGCCGCCCCCGGCCCGCTCGGCTTCACCGTCGCCTCGGGAGCCGATCGCATCTGGGCCAGCACCGACTGCGCGCCGGCCGCCGGACCACCGACCGCGTTGCCCGCCGCCGGCGCGGCCGGGGCCAGCCGAACCTGGCAGCGGATCCGCTCCCTCCCCGGCTGCGCCCACGTCGGCGGAGATCCGAGCGTCTTGCCCGGGACCTACCGGGTCACCGCCAGTTGGGCCGGCGTCAGCAGTGCGGAAGCGGTCTTCCATCTGCGTTAGGCACCGGTCAGACGTACCGCTCCAAAATGCTGGACTCGGCCAACCGGGACAGGCCCTCGCGGATGGCCCGCGCCCGGGTTTCCCCGATGCCCTCCACCGCTTGTAGATCTTCCACGCCGGCGGCGAGCAGCTTCTGCAAAGACCCGAAATGCTCCACCAGGCGGTCGACCAGCGGGCGAGGCAGCCGTGGGACGCGCGCCAGCAGGCGATAGCCCCGCGGGGAGGCCGCCACCTCCTGGCCGTCCGGCGCGGCGGGGAGCCCGACGGTTCGGGCGAGCGCCGTCAGGTCCAGCAGGTCGGCTGCGCTGATCGCATCGAGTTCGGCCAGCACTTCTTCGGTGGGCCGGGCGCGGCGCCCCGTCGGCGAGTAGTCCCGGACCAACAGCTCGCGTTCCTGCGCGACACCGGCCATCAGCTCGTCAAGCTGCAGGGACAGCAGCCGACCGTCGGTGCCGAGCTCGACGACGTAACCCGCGATCTCGCCGGCAATCCGGCGCACCATCTCCAAGCGCTGAATCACCGCCAGCGTGTCGCGGACGGTGACCAGATCCTCGGTCTCCAATGCGGACAGCGTGCCGGACACCTCATCCAAACGCAGCTTGTAACGCTCGAGCGTGGCAAGCGCCTGGTTCGCCCGAGACAAGATCGCCGCTGAGTCGTCCAGGACATACCGTCGGCTATCGACGTAGAGCGCGATGATGCGCATGGACTGGCTGACGCTGATGACCGGGAAACCGGTCTGCCGGGCTACCCGCTCCGCCGTGCGGTGCCGTGTCCCGGATTCATCGGTCGGAATGGAGGAGTCTGGGACCAGATGAACCGCGGCCCGCACGATCCGGCCATGATCGTCGGACAGCACCACCGCACCGTCCATCTTGGACAACTCGCGCAGTCGGGTGGCGGAGAACTCCACGTCCAGGGGAAACCCGCCCGTGCACAGCTGTTCCACCGTCTTGTCGAAGCCCAGCACGATCAGCGCCCCGGTGTTGCCGCGCAGGATCCGTTCCAGCGAGTCGCGCAGCGCCGTGCCGGGCGCCACTGCCGCCAGCGTGGCGCGCAACCGGTCCTCGCCACCCGCCTGCTCACTCGCCACGCTGCCTCCCACCACCGGTAGGCTTCACTCTAGTGAGCCGATCCGGGCGCGCCGAGCACGCGCAGGGCTTGAGCGACGTCGGTTACGGAAATGAGATCGACACTCGACTCGCGCAGCTGCGCGCCGGCCGGCACCAAGGCCCGGGTGAAGCCGAGGCGGGCGGCTTCCGCGATGCGGCGCGGGAGCCCTGATACTGGCCGAATCTCGCCGGCGAGCCCGACCTCGCCGAAGGCGGCCGTCCCGGGCGGAACCGCGGTGCCCGCCTCCGACCCGGCCATGGCCAGCAACACGGCGAGGTCGGTTGCTGGCTCGGACAGGGTCACCCCGCCGACGGTGGACGCGTAGATGTCGCAGTCGAGCACCCGGCGTCCGCCCCGCTTTTCCAGGACTGCCGCCAGCATGGCCACCCGGGCCGACTCGAGCCCGGTGACCGCTCGGCGCGGAAACGAGGCGCTGGCCTTGCTGACCAGGGCTTGCACCTCGGCGACAAGTGGGCGCCGGCCCTCCAGCGCCACCGTGACGCAGGTACCGGGCACCAGCGTCCGGCTCGCGGCCGACAGGAACAGCCCGGACGGGTCGGCCAGTCCCTCGATCCCGTCTTCGGTCATGGCGAAGCACCCGACCTCGTCGGTGGCGCCGAACCGGTTCTTGACCGCCCGGATCAGGCGCAGCCGTCCGTGCCGCTCCCCCTCGAAGGACAGCACGACGTCCACGAGGTGCTCAAGAACCCGCGGTCCGGCGATCGATCCGTCCTTCGTGACGTGCCCGACCAGGATCACCGGCAGGTGTCGTTCCTTCGCCACCCGGATCAGGGCGGCGGTCACTTCCCGGATCTGCGTCACCCCGCCGGCGGCGCCATCCACCTCGGGATGGGCCACGGTTTGGACCGAGTCGACAACCAGCAGCCCGGGGCCGACGGCCTCCACGTGGCCAAGCAGCGCGGCCAGGTCGGTCTCCGCCGCGATGAACAGGTGCTCGGACAGGGTGCCCATGCGGCCAGCCCGGATCCGGATCTGGGCGACGGATTCCTCACCGGAAACGATCAGCGCGGGTGCGTGCGCCCGGGCGGTGCGGTGCGCCACCTCCAGCAACAGGGTCGATTTTCCCACGCCAGGTTCGCCGGCCAAAAGAACGACGCCGCCGGGGACCAGGCCGCCGCCGAGCACCCGATCCAGTTCGGCCAGTCCCGTCGGCCGGACCTGCGCGATACCCGCATCGACCTGGCTGATTGGCTGGGCGGGTGCGCTGACCACCCCCGGGGCGACGGCCCGGGCGCGCGCTGCCCCTACCTCCTCAAGGCTCCCCCACGCCTGGCATTCCGCGCAGCGCCCCACCCAGCGGACCGCCCCCGCGCCGCATTCGGTGCACCGAAACGTGGGTTTGGGGGCCTTCCCCGGGAGCGTGCTACGGCTGGCCATGCCGGCCACGGTAGGGGCCGGGTCGGACCGAGGGCACCGCGGTCAGGCTGCCGGCGCCGAGCTGCTGGCTGTCGTGGGGGAGGCGGACGCCGAGCCGGAGTCGCCGGCGAGCACCGGGACGACCAGGTTCAGCGTGCCGGCCTTGGCGAAGGTCAGGGTGACCGGAAGCGACTGACCCGGCAGCGGTGATCCCGTCAACGCGCCAAGCATGATCTCGTCCGGGGGAGTGTTCAGGAAGACCCCGGCCTGCGGGGGCAGCGCGACGGTGCCTCCCATCGGAAGGGTGATGGCCGCCGCTGCGCTGGACGTGACGCCCGTCAGGCTGTCCGCGTCCGCGCCGCTGTTGTACAGGGCCACGTCCAGCACGCCCTGGCCTCCGGAGGTGAGCCGAATGCTCGCGTCGCGGATCAGGATCGGGCCGACGGAGGCGTTCTGGCCGGCGATGCTGCTGTGCTCCTGTGATTGGACCGGGTGCGTCGCGCAGCCCGCAAGAAGCGCCGCAACGGCGACCCCGGCCAGAGCCATGCCGGCGGGGCGCACCGCCGCGGGGCGAACACCGACGGTGCGAATGCTGATCGGGCGGACCACCGGTGGGCACTCCTGGTCACTCGGCGTGGACGAGACGTCCGGAGCCTACCGGGCGGGCCCGAACGCCTAGTGCAGCCGTCCAGCTCGCCCGAGAAGTAACGCCACGTCCACGACCGCCGCGACGAGCACCACGCGAAAGGCGATCCGGGAGCCGGGCCGGCGCATGCCCGCCAGCAAACCTGCTGCCGCACAGGCACCGCTCACCGCGACGGCGGCGACGGCCAGCGGACCGGGGTGCCCGGGCCCGAGCGCGAGAACCAGTCCGGCCGCGACCAGCAGAAGCGCTGCGGCGACGCGGGTGGCCGCCGCGCCCAGCCGGTGCGGCAGGCCGCGTACGCCCGTCGCGAGGTCACCGGCCAGATCGGGCAGGGCGTTCGCCAGGTGCGCGCCGGCGCCGAGCAGGATCCCGCCGAGCACCGCCCAACGCGCGGGGAACGGATGCCCGGGAAGTCCCAGAGTGACGAAGGCCGGGAGCAGACCGAAAGCGACCGCGTACGGCAGTATCGACAGCACCGTCGCCTTCAGGCCGAGGTTGTAGCCCCAGGCGAAGATGACTGCGGTCACGTGCGCCACTGCGGCGCGCCACCCGGAGAGCAACGAAAGCGGCACGCAAGCCGCCGCAGCGAGAGCCGCTGCCCACCAGGCCGAACGGACGGAGACATCTCCCGCGGCGACCGGCTTGTCGGCACGTCCCGTTACCCGGTCCCGTTCCGCGTCGCGCGCGTCGTTGCTCCAGCCCACGGAGAGCTGCCCGGCCAGGACGGCCGCTCCAACGCCCACCACCCCTGCGGGGGACCGTCCGGCGACCGCGGCCAGTAATGCGGTGGCGCCGGTCACCGCCACGGTGGGTTCCAGGTGGCAGGACAGCAGCAGGGACCACGCGCCTGATCGGGTACGCGTGGCGTCCGGTGTGCGGTTGATCAGGGTTCTGACCTAGGCGACCGCGGCGGCAAGCCGCCGGGGACCGACGGCGGTACCCAACTCCCGTCGGGGACCGACGGCGGTACCCAACTGCCGTCGGGGACCGACGGCGGTACCCAACTGCTGGGCGAGCGGAGTGGCCGCGCCGACGGCCGTGGCTACAGCCGTCACTACCCCGTCGCGACCGAGGACCACCACGGTCGGGCCGCCGGGGCCAGCGCCGTAGGCGGCGAGCAGCGCCCCCGCATCGTCGACCAAGCCGGTCACGAGGCGCTGGTGCGGCTCGGCGTATAGGCGGGTGTCCGGGTCGTTGCTGCCCACCACGAACTCGTGCAGCGTGTAGGTCGCGGCAGCGGCCACGGCGTGCGTCACCCCATCGGGGCATTTGCAGCCGGGGGGGATCAAGATCAGGGCGGCGGGTCGGGCCAGGCCCGGCGTCGGATTCGAGAACCCGTTGGGCGTGTGCAGCACCAGGTCGGGTAGCAGCCCACCGACGGTTCCCGCGGCGGCCGCGGGGTGCGCGAGGGGCAGCGCGGAGGGCCCGTCGGTGTTGACGCGGCGCGGGCCGAGCAATACCAACAGCGACCCGCAGGTGCCGATCAGCAGCAATACCGCGATCACCATCGGCGCGGACAGGCCGTAGCTGCGCCGGCGGCGGGTGAACAGGGCACGCTGCAGCAGGCTGCGACGGCGGGCCGCGGCCCGTTCCCGGCGCAGCGCTTCAATGTCGGCCGCGAGGGCGGAGATGTCGTCCGGCACAACGAGGTCATCGGGCCAGGCCAGCGGCTCGTCGGGGCGTCCCTCGTCGGGAGGCGGCGCGGTCATCGCGGATTCGCTGAGTGGGGCCATCCGGCTCGGTGCTCGGCGGCTCGGTGCTCGGCGCTGGGCCGGTCGGGCCTGAGTCGGCGGTGGCCGTTCGAAGGGGTTGATCTAGTCATGGCCACCTCCCGCCGTGCGGCTGCTCTCGGTGGGCCAGGTATACCGCCCACCCCGCCCGCCTGTCGCTTTCTTAGCGAGTATGGCGGCATGCGGGGGGCCGGGTCGGCGGAGTTTGGCAACTGTGCGAAATGTCAAGGGGGTTCGGGGCCGAATCTGCCCTCTGACCAGCGCTTTTGCCGGTGGTATCCTGGAGTCCAGCGGAAGGGGTACCGGACACATGACGTTCGCAGTGGGCGAGACCGTTGTCTACCCGCATCACGGGGCAGCCCTCATCGAGGCGGTCGAGACGCGGGTCATCAAGGGTGAAGAGAAGATTTACCTAGTCCTGAAGGTGCAACAAGGTGACCTGACCGTCCGGGTACCCGCCGAGAACGCCGAGATTGTCGGCATGCGCGACGTGGTCGGCCAGGACGGCTTGGACAAGGTGTTTTCGGTGCTTCGGGCACCGCACACCGAGGAGCCGACGAACTGGTCGCGTCGTTACAAGGCCAACCGCGACAAGCTGGCCTCCGGCGATGTGAACAAGGTCGCCGAGGTAGTGCGCGACCTGTGGCGCCGGGATAAGGAGCGCGGGCTGTCGGCTGGCGAGAAGCGGATGCTCGCCCAGGCCCGGCAGATCCTGGTCAGCGAACTCGCCCTCGCCGAAGGCACCAACGAGGACAAGGCCGAAGTGTTGCTTGATGAGGTACTGGCTTCCTGACCACGGGTAGCACGACGAGGGCCCGCCGGCGATCGCCGGCGGGCCCTCGTCGTGGATCCCCCCGCGATCTGCCAGGGTAAGCGACGTGAGTGGGAGCGCGATGACCCCCGCCGGGTCGGTAGCGGGTCTGGTCGTCGCGGCCGGGCGTGGGGAGCGGCTGGGGGGCGGTCTGGCCAAAGCCCTACGACCTTGCGGTGGCCGTCCCATGCTGGCGTGGGCCGTGGACGCCCTCCTGCCTATCTGCGATCCGGTGGTGGTTGTCGGCCCGGCCGACCTGCTCGCCGAGGTGGCCGCCGCCGTTCCCCGGGCGATCGTCGTCGCCGGCGGTGCCACCCGCGGCGCCTCGGTGCGCGCCGGCCTGGCCGCCTTGGCTCCCGTTCCGCGCTACGTCCTGGTTCACGACGCGGCCCGGCCGTTGGCGCCGACCGCGCTGGCCGAACGGGTCCTCGCTGCCCTGCACGACGGGGCCGACGCGGTCGTGCCGGTGCTGCCGCTGGTGGACACCGTCAAGCAGGTGGACGGTGCGGGCTTTGTGGTGGCCACCCTCGATCGGGCCTCCCTGCGGGTGGTGCAGACCCCGCAAGGTTTCCGCGCCTCGGTGCTGATCGCTGCCCACGCCCACGCTGCGGACGCAACGGACGATGCCGCCCTGGTCGAAGCACTCGGCGTACCGGTGTGGACGGTGCCAGGCGATCCCGTCGCTGGGAAGGTGACCACGCCGACCGATTTGGCCCGGTTGGAATCGGGTCTCGGTGGGCTGCGCCGCGAGCCGGACCCCGGGTTGGTCGGGCCGTGAACGATGTCCGGACGGGGATTGGTGTAGATGTGCACCCGGTCGAATCCGGCCGGCCCTGTTGGCTGGCCGGGTTGCTGTTCGCCGGCGAGGACGGGTGCGCCGGGCATTCCGATGGGGATGTGGTGGCGCACGCCGCCTGCGATGCCCTGTTGTCGGCGGCGGGGATGGGGGATTTGGGTGCCGTTTTCGGCACCGATGACCCGCGCTGGGCGGGGGCCTCGGGGGTTGCCCTTCTCGGCGAGGTGACGGCTCGGGTCACCGCGGGCGGGTGGAGCGTAGGTAACGTCGCGGTGCAAGTCGTCGCGAATTCGCCTCGACTCGGGGGGCGCCGCGCGGAGGCCGAAACAGTGCTTTCCGCTGCACTGGGCGGGGCTCCGGTGAGCCTGGCCGCTACCACCACCGATGGGTTGGGCCTGACCGGGCGCGGCGAAGGGCGGGCCGCGATCGCCACCGCCTTGGTGCTTCGCGCGAAACCGTGACCCGGGTGGCCCCGTAGTCTGGCCGCCATGGCGGCGAACGAGGGACGGGGCGGCCCCCGGCGTGGATCGGCGAAGGGCCTGCCGAAGAAGTCGTCTCCGCGGGGCAAGGACGGCCGCAGCGCCCTGTCCGGCTCGGGCGGGTACAACCGCAAGCGGCTGGAAGGCAAAGGCCCCACCCCGAAGGCCTCCGAGCGCACCGGCCATCCGGCAGCCCGGCGAGCCGCCGCGGCCTCCCGCCACGATGAGGGGCGCGCCCACGGACGAGTCCCGGGTCGCGAGCCCCGCCGCGGCGCGGCCGGCGGCGACACCGAGCACGTGGCAGGGCGCAATCCGGTCGTGGAGGCGTTACGGGCCCAGGTTCCCGCCACCGCCCTGCTGGTAGCCACCGGCATGGACCGCGATCCGCGCGTCACCGAGGCCGTGAAACTGGCGAGCGCTCAAGGTGTGCCGCTGCTGGAGGCGGCGAAGCCGGAGCTCGACCGGCTGACCGACCGGGCCCAGCACCAAGGTCTGGTGCTCAGGGTCCCTGCCTACAGCTACGCCCACCCCGCCGATCTGCTCGCCGTCGCCGAGCAGGACGGCACGCCTGCCCTGCTGGTGGCTCTCGATGGCGTGACCGATCCGCGCAATCTCGGTGCTGTGGTGCGCAGCACCGCGGCTTTCGGCGGACATGGCGTGCTGCTGCCGGCCCGGCGGGCTGCGGGCATGACCGCGTCCGCGTGGAAGGCAAGCGCAGGCGCCGCGGCCAGGGTCCGGGTCGCCCAGGCGACCAACCTCACCCGGGCCCTGAAGGAGTACGCCACCGCGGGCCTGCTGGTGCTGGGACTGGCCGCCGACGGTGAGCTGTCCCTGGACGATCTCGTGGCGGCCACGGACCCGTTGGTGCTCGTGGTCGGGAGCGAAGGCAAGGGCATGAGCCGGCTGGTCGCCGAGGCATGCGACCTGCGGGTTTCGATCCCGCTGGCCAGCCACGTGGAGTCGTTGAACGCCAGCGTGGCAGCCGGGATCGCCCTCGCTGAGGTCGCCCGGCGCCGGCGGGACGCCGGCCGGCTCTAACCCTGTCCGGGCGTCACCTCCCGGGACTGTCGTCGTTGAACGCCCGTACAAGGCATGGCGGCTCGGGCCCTTTCCTCGCAAGGTGACCTTCGCTGCCGGGCCTTGACGAACCGGATGTCCCGGTCGTCGCGGCGTCCAACACGAAGGGCCCGATCGCGTGCGCACCTCGCGTTTCCCGGCACCCCCAGTAGCCCCTTGGACCGGGTTGGAACGCAGCGACGATGAGCTGATCTGGGCGACGCGCAGCGGCGACGACGCCGCCCTCACGATTCTGCTGCACCGCTACCGGTCGTTCGCCCGGCGCAAGGCCCGCGCCTACTTCCTCGCCGGAGCGGACCGTGACGACATCGTGCAGGAGGCGATGATTGGTTTGTTCAAGGCCGTTCGGGATTTCGACCCCACCGGCCCGAGCTCATTTCGAGGGTTCGCCGAGCTGTGCGTCAACCGGCAGATCGTGACCGCGATCAAGACCGCTACCCGGCACAAGCACGGCCCGCTGAACTCCTATGTCTCCCTCGCCCGACCCCTATGCACCGGCGACGACGGCGAGCGAGTCCTGGGCGACGTGCTGCCCGCATCACCCGCGCAGGACCCGGCCGAGCTGGTCATTTCTGCCGAGCGGATTCGTTGCCTGCAGCGGCACCTGGATGCGGTGCTGTCTGATCTTGAGGTGGAGGTGTTACGGCTCCATGTCGAGGGCCATTCCTACCTGCAGATCGCGGACGTGCTCGACCGGCAGGTGAAGTCGATCGACAACGCGCTGCAGCGGATCAAGCGCAAGCTTGACGACCACCTCCGGGTCCGGGAACTGGCGGAGGCGGGCTGACGGTCGCCCGGTCCGCCGGCGTTTTTTAGGCCGGCCGGCGGTGCGGCTTCAGGGCCCAGTTCACCGTCATCTCCCCGGTAACCGCCCCCTGCGCATCGGTGATCTGCACCTGCACCGGGAAGTGCGGGAGACCGCCGGTCGCCAACTCCGCCTTGACGTCGGGGACCGACCGGCCCAGCGTGGCCCGGGCCTGGACGTCGCCCTTCGCGAGGGTGAGGAAACGGATCTCCGCGCTCGCCGCCAGCGGCGTCACCTCCGCCAGCAGATCACTGAAGGCAGCCAGCACGACCGCGCCGGATGCTGACTCCCCCAACGAGAACATGGCCCCGGCGTGTGGACCGCCGACGTGGTTGTGCAGGCGATCTTGGTCCGGCATGCCGAGGACGGCATGACTTTCCGACAGCTCGAGGTATTCCAGACCGAGGGTGCTGATGAAGGGCACGGCGGCCGGCATGGTGGTTCGGATCGTGTCCAGGTCGATGCTCACCGGCCGAGGGTAGGACGTGGCCGAACTGGGCGCTGTGCGAGCACGGCCGACCCCGGCGGGGCGTGCCGTAACCTCGCCCTGCTGCCCCGTTGGCTCAGTGGTAGAGCAGTCGCCTTGTAAGCGACAGGTCGTCCGTTCGATCCGGACACGGGGCTCCAATCACACCCTCGACTGCGATGCGTTCGCTGATGCGAATGACTTGCAGGTGGGTGGTGAGTGTGCCAGCCTTGGCCGCGTGCGCAGATCTCGACCGAGCGAGCCGCCCGCCGCTGCGACCGCCCAGGCTGGGGAGCGGTCCAAGATCCGGTTCACTCGCGACGAAATCCCCCGCCTTGGGGCGTTGGTCGGCGTCGTGGCCGGTCTGCATCTGCTCGGCTGGGGGCTGTTCCTGCACTACAACTCGATCTCCCGGTACCACAATCTGGGCAGCAATGCCGCAGGGAAGCACACACTTGTCTATGCCGGAGCCGGAGCGTTGGCGTACACGTTCGGCCTGCGGCATGCCTTCGACGCCGACCACATCTCGGCCATCGATGACACCACGCGTTTTCTGCTGCAAAAGGGCAAGCGGCCGTTGGGCGTTGGCTTTTTCTTCTCGCTCGGTCACAGCACCATCGTGTTCGGCTTGTCGGTGGGTATTGCGTTCGCCGCCAAGTCGGCGACCAGCTTCCAGAGCTCGTTCCGGGGTACCGGAGGGGTGATCGGGACGCTCGTGTCCGGCGGATTTCTCTACCTGATCGCCGCGCTCAACCTGGCGGTTCTCGGTGGGATCGTCCGGATGTGGCGGCAGGCCAAGCGGGGCGAATACTCCGTCGAGGAACTCGACTCGTTGCTGGCTCAACGCGGGCTCATGAATCGCATCTTCAAGGGCCGGTACAACAAGTTCATCAACAATTCCTGGCAGATGTACCCGGTGGGGGTGCTGTTCGGGCTCGGTTTCGACACCGCCACTGAGGTCGGCGTGCTGGCCCTGTCAGCCACCGCCGCCGTGGGCACCGTGGGCGGGGCGCTCCCCCCGCTGGCGATCATCGCCTTACCTATCCTGTTCGCCGCGGGCATGTCGCTGATGGACACCCTTGACGGCGTGTTCATGTCTAAGGCCTATGGCTGGGCGTTCGTCTCGCCGCTTCGCAAGATCTACTACAACATCACCACGACCGGCCTGTCGATCTTCGTCGCGTTCGTCATCGGCTCCATCGAGCTGATCAGCCTGCTCGCGGACAAGACCGGGCTCACCGGAACCCAGCCATTCGCCTTTATCGCCAACATCGACATCAACCTCGCGGGCCGGATCATCGTGGTCGTGTTCTTGCTGGTCTGGGTCGGCGCGGTCGTGTTGTGGAAGGTGCGCAAGCTCGAGGACCGCTATGGCAGTGGCATGCGGGTGGGCCCCCCCACCGCAGTGGAGGACTGACCGCGGTGGACGCCGCCGGCACCGTCGCCGACGCGGTGAGTCAGCTGCGCAGGCGTGGGCTGCGGGCGACCCCGGCCCGGTTGCAGGTCATCGCGACCTTGCGGCGAGCCCACCACGCGAGCCTCGAGGACATCCAAGCCGGCCTCGCGGTCAGCGTGCCGGGAAGCAGCCCGTCCACCGTGTACCGCACGGTCGAGACACTCGAGGCGCACGGCATCCTCAGCCACACCCACGTGGCGGAGGGACGGACCGCCTACCAGCTAGCGGACGAGGCCACCCACGCCCACCTGGTGTGCCGGTCCTGCCGGCAGGTCACCTTGTTGCCGGAGGATGTCGCGAACCGGTTGGTCGCGGACGTCAGCAACGGCGTCGGGTTCGACATCGACACCGGTCACCTGTCGGTGTTCGGCCGCTGCGCGCGCTGTATCGAGGTGGACCTCGAAACCCCGTAGTCAGCGCTGGTGCGGCCCGATCGCGGTCGTGGCCTTTATCGCCGGATGGGTGATTGCCGGCGCCTGGACCCCCGGGTATTCCCCCGTGCGGCAGGCCATCAGCCAGCTGGCCCAGATCGGCGCCCCGCATCGAGTGATCATGACGGTGGGCTTCGTGGTCTACGGCCTGGGCATCGTGGTGTTTGGCCGATGGCTGGGGCCGTTGGCCGGTTCCCGGCCGGTGGCCTGGTGCCTGGCCCTGACCGGCCTGGCCACCTTGGGCGTGGCGGCCTGCCCGCTGACCGCGGCCGGCGCCAGCACCCAGGATCACCTGCACGCCGCGTTTGCTGCTGTCGGCTATGTCAGCCTGGCGGCGACTCCCGTTTTCGCGGCGCGGGCCTGGGCCAGATCCGGGCGCCGGGTGCGCGCGGCGCTGAGCGTGCTCACCGGGATTGGGTCCGCGGTGGCCCTGGCCGCGACGTTGACCGGGGTCCACACCGGCTTGCTGCAACGGTTGGGACTGACGGTGCTGGACGTGTGGCTCGTGGCGATGGCGACCTCCCCGCCCGAGGTGCGACCCTCATACCAGCCGGGAGCCGGCAGGAAGGCATGATCGGGTCAGGACCGGCAAAGGAGCGATCATGGCGTTTTATCGAAGCATCGGTGCGGTGCCCCCCAAGCGGCACACGCAGTTCCGCCAGCCAGACGGGCGGTTGTATGCCGAGGAGCTGATGGGTGAGGAAGGTTTCTCGTCCGACTCGTCACTCCTTTATCACCGCGAGATCCCTTCCGCGACGGTCGACTCCCGACCGTGGACCGGCCCGGATCAGACCACGACCGGGAACGAACCGCTGCGCCCACGGCATTTGCGGCTGCACACCCTGTTCCCGGGCAGCGAATGGAAGTCGGCCGACGTCGTCACCGGACGCCGGCTGATCCTCGGCAATAGCGACGTTCGGCTGAGCTACGTGGCCGCAGGCGAATCCAGCCCGTTGTACCGGAACGCCATCGGCGACGAGTGCGTCTACGTCCAGGCCGGGAACGCCACCGTAGAGACGGTCTTCGGCGTCCTGACCGCTCGCGGCGGTGACTACGTGCTGCTTCCCCGGGGCACCACCCACCGATGGATACCCGAGGGGGACGAACCCCTGCGCGCCTACGTGATCGAGGCAAGTGGGCACATCGCACCGCCGAAGAAGTACCTCTCCCGATTCGGCCAGTTCTTGGAGAGCGCGCCCTACTGCGAACGGGACCTGCACAGCCCCGGGGAGCCGTGGTTGGTCGAGGCGTCCGACGTGGACGTCCTGGTCAGGCACCGGGCTTCGGCCGGCGTCGCTGGTACCCGCGTCACCTATGCCCACCATCCCTTCGACGTCGTCGGGTGGGACGGCTGCCTGTACCCGTACACCTTCAATCTGGCGGACTTCGAGCCCCTCACCGGGCGGGTCCACCAGCCACCTCCCGTGCACCAGGTGTTTGAGGGCGGTGGCTTCGTGGTCTGCAATTTTGTGCCCCGCAAGGTCGATTACCACCCGCTGTCGATCCCGGTGCCCTACTACCACTCCAACGTGGACAGCGATGAGGTGATGTTCTACGTCGGCGGGGATTACGAGGCGCGCAAGGGCTCGGGAATCGGAATCGGCTCGATCTCACTGCACCCGGGCGGGGTCTCGCACGGCCCGCAGCCGGGGGCAGCCGAGGCCAGCCTCGGCGCCGATTTCTTCGACGAGACAGCCGTCATGGTGGATACCTTCCGCCCGTTAGGGCTCGGTGAGGGGGGCGCCGCCTGCGAAGACCCCGGCTACGCCTGGACGTGGAGCGGACGGGGCCCAGCGCAGTGAGCCCGCCGACCGGAGACCCTCAGCCGGCCACGGGCGGTGCCACGCACGCGAGCTGGGTCGCTGGGGCGCCCGGTTCGCTGTTCGACGTCGACTGTCTGCCCTACGGCTCGTTCCGGGTCGGGTCGGGCCCAGCGGCGCTCGGTGTCCGCATCGGTGAGCAGGTTCTGGCGGTGGGCCCGCTGGCCCAGGCCACCGGTGCGCCTTTCGCGTCGGCGTTGGCCGGCCCGAATCTGGACTCCCTGCTCGCCGCCGGGCCGGCCGTGTGGGCGGAGGTACGCGGCTGGCTGGCGGGGATTCTCACCGACGGCAGCTATCGGGAGAGTGTGTCCCCGCATCTGGTTCCGCTCGATCGCGTGACGCTGCACTTGCCGTTCACGGTGGCCGACTACGTCGATTTTTACTCCAGTGAACATCACGCGACCAACGTGGGACGCATCTTTCGGCCGGACGGCGCTGCCCTTCCGGCAGCCTGGAAGCACCTGCCGATCGGCTACCACGGACGGGCCGGCACGGTCGTTGTTTCGGGCACGGCGATACGCCGTCCCTCCGGGCTGCGCAGGGCCGGCGCCGAGGTGGGCTTCGGGCCGTGCCTCCGGCTGGATATCGAGGCCGAGGTCGGATTTGTCGTCGGCGCGGGCTCTACGTTGGGTCAGCCGGTCTCGGCCGCCAGTTTTGATCAGCACGTCTTTGGCGTGTGCCTGGTCAACGACTGGTCGGCACGCGACATTCAGGCGTTCGAGTACGTGCCGCTGGGACCTTTCCTCGGCAAGTCGTTCGCGACCTCGATCAGCGGCTGGGTGCTGCCGCTGGCGGCCTTGGAAGCGGCCCGCGTAACCGCTCCGGTGCAGGAACCCGCCCCCGCCGCCTACCTGACCGGGGGGGCGGACTGGGGCCTGGACCTCGCGTTGGAGGTGGAGTGGAACGGTGAGATCGTGGCCCGGCCGCCGTTTGCGCAGATGTACTGGACGCCCGCACAGCAACTGGCCCACCTCACAGTGAACGGTGCCAGTCTGCGTCCCGGCGATCTCTACGCCTCGGGCACCGTGAGCGGTCCCGGGCGCGCCGAGCGCGGCTCGTTCCTGGAGCTGTCCTGGGGCGGTCGCGATGCGGTGTTGGTAGCCGGGGAGGAGCGCACCTTCCTGGCCGACGGCGACACCGTGGTGCTGCGCGCGACGGCACCGAGTGGGGGAGGAGGCCGGATCGGTCTGGGCGAGGTCTCGGGCACGGTGCTCCCGGCGCTGGCAACATGACCCAGTTGCTGGCCGCTCTCGTCGACGACGCCGGCCTGTTCCCGCCCGAGCAACTGGACATGGCCACCGCCGTGGCTCGTCATCGGGTCGACGCCCAACAGGCCTACCCGATGTTGACCCATCGCTTCGTCTGCCCCGCCTCGCGCGTGGCGGAGCTCTCCTCGCATCTCGGGCCGGCAGAGCGCATTGCCATCTCCCTGATCGCCGACGAAGGATGGGCCGCCTCCCCGCCGACGGGGCCGGGGGTGCAGGTGATGGCCGTGGAAGGACGCGTCGACCCGGGCTGGTGGCCGTCCCTGAGCCTGCCCACCTGGTGCGAGCTGGGTTGGTCGGAGGGTGCCCTCTCGGCGCTGGCCGGGGCTCCCGCGGGCGTCGGCATCAAGCTGCGGTGCGGCGGGGTGACAGCCGACCTGTACCCGCAACCCGGACAGCTCGCGGCCGCCATTGTGGCCTGCGTGGACACCCGTCGGCCGTTCAAGGCCACGGCCGGGTTGCACCGTGCGCTGAGTGAGTCCGCGGGGGGAGTCGTCCATTTTGGCTACCTGTCCCTGCTGCTGGCTACGGCCGCTGCGGTCTCCGGGGCCGGGGCGGCCGCGGTTGAGCGTGAATTGCTGGGCGCACCGGACGCCGTCCTCCGGGCGCGGGACCTGACGCCGGATCAGGTGCGGGAGATCCGCGCGGTGTTCACCAGCTACGGCTCATGCAGCACAAGCGAGCCGCGTGAGGAGGCGCTGGCGCTCGGCCTTCTCCCGTGAGCCGCCTGTCCCCGTAGCCGCGGGCCGAGGCCGGCCCTGGCTGCGTCCAGCCATGATCAACGTTGCCGTTGGCTGCCTCTGGTGGCGCTGGGGCGCCGGTCTGGGCGGCCGGCTTGCCCCGGAGGGCTGGGTGGCCGGCCGGGTCGGGTTGGGCCGGCCCGGGTCGGGCCCCGGGCGGGCGTGGCCGGCGGGCCGCGGCGCCCCGTCATGATCAACATTGCCGTTGGCTGTCTGTGGTGGCGCTGGGGCGCGTGGTGGGACCGCCAAACGCCTTGTAGAGCTGGAGCTACTCAGGTGGAGGCGTTCCCGCCGCCCCATCGCAGGGATGCCCGGCGCAGCTGATCGCAGACAGTTAATTGGTCTATACGCATCGCGACCGACGGGAAGCGAAGTAGTCGCTCCCCGGCGAGGACGAGATCGTTTTGCCGGCGCAGGTCGGCCCAGTAGGCCAGGGGCAGCAGGTGGAGCGCGCCGTCGACCTCGACGCTGAAGCCGTCAAACTCCGCGTCCAGGTAGCGGCGTCGTCCCTGCGGATCGAGGCGCACGGCCTGCCGGCGCGGGGCGGGGATCCCGGCCCGGCGAGCCAGCCGGCCGAGGTCGATCTCGGTAAGGGCCTGCGCCCCACCGGCCACATCGTGCAGGGCCTCGCGCAGGAGGCGGGCGTGTCGCACGGTAGGCAATTCGGCCAGCAATGACAGCAAATCCTCCGCGCTGACCAACCGTTGCTGGACCCCGGCGGCCACAAGGCCGACCGCGGCGCGGGGCCCGAGCCTCGCGGCGGCGGAGAGCAGCGCCACCGGCATGATGAGCCGGCGCGGGGACGCAGCCTGATGGGAGCGCAGCAAGAGAGCCTGCCTGGTGGTCCGCACGACCAGGCCAGGCATCGGGGGAACGTTGATGCCATGGGGGACCGCGACCTGAATCTGTTCGCGGTGCCAGCCTCGGAGACCGCCCAGCTCAGCGGCGGTGAGACCGTCGAGGGTTGCGCTGCTTCCGGCGTGGAGCAACCCCACCCAGGCACGTTGGCGTGGGGAGAGCGGGCCGAGATGAAGGACGACGACGTGTCGCCCCACCGCTCGCCAGCGCTCGGCGCACACCTGGTTGCGTACGCCGTTCGCGTTGCACCCAACCGCCCGTAGCTGAGCGCGTGTCACGATCAGGTCCTGCCGACGGGCGACCTCTACCAACGCTGGGGGAACCCGCGGTGGGCGTCGAGGCATGCATCAAGCCTGGCCACCGCGCGCGACGCGCCACGCTCGCCGTCCACAACCGCGCAGCGCAGCCCCCTCCGTCCACAACCGCGCAGCGCAGCCCCCGCCGTCCACAACCCCCAACGAGGGCTGTCCGGGGCGCCCCGCTGGCGCTCCCTCGAGCCGCGCCACCCTCAGGGAGCGCCCCGCCGCGCGGCCGCCGTAGACTCCGAGGCAAATCGTGAAGGACTTCACAAGGGCGGGTGGCAGCGTGGCGGCAGCGGGCGTCGAGGCCGACGTCCTCGTTGTCGGCGCCGGCCCCGGCGGTGCCGCCACGGCCTATCACCTGGCCCAGACCGGGCGAACCGTGGCGCTGCTGGAAAAGTCGGCGTTTCCCCGCGAGAAAGTCTGCGGCGACGGGCTCACCCCCCGGGCGGTCACCTCCCTGGTCGCCATGGGCGTGGACACCCGCGAAGAGGCCGGCTGGATCCGCAATCGCGGGCTGCGGATCTACGGCGGCGGCGTCAAGCTCGAACTTCCGTGGCCGGAGTTGGCGAGCTACCCCAACTACGGGCTCGTCCGGCCGCGCCTGGACCTGGACCACGTCCTGGTGCAGCGGGCCACCTCTGCGGGCGCGAAGTTGTACGAGAACACCACCGTGACCGGTCCCCTGCTCGATGATCGCACCGGCCGCGTTCTCGGCGTCACCACCAAGGATGGTCGGATCTTTCGGGCCCCGTTGACCGTGGCCTGCGACGGCGTTTCGGGGCGACTTGGGCTCGCCATGGGCTTGGAGAGGCGGGACGACCGGCCGATGGGCGTGGCGGTGCGCCGCTACTTCACCAGCCCCAGAACCCACGACGACCACCTCGAGTCCTGGCTGGAGCTCAAGGACAGCGACGGAAACTTGCTACCCGGTTACGGCTGGGTGTTCGGGCTTGGGGACGGCACCAGCAACGTCGGGCTGGGGCTGCTCAACACGACGAGCGCCTTCCAGAACACCGACTACCGGAAGCTGATGGCAGCGTGGACCGCCACCATGCCGGGCGAGTGGCAGTTCGCCGAGGAGTTCGCCACCGGCCCCGTCCGCGGCGGTGCCCTTCCGATGGGTTTCAACCGGACGCCCCACTACACCCGCGGACTGTTGCTCGTGGGCGACGCCGGGGGGGCGGTCAACCCGTTCAACGGTGAGGGGATCGCCTACGCCATGGAGTCAGGCCAGCTGGCGGCCGAGGTGGTCGCTCAGGCGTTGGCTCGACCGGAAGGCCCCGGCCGGGAGAAGGTGCTGGCCAGCTATCCGAAACGCTTGCAGGACACGTACGGTGGCTACTACACCCTGGGCCGCCTGTTCGTCAGCCTCATCGGCCACCCGCAGGTGATGCAGGCAGCCACCAGGCATGGCCTCAAGCGCCCGACCCTCATGCGCTTCACCCTCAAGTTGCTGGCGAATCTCACCGACCCGCACCACGGCGACGCCATGGATCGAGTGATCAACGGGTTGTCCCGGCTCGCCCCGGCGGCATGAGCGTCATGCCAGGGCCGATAGGCTGCCGCGTGGCCCGATGCACGGCGCCCGCATTCCCCGCTCCGCCAGGAGGTGATCTCGCGTGACGATGTATGTCCCGATTCTCACTTTGTTCGCGCTCGCCACCCTGTTTGCTGTGGGATCGGTCGTCACCGGCGCTTTGGTCGGCCCCAAGCGCTACAACCGCGCCAAGCTGGACGCCTACGAGTGCGGCATCGAGCCGTCGCCGACGACCGGAGCTGGGCGCTTCCCGGTCAAGTACTACCTGACGGCGATGCTGTTCATCGTCTTCGACATCGAGATCATTTTTCTCTACCCCTGGGCGGTGACGTTTTCCCGGCTCGGCGTCTTCGGGCTGGTGGAGATGGTGCTGTTCATCGGCACGGTCTTCGTCGCCTATGCCTATGTCTGGCGTCGTGGAGGTCTGGAATGGGACTAGAGGAGAAGCTGCCCTCCGGGCTGCTGCTCACCAGCGTCGAAGGGCTGACGAACTGGGCCCGGACATCTTCCCTGTGGCCGGCGACCTTCGGTCTGGCCTGCTGCGCGATCGAAATGATGGCCACCGGTGCCGGGCGCTATGACCTGGCGCGTTTCGGGATGGAGGTCTTCCGCGCCTCCCCGCGGCAGGCCGACCTGATGATCGTGGCGGGTCGGGTCAGCCAGAAGATGGCCCCCGTCCTGCGGCAGATTTACGACCAGATGCCCGAACCGAAATGGGTCATTTCGATGGGTGTCTGTGCCAGCTCGGGCGGCATGTTCAACAACTACGCGATCGTTCAGGGCGTCGACCATGTGGTGCCCGTTGACATGTACCTACCGGGCTGCCCGCCCCGGCCGGAGATGCTGATGGATGCCATTTTGAAGCTGCACGAAAAGATCCGGCACGAACGGCTGGATGCCCGCACGTCGCTCAACGCCGAGGCCCAGGAACGGCGCTCCGAGCGGGAGCTCACCCGCGCGAAGGCCCTCGGCCTGCCAACGGCAGCCGAGGAAATCGGGGGCGCCGCGGCATACGGCAACGGCACCGCGCTGACCGCCGGTCATGGTGCCCCTGCCGGCAGTGGGCTCGAGGTGAGCAGGCACTGATGACCGAGCAGGAATCGGTGAACCCGGATACGCCGCGCCCCGCGGACGCCCGGCCCTCGAAGTCGACCCGCGGTCCCAAGAAGGGAACCACGGCCGCGCCCCCCCCGACCGCGTCGGCAAGCGTGGCCGCGGAAACGGCGCCGGCGCAAGACACGGGCGGACCCTCGACAGCCGTCGACACGGTCCCCGGCCCCCCGGAGGCGCCCGTCTATCGCACCGGCATGTTCGGGGTAGGCGGGTCCGGCGACACCTCCGGATTCGGCGGCCTGCAACGCCGGGTTCCGGTAGCGGCACCCGCCAGCAAGCCGTACGGCGGCTATTTCGACGACATCGACGGCGCTCTCGCGCAGGCGTGGGCGGACTACTCCGACGCCCTGGAAAAGGTGGTCATCCATCGCGGCGAGATGACGATTTACGCGAAGCGCGAGGCGCTCGTTGCCTTGCTGCGTACCTTGCGCGACGACCCAGACCTGCGCTTTGAGCTGCTGTCGTCGGTTTCCGGCGTGCACTACCCGGACGACGCGGACGGTCGACCCCTGCACTCGGTGTATCACCTCACGTCCCTGACCTACCGGCGCCGGCTGCGCGTGGAGGTTGCCGCCCCCGATGACGACCGCCACATCCCCAGCGCGGTTGAGGTGTACCCAACCGCGGATTGGCAGGAGCGGGAGACCTGGGACCTCATGGGCATCATCTACGACGGTCATCCCGGCCTGACCCGCATCTTCATGCCCGATGACTGGGTGGGACACCCGCAGCGCAAGGACTATCCGCTCGGCGGGATACCGGTGGAATACAAGGGCGCCGAGATACCGCCGCCGGATCAGCGGAGGAGTTACTCATGACCACCACGACCGGTGCTCCGGGCGAAGCCCCGTACACCGAGTCGACCGAAGGCCGGGTCTACACGGTGACGGGCGGCGACTGGGAGGAAGTGGTGGCGGGCGTCGCCAAGGGCGACGAACGCATTGTCGTGAACATGGGCCCCCAGCATCCTTCGACGCATGGGGTCCTGCGTCTGGTGCTGGAGCTTGAGGGCGAGACGGTGACCCAGGCCAGGGTGATCATCGGCTACCTGCACACGGGCATCGAAAAGAACACCGAATATCGGACCTGGACGCAGGGCACGACATTCGTGACCCGCGCTGACTACCTCTCACCGTTCTTCAACGAGACCGCATTTTGCCTTTCCGTGGAGCAGCTGCTGGACGTGCAGGTGCCGGAGCGGGCGAACACCATCCGGGTCTTGATGATGGAGCTGAACCGGATCTCCTCGCATCTGGTCTGGCTGGCCACGACCGGCATGGAGATCGGTGCGCTGTCGATGATGCTCTACGGCTTCCGGGAACGGGAGGTGGTGCTCGACATCTTCGAGATGATCACCGGCCTTCGGATGAACCATGCCTATGTCCGTCCCGGTGGTGTTTCGCAGGACTTGCCGCCCGGCGCGGTCGAGAAGATCCGGGAATTCGTCCCGCACATGCACAAACGGCTGGCCGAGTACGAGGCGCTGCTCACCGGCAACGCGATCTGGCAGCGGCGCCAGAAGCAGATCGGCGTGCTTGACACCGAAGGCTGTCTCGCGCTGGGCGTCACGGGACCCATGCTGCGGGCCAGCGGGCTGCCCTGGGACCTGCGAAAGGAGCAGCCGTACTGCGGCTACGAGACCTACGACTTCGATGTGATCACCCGCCCCGAGGGGGATTGCTGGGCCAGGTACGAGGTGAAGCTCGATGAGATGCGTCAGTCGCTGCGCATCGTGGAGCAGGCCCTGGATCGGCTCACCCCGGGTCCGGTGATGGTCGCCGACAAGAAGATCGCGTGGCCGGCGCAGCTTGCCCTGGGCAGCGATGGCCTGGGCAACTCACTCGACCATGTGAAGAAGATCATGGGTACCTCCATGGAGGCCTTGATCCACCATTTCAAGCTGGTGACGGAGGGTTTTCGCGTCCCACCGGGCCAGGCATATGTCCCGATCGAAGCTCCCCGCGGGGAGCTGGCGGCCCATGTCGTCAGCGACGGCGGAACGAAGCCGTTCCGGGTGCATCTTCGTGAACCGAGCTTCATCAACCTGCAGGCCGCTCCGGCGCTGATCGAGGGCGCGTACATCGCCGATGTGATCGCCGCGATGGCCAGTCTTGATCCTGTCCTGGGAGGGGTAGACCGCTAGTGCCGATCTCCGAACAGACCCGCGCCGATGCGCAGGCCATCATTGCGCGCTACCCGGAGGGCCATGGTCGCAGCGCGTTGCTGCCCATGCTGCACCTGGTGCAGGCAGAAGAGGGTTATGTCACCGTCGCCGGTATCGCCTTCTGCGCGCAGATGCTCGGCTTGACCAAGGCCGAGGTCGGGGCCGTCGCCACGTTTTACACGATGTACAAGCGCCGTCCGGTCGGCGAGCACATCGTCAGCGTGTGCACCAACACGCTGTGTGGGCTCCTCGGCGGCGACGAGATTTTCGCAGCGACTTCCGCGCAGCTCGGGGTTGGCCACGACCAGACCACCGAGCCGGCCGAAAACGGGGTCGCGCTCACTCTCGAGCACGCCGAGTGCCTGGCCGCCTGCGACTACGCCCCCGTCGTCACCGTTGACTACGAGTTCTTTGACCGGCAGACCGTCGATTCCACCGCGGCACTCGTCGCTGCGCTTGAGCGGGGTGAAAAGCCGTTGCCGACCCGCGGCGCGCCCTTGTGCAGCTTCCGCGAGACCTCCCGGCTGCTGGCCGGGTTCCCCGATCCCCGACCGGATGTCGTTGACGCCGGCCCGGCAGGCGCACCCACTCTGGCCGGACTTGCCCACATCGGGTCTAGCGCGCCCGCTGACGGGGCACGCTGATGGCCGGGGTGACCCCGATGCTCACGAGCCGTTGGGGGAACGATCGGTCCTGGACGCTGGCCGCCTATCAGCAGGCCGACGGCTACCTCGGACTACGGCAAGCGCTCACCACGATGACCCCGGACGAGGTCATCGCAGCCGTGAAGGCCTCCGGGCTGCGCGGCCGGGGCGGAGCCGGGTTCCCGACCGGCATGAAGTGGGGGTTCATCCCTCAGGGGGACGGCAAGCCGCACTACCTGGTGGTGAACGCCGACGAGTCCGAGCCAGGTACCTGCCGCGACACCCCGTTGATGCTTGCCGATCCGCACGCCCTGATCGAAGGCATCGTCATTGCCTGTTACGCCGTGCGCGCCGTCCACGCCTTCATTTATCTCCGAGGTGAGCTGCCGCATGTGGCTCGTCGTCTGCACGCCGCCATCGCGGAGGCCTATGCGGCGGGGCTGCTCGGTACCGACATTTTGGGCACCGGAACTCGCGTGGAACTTGTCGTCCACATCGGCGCCGGGGCGTATATCTGCGGCGAAGAAACGGCGCTCCTTGATTCGCTCGAGGGATACCGCGGGCAACCGCGGCTCAAGCCGCCGTTCCCGGCCACCCATGGGCTCTACGGCTGTCCCACCGTGGTGAACAACGTCGGCACGCTGGCCAGCGTGCCCCCGATCATCACGGGCGGGGCTGCCGCCTTCAAGGCGATCGGACCGGAGAAGTCGCCTGGCACCAGCATCTTCAGCCTTTCCGGGCGCGTCACCCGCCCGGGCCAGTACGAGGCGCCGATGGGGACAACCCTGCGGGAGCTCCTGGACATGGCCGGGGGAATCCGGGCCGGCCACACGCTGAAGTTCTGGACACCCGGGGGGAGCAGCACCCCGATGTTCACCGATGCGCACCTGGATGTGCCGCTGGACTTCGACAGCGTGGCCGCCGCGGGCAGCCTCAATGGCACCAGCGCGTTGATGATCTTCGATGACAGCGATTGTGTCGTGCGGGCCACGCTGAAATGGACCGAGTTCTACGCACACGAATCCTGTGGCAAATGCACGCCCTGCCGCGAAGGCACCTACTGGATGAAGCAGATCCTGCAGCGGCTGGAGGACGGTGCAGGCACCGACGAGGACCTCGCGACGTTGCTCGACACCTGCGACAACATCAATGGACGCAGCTTCTGTGCACTCGGTGACGGCGCTACCAGCCCGGTGGTCAGCTCCATCCAGTACTTCCGGGATGAATACCTCGCCCATCACGCTCACGGCGGATGTCCGCTGGGCGCAGCAGATTCGACCGCCAAGGTCCTGGTCTCCAGCGACTGACCCCGTCCCGCGCCTTCACCCACTCAGGGAAGCCTGGTTATGACGCTCGCTTCGCAGCAGCCCGCCGGTACGCCGGCGCAGCCCCACCCGACCGTCGATCTGGTCACGCTGACCATCGACGGTGTCGAGCTGCGCGTCCCCAAAGGCACGCTGATCATTCGCGCAGCCGAGCTGCTCGGAGTGCAGGTGCCCCGGTTCTGCGATCACCCGCTGCTGGAACCGGTCGGCGCCTGCCGGCAGTGCATCGTGGAAGTCGAGGGGCAGCGCAAGCCGGTGGCGTCCTGCACGGTCACCGTCAGCGAAGGCATGGTCGTCAAGACGCAGCTCACCAGCCCGGTCGCGGAGAAGGCGCAGGCCGGCACGATGGAGATGCTGCTCATCAACCATCCGTTGGACTGCCCCGTTTGCGACAAGGGCGGGGAGTGCCCCCTGCAGAACCAGGCGATGACCAACGGCGCCGCTGATTCCCGCTTCCACGACGTGAAGCGCACCTTCGTCAAACCGCTCGCGATCTCCAGCCAGGTCCTGCTCGATCGGGAGCGGTGCGTGCTTTGCGCCCGCTGCACCCGGTTCTCGCAGCAGATCGCCGGTGATCCGTTCATCGAACTGTTCGAGCGCGGGGCCAACGAGCAGGTGGGCATCAGCGCCGACGAGCCGTTCGAGTCCTACTTCTCGGGGAACACGGTGCAGATCTGCCCGGTGGGTGCGCTGACGGGCGCGTCGTACCGGTTCCGGTCCCGGCCGTTCGACCTGGAAAGCGGGCCCAGCGTTTGCGAGCACTGCGCGAGTGGCTGCGCGGTGCGCTCAGATCACCGGCGCGGCAAAGTGCTGCGGCGCCTGGCGGGCGACGAGCCTGAGGTCAACGAGGAATGGAACTGCGACAAGGGCCGGTGGGCGTTTCGTTACGTCACCGCCGAGGATCGCCTGCTCACCCCGCTGGTCCGGGCCGAGAACGGTGCCCTGGAGGAGGCCTCCTGGCCCGCGGCCCTCGACGCCGCGGCCCGGGGACTGACCGCCGCGGCGGCGGCCGGCCGGGTCGGGGTGCTCACCGGCGGCCGGCTGACGCTGGAAGATGCCTATGCCTACGCGAAGTTCGCCCGCCTGGTGCTGCACACCGACGACATCGATTTTCGGGCCCGACCGTCCTCTGCCGAGGAAGCGGCCTTTCTCGGGCACGCGGTGGCCGGCCGCGGGATGGGCGTGACCTACCGGGACCTGGAACGCGCGGGAACGGTTGTCCTCGCCGGCTTGGAGCCGGAGGAGGAATCGCCGATCGTCTTCTTGCGACTGCGCAAAGCGGTCCGGCAGAACGGGCTCCGGGTCGTCGGATTAGCGCCGTATGCCACGCGGGGCTTGAGCAAGCTGGCCGGTGCGCTCGTCGAGACGATTCCCGGAACGGAGCCGGCCGCCCTCGACGGGTTGGAGCTCACGCCCGACTCGATACTGCTCGTGGGGGAGCGACTGGCCGCCGTGCCAGGGGCGTTGTCGGCCGCCGTTCGGGCGGCGGAACGGTCAGGCGCCCGCCTCGCCTGGGTGCCCCGACGCGCCGGTGAGCGGGGCGCGGTCGAGGCTGGGCTGCTCCCAGGATTGCTGCCCTTCGGTCGGTCGCTCGCCAGCCCCGCAGACCGGGCCGGGGTGGGCAGCGTCTGGGGGGTCGACGTCCCCGAGCTGTCCACCGGTGATCTGCTCGCGCCCCATACCGGATATCTGCTCGGTGGCCTTGATCTCGACGATCTCCCTGATCCGGCCGCCGCGCGGGCCGCGCTGGGCCGGGCCTTCGTCGTCAGCCTCGAGTTGCGCCCGTCGTCGGCCACCGTCCTTGCTGATGTCGTGCTGCCGGTGGCGGCGGCCGTGGAGAAGGCGGGCACCTTCGTGGACTGGGAGGGCCGCATGCGGCCTTTCGAGGCGGTGCTCACCCGGACCGGTTCGCTCCCGGACACCCGGGTGCTCCACATGCTGGCGGACGAGATGGGTTGCTCGCTGGGCCTGGCAAGCGTCGACGCGGCCCGGGCCGAGCTGGAAGCCTTGGCGACTGCGCCGTCTCTCGGCGCCGTCGATCGCCCTGCCGCGCCCGACGAGGCACCGGCGCCGCGCCCCACCCCAGCCGCCGGCCAGGCGGTGCTGGCAACTCACCATCACCTGCTGGACGAAGGCAGCCTTTCCGACGGCGAGGAACACCTCGCCGGCACCCGCCCGGTCAGCCGGCTGCGTCTGTCCGCCGCCACCGCGGCCACGTTGGGCGCGGCCGACGGCGACCGAATCACGGTTTCGAACGACCGTGGGAGCATCACCCTGCCGCTGGCGGTAACCCCGATGCCCGACCGGGTGGTTTGGGTGCCCACGGCCAGCGCCGGAAGTCACGTCCGTCCGCGGCTGGCTGCCGCGGCAGGAGCGTTGGTTTCGATCCGGAAGGAGAGCTGATGCCGCTCTCGCTCGGGCACGACAAGTTCTGGATCACGATCTTGAAGACCCTTTTCGTCTTCGTGCTGCTCGTGGTGATGACGCTGGTCACCATCGTGGCTGAGCGTCGCGTGGTCGCCCGAATGCAACAGCGCATCGGTCCGAACCGGGTCGGCCCGGGGGGCTCGCTGCAGAGCCTCGCCGATGGCATCAAGCTGATGCTGAAGGAAGACATCATTCCGGCGCTCGCCGACAAGCCCGTCTTCCTGCTCGCGCCGATCATCTCCGTCATCCCTGCGTTCCTGGCCTTCAGCGTCATTCCTTTCGGTCCGGTGGTGTCGATCGCAGGGCAGCACACCGCGCTGCAGCTCACCGACCTGCCGATGGCGGTGCTGTTCACGCTGGCCATGAGCTCGCTGGGCGTCTACGGGATCGTGCTCGGCGGCTGGGCCAGTGGGTCGACCTACCCGCTGCTCGGAGGGTTGCGCTCCGCCGCTCAGATGATCAGCTACGAGGTATCGATGGGTCTGGCTTTGGTGGCGGTTTTCCTTTATTCGGGCTCGCTCGGCACCGCCGACATCGTCAACGCGCAGCATGACCGCTGGTTCGGATTGACCTTGCTGCCGAGTTTCGTCGTCTACTTCATCTCGGCGATCGGTGAGACCAACCGGGCGCCGTTCGACCTTCCGGAGGCCGAATCGGAGCTGGTGGGTGGGTTCCACACCGAGTACAGCTCCATCAAGTTCGCGCTGTTCTTCCTGGCCGAATACGTCAACATGGTTACCGTCTCCGCGCTCGCCACGACGCTGTTCCTCGGCGGCTGGCGTCCGCTGCCCATCCCCTACCTCAGCCATTTTTCCACCGGCTGGTTCCCCATCCTGTGGTTCATCTTGAAGGTGTTCGCCTTCCTGTTTGTCTTCATCTGGCTGCGCGGCACGTTGCCCCGGCTGCGCTACGACCAGTTCATGAAGTTCGGTTGGAAGGTGCTCGTCCCGTTCAGCCTGGTGTGGATCCTGATCGTCGCGACCATCCGTACGATCCAGTTGCAGGTGTCGAGCCCGGACCGGCTGCGCACCTACATCTTCGTCATTGGCGCGCTGCTCGTGGTGGCCCTCCTGGCAGCGAGTTTCCTTCCGGGCGGCCGCAAGCGCGACGAGCCCGCTCCAGAACCCGAGGAACCGCGGGTGTCGCCGTTCCTCCCGTCGCTCGACGGGCCGCCACCCGGTGCGCGCCGCGCGCTGGTGCCGGCGAGCGCCCAGCCAACGTCCGGAGAGACCACTGATGGCTGACAACTTGCTGGATTCGGTGTTGAACCCGGTCAAGGGATTCGGCCTCACCTTCGGCACCATGTTCAAGAAGGTGAATACGGAGCTTTACCCGGAGGAGAAGAAGCCCACGGCCCCCCGTTTTCATGGGCGCCACGTGCTCAACCGCCATCCGGACGGGTTGGAAAAGTGCGTCGGCTGTGAGCTGTGCGCCTGGGCCTGCCCGGCCGACGCGATCTACGTCGAGGGCGCGGACAACACCGCGGAACAGCGGTTTTCACCGGGTGAGCGCTACGGCGCGGTCTACCAGATCAACTACGCCCGGTGCATCTTCTGCGGGCTGTGTATCGAGGCCTGCCCGACCAGGTCGCTGACCATGTCGAACGCGTATGAGCTGGCAAGTGACAGCCGGCAGAGCTTGATCTACACCAAAGAGGACCTGATGGCGCCGCTGCTGACCGGCATGGAGGCCCCGCCGCACCCCATGAGGTTGGGGGACACCGAGTCCTACTACACCGGGTCCCGGGCCAGCGAGGCTCCCGTGACCGAGGAACCCGCCACCCACGACCCCGATGTGGTTGACCCAGCAAGGGGGATCGCATGAGCGGCCATCTGCTGGGGCTGACCCAGGCCGCCATCACCCACACCCGTACCGGTGAGGCGGTGACGTTCTACATCCTCGCCCCGATCGCGTTCATCGCCGCCCTGGGAATGGTCTTCGCCAAGAACGCGGTGCACGCCGCCCTGTTGCTGGTGCTCGACTTCTTCTGTCTCGCCGCCTTCTACGCGCTGCTCGATGCGCCCTTCCTCGCGGCCGTCCAGGTGATCGTCTACGCCGGTGCCATCATGATTCTTTTTCTGTTCGTGTTGATGCTGGTCGGCGTGGATTCCGCCGACTCCCTGCTCGAGACGTTGCGCGGCCAGCGCATCGCGGGTTTCCTCGTCTCGATTGGCTTCATCGGGCTCATCGGGGGCGCCCTGGGGCACGCGATCGCACACGCGCCCGCACAGGGGCTGGTCCAGGCCAACAGCGAGGGCAACGTTCAAGGCATCGCCAAGCTGCTGTTCACGACCTATGTGTTTCCCTTCGAGGTGACCAGCGCGCTGCTCATCATCGCGGCGATGGGGGCGATGGTGTTGGGTCACCGCCAGCCGGAGACCCCACGATTGACACAGCCGGAGCGGATGCGGGCGCGCATCCGCAGCGATCGTCCGGGCCCGCGGCCCGCCCCCGGGGTCTACGCCGGACACGACGCGGTCGACCGGCCGGCGTTGCTTCCCACCGGGGCTCCCGCGCCGGACTCGGTGTTCGGTGAATACCGCACCGTCACCGTCCCGCGCGACGATGCGGCGCCGACCGGCACCGGAGAGGTGGAACGGTGAATCCGGCGAATTATCTCATTCTTGCCGCGGCGCTGTTCACGATCGGAGCCTTCGGTGTGCTGATCCGGCGCAACGCGATAGTCGTTTTCATGTGCATCGAACTGATGCTCAACGCGGCCAACCTCACGCTTGTCACGTTCGCCAGGATGAATGGCAACCTCGACGGGCAGGTGATCGCCTTCTTCGTGATGGTGGTGGCCGCGGCCGAGGTCGTCGTCGGATTGGCGATCATCGTGACGATCTTCCGAACCCGGAAGTCTGCATCCGTCGACGACGCCAACCTGCTCAAGTACTAGCCTCCCCCACCCGTCCAGCCTGCCCGGCACCGAGAGACAGGAACTCATGCGCACCGACGCGGTAACGACCGCGCTGGCCTACACGCCGGCGAGTGGCGTGTTCTCCACCCTGTGGCTGCTGCTTGCCTTCCCGGCCGCGGGGGCGGTGATCCTGCTCCTCGGCGGGCGCCGTACCGACCGCATCGCGCCGGTCCTGGCCACGGCGCTGTCCGGGGCCTCGTTCGTCGTGGGCGTGATCATGTTCTTTGCGCTGAAGAGCAAGTCCGGTGCCGGCCGGCTCGTCGACCAGCACCTGTTCTCCTGGGTGCCGGTGGGTGGGTTCCACGTCGAGGCCGCGTTGCTGTTCGATCCCCTGTCCGCGACCTTCGTGCTCCTGATCACCGGGGTGGGGACCCTGATCCACCTCTACTCCATCGGATACATGGCGGACGACCCCCTGCGCCGTAGGTTCTTTGCCTATCTCAACTTGTTCGTCGCGGCGATGCTGCTCCTGGTGCTGGCTGACTCCTACCTAGGCCTTTACGTCGGATGGGAAGGCGTTGGGCTCGCCTCCTACCTGCTGATCAGCTTCTGGCAGTACAAGCCGACCGCCGCGACAGCCGCGAAAAAGGCCTTCATCGTCAACCGGATCGGTGATGTCGGGCTGAGCCTGGCCATCATGCTGATGTTCAGTCAGTTCGGTCGCGTCGACTTCGCCGGCGTCTTCACCGGGGTAGGCGGAGCGAGCAAGGGCGCGGTCACCGCAATGTGCCTGCTGTTGCTGCTCGGCGCCTGCGGAAAATCGGGCCAATTCCCGTTGCAGGTGTGGCTACCGGACGCGATGGAAGGACCCACGCCGGTATCCGCGCTGATCCACGCCGCCACGATGGTGACCGCCGGGGTTTATCTGATCGCCCGGAGCGCACCCATCTTCGACTTGTCGCAGTCGGGCCGGACCGTTGTCGTCATCGTCGGTGCGATCACCTTGTCCTACGGGGCGATCGTCGGCTGCGCCTACGACGACATCAAAAAGGTGCTCGCCTACTCCACGGTGAGCCAGATCGGTTACATGTTTCTCGCCGTGGGCCTGGGCCCCGGTGCCTATGCCATCGGCATCTTGCATCTGCTCACCCACGGATTCTTCAAGGCGACGATGTTCCTGGGCGCCGGTTCGGTCATGCATGGGATGAACGATCAGGTCGACATGCGCCGCTTCGGGGGTTTGCGCACCGTGCTCCCCATCACGTTCGTGACCTTCGGCGCCGGCTACCTCGCCATCATCGGGTTGCCACCGTTCGCGGGCTTCTTCTCCAAGGACAAGATCATCGAAGCGGCCTACAACAAGGGCGGCACGTCGGGGGCGATCCTGGGCACCTGCGCGCTGCTGGCTGCGGGCGTGACCGCCTTTTACATGACCCGCCTGATGGCGATGACCTTCTTTGGTGAACGGCGATGGACCGAAGGTGTTCATCCCCATGAATCGCCGAAGGTGATGACCGTTCCAATGATCGTCCTGGCGGTCGGCAGCGTCTTCTCCGGCGGTCTCCTCGTGTATGGCGGCGGCCTGCAGAACTGGCTGACCCCCTCGCTCGGTGCGAGCGAGAAGGTCGGCTTGCACACGATCAGCCCACTCGTGCTCACGCTGCTGACACTCGTGGTCGTCGCCGGCGGCGTGCTCGGCGCCTACTTCCGTTTCGTGCGGCTGCCGATCCCCCGGGTCGCCCCCCGCGCCGGCATGCTCATCAACGCCGCCCGCCGCAACCTGTACGCGGATGCCTTCAATGAAGCCGTCGTGATGCGCCCCGGCCAGTACCTCACCCGGTTCCTGGTCTTCGTGGACAACCGCGGAATCGACGGTGCCGTCAACGGTGTCGCCGCCGCGATCGGTGGCACCAGCGGTCGATTCCGGCGCACCCAAACCGGTTTCGTCCGGTCCTACGCACTGTCCATGTTCGGCGGTGCCGCCTTGCTGGCCGGTGCCCTGCTGCTGGTGAGGCTCGGCTGATGACCTTCGCGGCCCCTGGTGGCTTCCCGTGGCTCACCGTTCTCGGCGCGATCCCCTTATTGGGGGCCCTGCTGCTCGCGCTGATCCCGGCCGGTCGCGATGAGTTCGTCAAGCGGCTGGCCCTCGCGGTCAGCTTGGTCGTCCTTGGCTTTGCGGTAGCGATGTCGCTGGCCTACGACACCCACAAGGCCGGATTCCAGTTCGTGGAGAACCACAGCTGGATCCGCCAGTTCGGCGTGCACTACGCGCTGGGCGCGGACGGCATCGCGCTGGTCTTGATTGACCTGGTCGCCGTCCTGACACCCGTGGTTGTGCTGGCATCCTGGCGCGACGCCGATCCCTCGGCGGACGGTGTCACCGGAGTGCTCAGAAATCGCTTCGGGTTGGGGTCGGTGCGGGCCTTCTTCGCCTTGTTGCTAAGCCTGGAAACCATGCTCGTCGGGGTCTTCGGCGCCACCGACATCTTCCTGTTCTACGTGTTCTTCGAGGCCATGCTGATCCCGATGTATTTCCTCATCGGGTCGTTCGGTGGACCGCAACGCTCCTACGCCTCGATGAAGTTCTTGCTGTACAGCCTGTTCGGTGGACTGCTCATGCTCGCGGCCGTCATCGGGCTCTACGTCGCCAGCGCCCATGAACTCGGTCACGGCACGTTCGCGCTGGCGCAGCTCACCAAGCTGCACCTTTCTCATCAGGTCCAGGACGCGTTGTTCCTCGGCTTTTTCATTGCCTTCGCGATCAAGGCGCCGCTCTGGCCGTTCCACACCTGGCTGCCCGACGCCGGCGCGGAGTCGCCCATCGGGGCGGCAGTGCTGCTGGTGGGAGTCCTGGACAAGGTCGGGACCTTCGGTTTCATCCGCTACTGCATTCCGCTTTTCCCGGCGGCCAGCAAGACCTTCGCCCCGTATGTGATCGCGCTTGCCGTCGTCGGAGTCATCTACGGCGCCCTGGTGGCCATGGCGCAGCGAGACCTGAAACGCCTCGTTTCCTACACGTCGGTCGCGCACTTCGGATTCATCGCGATGGGCGTGTTCGCGTTCACCAGCCAAGGTGGCACCGGCGCCGTTCTCTACATGGTCAACCATGGCCTGTCGACCGGCGCGCTGTTCCTGGTGGTGGGTTTCCTCGTCGCGCGGAGCGGCAGCCGGAACATCGACGATCACGGCGGTCTCGCGAAGCCCGCCCCCCTGCTCGGTGGCGCGTTCCTGCTGGCAGGACTGTCGTCGCTGGCCCTCCCCGGACTGTCCACGTTTGTCAGTGAGTTCCTCGTCCTGGTGGGCACGTTCACCAGGTACGGGGCGGCGGCCATCGTGGCAACCACCGGCATCGTGCTGGCCGCCCTGTACGTGTTGATCGCCTACCAACGCACCATGCAGGGCCCGCTGAAGGCCGGACTTGAAGCGGTCAAAGACTTGTCCGCCCGTGAGGTGTTCGTCATTGCGCCGGTCCTCACGTTGATCGTCGTCCTCGGCTTCTATCCCAAGCCGTTGCTGGACGTGATCACCCCCTCTGTTCAGGCCACCTACCAGCTGGCCCATCGCGGGGATCCCGCGCCGGTCGCCGCCAGCCCACCCCCCCTCGCCGCCGGAGCCCAGAAGTGACCGCCCTGTCGACGCATGTCCTCGCCCCCGCCGCGGGCGGCCTCCTTCGATCGCTCGCCGCCGCCGGCGCCCCCATCAAGGCGCCGAGCATCGACTACAAGGGACTGTCCCCGCTGTTGATCGTGTTCGCGGTGGCGCTCGTAGGCGTGGGGGTCGAAGCCTTCGCCCCGCCTCGGTTGCGGCGACCGCTGCAGATCCCGCTGGCCATGGGCGGATTCATCGCGGCGCTCGTCGCCGTGGTGCTGCTGCATTCGCGCCGCCAGATCATCGCCGTCGGTGCGGTGGCCCTGGACGGGCCTGCGTTGTTCCTCGAAGGCAGCATCCTGATCCTGGCGATGGGCGCGTTGCTGCTGCTCGCGGAACGATCCACCGACTCGACCGGGGGGGCCCTCGTCGCGAGCCCCGCGGCGCTACCCGGCAGTCCGGAAGCGGGCGCGCTTCTGCTCTCCCGGGAAACCACCACCGAGGCCTACCCGCTGATGGTGTTCTCGGTCGGCGGGATGATGCTGTTCGCTGCGTCGAACACGCTCCTGGTGATGTTCGTCGCCCTGGAGATCCTCTCCCTGCCGCTGTACCTCATGGCCGGCCTGGCTCGCCGTCGCCGGCTGGTCAGTCAGGAAGCGGCGATGAAGTACTTCCTGCTCGGGGCATTCGCCTCCGCGTTCTTCGTCTACGGCCTCGCGCTGCTCTACGGCTTCGCGGGCAGTGTTCAGCTGTCGGCTATCCACGACGCCGTAGCCCAGACCGGGAAGAACGACACCTACCTGTTCCTGGGGATGGCGTTGTTGACGGTCGGCTTGCTGTTCAAGATCGGGGCGGTCCCCTTCCACGCCTGGACGCCGGACGTCTACCAGGGTTCGCCGACGCCGGTCACCGCGTTCATGGCGTCGGGAACCAAGGTCGCCGCGTTCGGGGCGTTGCTGCGGGTGTTCTACGTGGCGTTCGGGACCAGCCGCTGGGACTGGCGACCCTTCATGTGGGTGATCGCGATCCTCACGATGGTGGTGGGCGCCGTCCTGGCGATCACCCAGTCCGATGTGAAACGGATGTTGGCCTACTCGTCCATCGCGCACGCCGGCTTCATCCTGGTTGGGGTCACCGCCGCCAACAACGATGGTCTGGCCGGCTCCCTGTTCTACCTGCTCACCTACGGGCTGACAATCATCGGGGCGTTCGCCGTCGTCGGCCTGGTCCGCGACGGCGCCGGTGAGGCCAATCACCTTGCGCGCTGGGCCGGCCTGGGGAAGCGGGCCCCGTTCATCGCGGGCAGTTTCGCCTTCTTCCTGTTCGCCATGGCGGGAATCCCGCTCACCAGCGGGTTCATCGGGAAGTTCGCGATTTTCTCGGCCGCGATCTCCGGGCACGCGCTCGGTCTGGTCGTCGTCGCCGTGGTCACCAGCGCCGTGACGGCCTTCTTCTACGCTCGGGTCGTGGTGCTGATGTTCTTCACCGAGCCTGCGGCCGACGGCCCGACGGTCGCGTTGCCCTCTGGCTATACGGCCGGTGCGCTCGGCCTCGGCCTGGCCTCGACCCTGGTCCTGGGCGTGCTGCCCGGGTCGGTCCTCGACCTCGCGCACAACGCCGCCCAGTTCGTACGCTGAGCCCATGGCTGTCTCGCTCGCGGGCCTCGACTTCGCCGATCCTGGCCTCGAGGCGGGGATCCGGCGAGGACTCGCCGACGTCGAGACGCTGCTGCGTGCGAGCGTGCGCAGCGACTATCCGTTCGTGGACGAGGCCAGTCGGCATCTGCTGGTCGCCGGCGGTAAGCGCTACCGGCCGCTGATCACCTTGCTCGCCGCGCACGCGGCAGGAGACCCGGCCGGCGAGGGGGTGGTGCCCGCGGCGGTCGCCATCGAGCTCACCCACCTGTCCACCCTGTATCACGACGATGTGATGGACGAGGCGACGCTGCGCCGGGGGGCCGAGGCGGCCAATCACCGGTGGGGCAACACGATCGCGATCCTCACCGGGGATTTCCTGTTCGCCCGGGCCAGTGAGATCACCGCCGACCTCGGGACCGCCGCGACCCGGATCCTGGCCCGCACCATCGCGGTGCTCTGCGAGGGACAGATCCGGGAGACGGTAGGCCCGGCCGACGGTGATGATCTGCTGGCGCATTACCTGCGCGTGGTCACCGAGAAGACCGGTTCGCTGATCGCCACCGCCGCCCGGCTCGGCGCGACCTTCGGCGGGGGCGCTCCGGAGACCGTCGATCTGATCACCCGCTATGCGGACCGGTTCGGCGTCGCCTTTCAGCTTTCCGATGACATCCTGGATGTGAGCAGCGGCAGCTCCGTGCTGGGCAAGGAGCAGGGGACGGACCTGCGTGAACGCATCTTCTCGCTTCCAGTCGTGCTCGCCGCGAAGGTCGATCCTGACGTGTACGCGCTGGTCCGGGGTGATCTGTCCAGCGAGCGGTCGCTGGCCGCCGCCCTCGAAGCGCTGCGTGCGTCCACCGCGATGGAGGAGGCCCGCGCGATGACGGTGCGCTGGGCCGAGGAGGCCCGCGCGGTCCTCGGCCCGCTTCCGGAGGGTCCACCTAAGGCGGCGCTGTCTGCCCTCTGCGACCTGGTCGTGTCCCGGACGAGTTGACGGCGGGGCCGCGTCACCGCCGCGTCACCGCGGCGTCATTGCGGCGGCGCCGTGCTGCGCCGGACGGTCAGCGCGACGGCGCCGAGCGCAGGGGAGCTCACCGATTCACCGCGGATCAGCGCGCGAAGCAGGCCGCCGACCTGCGCGCCGCGATCGTGCAAGGGCTGCGCCACCGTGGTCAATGGTGGGTCGGCCAGGGCGGCCTCCGCGGTGTCGTCGAAGCCGGTCACCGACAGGTCGGTCGGCACCCGGAGGTGCGCGGCGCGGGCCGCCGTCAGCACCCCCAGGGCGAGCTGATCGGAAAAGCAAACGACGGCGCTTGGGCGGTCGTCGCGGCCGAGCAGCTCGGCCGCGACCGCGGCGGCCGAATCCACGTCGTTGTGGGGCGTCTCGACGACGAGCAGCTCATCCGGATCCCGCCCGTAGGCCGCCAGCCCGGCGATGACGCCCTGATACCGGCGCCGGGTGACTTCGTAGGTGATCGCCTCCAGCCGGCCGGGGCTGACCGCGCCCCGGTGGCCGTCGCCCCGCAGCTTGAAGGCCAAGACCGCCAGCCGCTCATGCCCGAGGGCGAGCAGATGCTCGGTCGCCAGCTGGGCGCCGGCGAGATCGTCAATGCCTACCAGCGGCGCCCCGGGAAGGGCCGGCTGGTCGAGAACCACCAGGGGCTGACCTCGCTCCAGGGCCGCCGTGACGAACGGATGATCGATCGGCAGCGACTGCACCACCCATCCGTCCACCGCGGCGCCGCGGACCGGTGTCGCGTCGAGCCCGCTGGGCTGGCTGGCGAACAGCGTCAGGGCCAGGCCGTCCTCCTGCAGGCTGTGCGCCAGCCCGTCCAGCAACGCCCGGGCGGCCGGATCGGAGAAGGCGTAGGACAGCGGCTCGTCCAACAGCAGCCCCACGGTCCCCACCCGCCCCCGGCGCAAGCCGCGGGCGAGGGGATCTGGACCGGCGAAGCTGAGTTCCCGGGCCCGGCGCAGAATCTTGGTCCGTAGCGCGGCCGACAGCTGATCGGGCCGGTTGTAGGCGTTGGACACCGTGGCCCGGGAAACCCCCAACTCCCGGGCGAGGGTGGCGAGCGTGACCCGGACCGGCTCGCGCGAAGTGTCAGCCACGTCACACCCCTCGCGCTCGACAGGACTGACACGATTCAGTACGGTTCTTCTGTACCGATACAGAACTCCATCGAAAGAAGGATCGCATGTACGAGCTCATGGCCAGCACCATCATCCGCGAGCGCAGCACGGCGCAGTCTGCACTGCCCAGCGCCGCCGTTCTCCCCGACGCGTCCGCTCGTCCGCGCCACCGTGCGTTGGCCGCGGTCTTCGCCCGCACCCGGACGTCCGGCTCGGCGCGTCACGCCGCTCGCTGAGCGGGGAGGGGCCGACCCTCACAGCAGCACCTTCGGGATCTCGACCCGGCGCCCGCGCAGCCACTCCCCGAGGGCCTTGGCCTGCGGATCGAAGCGGGTGCTGGCGGCAACGCCCGCCCCGAGCAGGCCGACGAGGACAAAGTTCACCGCGAGCAGGTTCGCCATCGCATACCGGTGGATCTCCAGCCCGGCAGTTTCCGGCAACAGTTCGCGGAGCCGGTCCACGGTGAGCCAATGCGCCAGCCAGCCGTACGCCGCGTCGGTGCGGGCCCACACGCCGAGATTTGCATCGCCACCCTTGTCTCCGGAGCGGGCGCCCAGAATGGTGCCGAGCGGCACACGTTCGGTCGGCCCCCCGACCGGGGCGGCTGGCTCCGCGGCGAGATGCGCAGGGCCCAGGCCTGGCGGGGTCGCCGGTAACGGTCCCGGAGAAATCACGGTGCGGCGCCCGTCCTGATGCACGACTACCGGGCTGATCTGGTCCCGGGTGAGGAAAGCCGGCGCGTAAACGCCGAAGGGGCTCGCCTCGCCGGGCGGCGCGGTCACATGGAACCCCGGGATCGAGGCAAGCGCCAGCTCGATGGCGGGTCCCGAGAACGCGCGGCCGACCTTCGCCGGATCCTGATCTCGGACCTGGACCCGGAGCACCGCGGTGGCTCCTTCCTCGGTGTCGGCGTCCGGCCGGTCGAGACGGGTCAGCGTTTCGGTCACCTCCGCGATGCCGGCTGTCGATGCGGCCAGCTGCCGGCGGAGCAGGTCCGCCTTGTCCTCGATGTCGAGCCCGCAGAGCAGGAAGTTCACGCTGTTGCGAAACCCGCCCAACCGGTTGGTCGCGACCTTGATGGTCGGGGGCGGCGGCGAGCCCCGCACGCCCGCAAGGCGCACCCGATCCGGGCCTTGTTCCTCGAGGCGGATCGTGTCGAAGTGCGCCGTCACGTCCGGGCCCAGATACGCCGGAGCCCCGATTTCGTAGAGCAATTGCGCGGTGACGGTCCCGCGGCTGACCATGCCGCCGGTGCCCGGATGCTTGGTGATGACCGACGAACCGTCGGCGTGGATCTCGGCCAGGGGAAACCCCAGATGCTCCGGGTTCGGCACCTCGCGGAAGAAGGCATAGTTGCCGCCGGTCGCCTGCGTTCCGCACTCCAGGACGTGACCTGCCACCACGGCGCCCGCGAGCTCGTCCAGTTGCTCAGCCGACCAGCCATGCCACCAGGCGGCGGGACCGCAGACCAGGGCGGCATCGGTGCACCGACCGCTGATCACGATGTCCGCGCCGCCGGCCAGCCCCGCGGCCAGCGGGAAGGCCCCGAGGTAGGCGTTGGCGGTGACCGATCCGCCGAACAGCGGCAGGACGTCGTCGCCCTCGACGTGGGCCACGTTCGGCTCGAGACCGAGCCGCCCGGCAAGCGACCGGACGGCGTCGGCGCATCCGGCGGGGTTCAGCCCGCCCGCGTTGACCACGATGCGCACCCGCCGGTCCAGGGCCGTGCCGAGGTTGGCCTCCAGTTGGCGCAGGAAGGTGGTGGCGTAACCCTTAGTCGGGTCCTTGCCCCGCGACCGGAACAAGATCAGCATGGTGAGCTCGGCGAGATAGTCTCCGGTCAGTACGTCCAGCGGTCCACCGGTGAGCATCTCGTGCATCGCCGCCAGCCGATCGCCGTAAAATCCCGAGCAGTTGCCGATCCGGATCGGGCGCTGCTCGGGTTCCCGCGCTGGGCGACCGGGCACCGCTCCACGTGTCACCGGTTCACCCGGGCTCCGGGCGATCTACCGCGCCCCGGTGGGCCGGCGAACGCCTGCGCCAGGTCCAACCAGCGATCGGCATCCGCGCCCTGCGCGACGAGCTCCAGGTCGTCGCGGTGGCGGCGCTGGGTCACCAGGAGGGCGAAGTGCAGCGCCGGGCCCGAGACGTGCTGCCCCGCCGCCTCAGTGCCCCAGTTCCACTGCTCGCCCCGGTGCTGCAGGCGCACGGCCGGGGGCGGGTCGGGAGCGTCCAGTCCGTGGACGAGGTAGGACCAGCCGCGGGTTCGCACGCCCAAATCGCACACGTGCCGCAGCCCGGCCCCCGCGGTGAGGGGCACGCCGGCCGCGTCCTTGATGTCGACGCCGTGCGCCCACGTCTCCATCAGCCGCGCGGTCAGGAAGCTGGCGGGCGACATGGGCGGCCCGAACCACCCGATCTTCCCCGCGGTGGCCGGTCGGGCCAGAACCGCCGCGCGGACGGCGCGCTGATCGCGGTTCCAGTCGGCGAGCAGGTCCTCGCCGACGTACCGCGCGTCCACCACCTGCCCCAGGTGCGCGGTCAGGTCCGCACCATCGAGCGCAGCCAACGCGGCCAGGTCGCTGGCGTGCAGATGCGCCACGGTGTCGCGTACCGTCCATCCGTCCGCCGGGGTCGGCAGGTCCAGATCCAGGCCGCCCACCAACGCGTAGAGCTCGGCCGTGTCAGCGGCCAGGGCGGCGGCGATTTCCTCGGTGAGGCTCACAGCGGCGACCGTACCCAACCGGCCGGCTCGCGGGTGGGGTCAGGCGACGGTCCAGGTGTCGTTGCCGGCCAGCAGGCTCGCCAGGTCGCCGCGACCTTGACGCTCGCGCGCCGCGGCAAGCTGATCGCCCATCAGCCGGTCGTAGGAGGTGCGGGGCACGTCGCGGAACACCCCGATCGGGGTGGGTGCCTTCAGCCGTGACAGCGCGAAGGCGAACGACGGATCGACCGAGTGCGCATCGTGGATGACGGCGTCCGGGTGCGCCGGGTCATCGACCAGCATCAGGCCACCGGGGCCGCGAATCACACTCGTCGTGGCGGATCTCAACGGTTCCCCATGAACCATCCGGATCGTCTGCGCGTCGCGGCTCGCGGGATCCTTCATCGCCTGGAAGGCGTTGTCATTGAAGATGTTGCAGTTCTGATAGATCTCGATGAAGGCGCTTCCCTCCCGGGCGGCGGCAGCCGTCAGGACGGAGGTCAGATGCGCCCGATCGGTATCGATGGACCGGGCGACGAAGGAGGCCTCCGCCCCCAACACCAAGGAGATCGGGTTGAACGGCACATCTAAGGAGCCCATCGGCGTTGACTTCGTGATCTTGCCGAATTCGGAGGTGGGGGAGTACTGGCCCTTGGTCAGTCCGTAAATCTGGTTGTTGAACAGCAAGATCGTGATGTTGACGTTGCGGCGCAAGGCGTGCAGCAGGTGATTTCCGCCGATCGACAATCCGTCGCCATCGCCGGTTACCACGAACACCTTCAGATCCGGGCGGGACACCGCGAGCCCGGTCGCGATGGCGGGGGCCCGGCCGTGAATCGAGTGCATGCCGTAGGTATCGACGTAGTAAGGGAAGCGAGAAGAGCAGCCGATTCCCGAGACGAACACCACGTTCTCCCGCGGGATACCGAGCGAGGGCAGATACGACTGGACCGTCGACAAGATCGCGTAATCCCCGCAGCCGGGGCACCAGCGCACCTCTTGATCGGAGGTGAAGTCCTTTTTGGTCAGCGGCAACGGGGTCCCGCCGGTGGTGGCTGTCACTGGTCCTCCTCGAGGAGCGCCGAGATGGCTTCGGCCAGCTCGGTGGCGCTGAACGGCAATCCGCGCACCTGGTTGTACCCGACGGCGTCCACGAGGAATTTCGCGCGCACCAGCAGGGCGAGCTGACCGAGGTTCATCTCGGGGATGAGCACCTTGTCATAGCCGCGCAGCACCTCTCCGGTGTTCGCCGGGAAGGGGGCGAGGTGGCGCAGATGGGCCTGCGCCACCTGGCATCCCGCCGCGCGCAGCTGGGCGCAGGCGGCGGCGATCGGGCCGTAGGTGGACCCCCAGCCCAGCACCAGGACGGTGGCGGCTCCGGAAGGGTCCTCCACCGCCAGGGGTGGGATGGAACGAGCGATGCCCTCCACCTTCGCCGCGCGTAGCCGCACCATGCGGTCGTGGTTGGCCGGGTCGTAGGAGATGTCCCCGGTGACGTCGGCCTTTTCCAGACCACCGATCCGATGTTCCAGCCCCGGCGTTCCGGGCAGCGCCCAGGGGCGGGCGAGAGTGTCCGGGTGGCGGGCGTAGGGCAGGAAGGCGCCGTTGTCCCCGTTGGGTTCGGTGGCGAAATCGGGATTGATGATGGGTAGCCCCGCCGGGTCCGGGATCAGCCACGGCTCCGATCCGTTCGCCAGGTAACCGTCCGACAGCAAGAACACCGGCGTGCGGTAGGTCACCGCGATGCGGACGGCCTCGATGGCCGCATGGAAGCAGTCCGCCGGGGAACGGGGTGCCACGACGGGCACCGGTGACTCGCCGTTCCGCCCGAGGACTGCCTGCAGCAGGTCCGCCTGTTCGGTCTTGGTCGGCAGTCCAGTAGAGGGGCCGCCGCGCTGGACGTCCACGATGACCAGCGGCAGTTCGAGGCTGACCGCCAGACCTATCGTCTCGGTCTTCAGCGCAACCCCTGGGCCGCTTGTGGTGGTCACCCCGATCGCGCCGCCGAAAGCGGCGCCCAGGGCCGCGCCAATGCCGGCGATCTCGTCCTCAGCCTGGAAGGTGCGCACGCCGAATCGTTTGAGCGCCGACAGCGTGTGCAGGATGTCGCTCGCTGGCGTGATCGGGTACGAGCCGAGGAACAGCGGCAGGCCGGAACGCTCGGAGGCCGCCACCAGGCCGTACGCCAGCGCCACATTCCCGGAGATGTTGCGGTAGGTGCCGGGCGCCATCGTCGCGGGTGCCACCTGGTAGGAGACCGCGAAGATCTCCGTGGTTTCGCCGAAGGACCAGCCCGCCTCGAAGGCGGCGCGGTTGGCGGCACACACCTGCGGCTGATCGGCGAACTTCGTGTCGATGTAGGCGAGCGTGCCGGCCGTCGGCCGGTGGTAGAGCCAGCTCATCAACCCGAGCGCGAAAAAGTTCTTGCAGCGTTCGGCGTCCTTGCGGCCCAGCCCAGTCTTCGCGACCGCGCCCACGGTAAGCGTCGTGATGGGGACCTCATGCACGACGTACGGGTCGAGGGTGCCATCGGTGCGGGGATCGACGTCGTACCCGACTCGCGCCAGATTGCGCCTGGTCAACTCGTCGATGTTCAACACGATGTTGCCCCCGCGGGCCAGCAGCGGGAGTTGGGACTTCAACGCGGCCGGGTTCATCGCGACCAGCACGTCAGGTCGGTCGCCCGGAGTCATCACCTGGGTGTCGGCGAACTGGACCTGGAAGGCGCTGACCCCCGGCAGCGTCCCGGCGGGCGCCCGGATCTCGGCCGGAAAGTCGGGCAGCGTCGACAGGTCATTGCCCAGGGTCGCTGTCTCGGCGACGAAGCGGTCACCGGCCACCTGCATGCCGTCGCCCGAGTCCCCGGCGAACCTGATAACGACTCGGCTTACCTTCTCGACCGGCTTGTCCCGTGTGGTCACCCGCGTCCCCTCCGCCTCACAAGATGGCCTTGACTGCTCGCCTAGGCAAGCGTCACCAGGCCGCGCGCTGTTCCCCACCGACCCGACGGATAGGCTCCGCGCATGGCCGGCTACTACGGCACGTATGCGTTGGTCGCGGTGCTGGCGGCGCTCGGCGTGGGTTTCGTGGCGACGGGCCTGCTGGCCAACCGGGTGTTACGGCCGCGCCGTCCTACCCGCGGCAAGCTCACCACCTACGAGTCAGGGGTCGACCCGGTCGGCGAGGGGTGGGCCCAAACCCAGGTGCGGTACTTCGTCTACGCGTTTTTCTACGTGGTGTTCGCGGTGGAGGCCGTGTTCATCTATCCGTGGGCGGTCGTGGTGTCCCGGCACGGGTTCGGCTTGGCCACGCTCGCGGAGATGGGCGTTTTCGTGGCCTTCCTGGCGGCAACCTTGATCTACGCCTGGCGGCGGGGTGTGCTCGCGTGGGTGTAGACCTTGAGCTGGCCACCGGCGATGTCCCGAAACCGGTCCGCTTTGTGCTCAATTGGGGCCGTCGCTATAGCCTCTGGGTGTTCAATTTCGGCCTCGCGTGCTGCGCGATCGAGTTCATTGCCTCCTCGATGAGCCGGCACGACTTCATCCGCCTAGGGGTGATCCCCTTCGCGCCCGGCCCGCGGCAAGCCGACCTAATGATCGTTTCCGGAACTGTCACCGACAAGATGGCGCCGGCCATCCAGCGCCTTTATGAGCAAATGCCCGAGCCGAAGTACGTCATCAGCTTCGGTGCGTGCTCCAACTCCGGCGGCCCGTACTGGGATTCGTACTGCGTCACGAAGGGCGTCGATCAGCTCATCCCGGTCGACGTTTACGTTCCGGGCTGCCCGCCCCGCCCCGAGGCGCTGCTGCAGGGCATCTTGACCCTGCAGGACAAGATCGCCCGTGAGCACACCACCCACGCCTGATGCGCTTGACAGACGCTAGGTTGACCCCGCTGAGCACGGTCCAGGGAGGTGTCGTGGCACCGGACGAGAACGTGGTCGAGGAGTTCGCGGCGGCTCTCGACGGGGTGGTCAAGGCGGAGTTCGGCGGGGTGACCGTCACCGTTCCCTCCGGCAGGTGGGTTGAGGCCGCCACCGCGGCGCGGGACGACCCTCGGCTTTGTTGCACCTACTTCGACATGCTCTGCGGCGTCGATGAGCAGCAGGAGGGTTTCGGGGTCGTGATGAACGTGTGGTCCACCGCGTTGCGGCACCGGCTGCTGCTGCGCACGGTCGTGCCGCGGGATGCCCCCCTGCTCGCCAGCGTGACCGGCGTGTATCGCGGCGCGGCCTGGCACGAGCGGGAAACCCACGAGATGTTCGGGGTGATTTTCGAAGGACACCCGAACCTGGTGCCGCTGCTGCTCCCGGATGGCTTCGGCGCGCACCCGTTGCGCAAGGACTTCGTGCTCGCTGCCCGCGCGGCGAAGGTGTGGCCGGGCGCGAAGGAACCGGGCGGAGAATCAGCCCGGCGGCCGATGCTGCCGCCCGGTCAACCCGGCCCGGACAGCGGTTGGCCGACACCGCTGCCGACCGAGACCACCCGCCCCGAGGGGCGCACGTGAGTGGCCTGTTGACCGAACGGCGACGGGCGTGAGTGGACAGCTGATCGGCGACGCCGTCCGCCTGCTCGGCTGCCTGCTGGCGTTTTTGATCCTGCCGCTCGCCATCGGGCAGATGGAACACAAGGCGATGGCGCACATGCAGGGGCGCCTCGGACCCATGTACGCCGGTGGCTTTCACGGCATCGCGCAGCTGCTCGCCGACGGCGTGAAGTTCGCGCAGAAGGAAGAGGTGATCCCCGCCGCCGCCGACCGGACGGTCTTTCGGCTGGCGCCGGCCGTGGCGCTGGTGCCCTACCTGGTCGTCCTCGTCGTGATCCCGATCGGCCCGGGCGATCAGGTGGCTGCCCGGCTCGACCTCGGCTTGTTCCTGGCGCTTGCCGTTCAAGGCATCGGCGTGCTGGGCGTGTTGATGGCGGGCTGGGCCAGTGCCAACAAGTACTCATTGTTGGGCGGTCTGCGCGCCGCCGCGCAGCTGATGGCCTACGAGCTTCCGTTGGTGCTCGCCGCCGCCTCGGTCGCGACCGCCGCGCACACAGCCAGCCTGCCCGGCATCGTCGACGCGTGGCGACCGTGGTGGCTCGCTTACCAAGGCGTGGGGATGGGCGTGTTCTTCGTCGCGGGCGTCGCCGAGCTGCGCCGCCCGCCGTTCGACATGCCGGTCGCCGACAGCGAGATCATTTTTGGCCATATGACGGAGTACGGCGGTCTGCGGTTCGCCTTCTTCCTGCTCGCCGAGTACGCCGGCATCGTGGTTCTCGCCGCGCTGACCACGGTGCTCTATCTCGGCGGCTGGCACGGTCCGCTCCCGCATGAGTTGGGCTGGTTGTGGACGCTGGTCAAAATCTTCGCGGTCGGGTTCGTGATCATCTGGTTGCGGGTCAGCTACCCCCGGATGCGCGAGGACCAGCTGTTGGTGCTGGCCTGGTTGCGGCTGGTGCCCTTGGCTCTTGGCCAGTTGGCGCTGACCGGCGTGGTGGAGGTGATCCGGGCATGAAGGGGCTGGCGGAGGGGCTGGCCGTGACGCTACGGACGATGACCCGCAAGACGGTGACGCGGTCCTACCCCGACGTGTTGCCGGCGTTACCCCCGCGCAGTCGCGGGGTGATCGCGCTGCTCGAGGAGAACTGCACCGTGTGCATGTTGTGCGCGCGGGAATGCCCCGACTGGTGCATTTACATCGACTCGCACAAGGAGACCCTCGCGGCCCAGAACGAGGGCGGACGGCCTCGCCAGCGCAGTGTCCTGGACCGGTTCGCGATTGACTTCTCCTTGTGCATGTACTGCGGCATCTGCATCGAGGTATGCCCGTTCGACGCCTTGTTCTGGTCCCCGGAGTTCGAGTACGCCACGACCGACATCCATGAGTTGACGCACGAGCGTGATCGGCTGCGGGACTGGCTGGCGACGGTCCCCCCGCCGCCGCCGCTGGATGAGGCCGGTGAGTCCCCCAAGGAGCTGCTGGCGGCGGCCCCGGCCGAGACAGGAGCGCCGTGACGAGCGTGCTGTTCCTGCTGCCGCCCCAGCCGCCGGCACCCTCCGCCCTGCACCCCTCCGCGGCCGAGATCGTGTTCGTGCTGCTCGGTCTCGTGGCGTTGGGAAGCGGGGCGCTGGTGGTGACCGCCCGAGTGGTGGTGCACGCCGGGCTGTGGTTGGTGGTGACGTTGGGCTCGCTTGCCGGCTGCTTCCTGCTGCTCACGGCCGAATTCGTTGCCTGGGTGCAGGTTCTGATTTACGTCGGCGCCGTTGTGGTGCTGCTGCTGTTCGCGGCCATGCTCACCCGGGCGCCGACGGGACCGACCGAGCTGAACTCGGCGAACCGTCCGATTGCGGCCGGCGTCGGTGTCCTGACCGCGGTGACCTTGATAACGCTTCTGGTGCAGGCCTTTCGTTCCGCCTACATCCCGCTGTCGCATGCGGTCGGCAGTGGCACGGCCGCGACCGGGACGGCGGTGTTCCGCGGATATGTGCTGCCGTTCGAGGTGGTGAGCGTGCTGCTACTGGCCGCCCTGATCGGGGCCGTGGTGCTCACCCGGCGGGACGTCTGATGCACCTGCTGTATCCGCTGGTCGTTTCAGCGTTGCTGTTCGCTCTCGGGTTGTACGGCGTGTTGGCCAGACGCAACTCGGTGTGCGTCCTGATGGCGGTCGAGCTCATGCTGAACGCGGTCAACCTCGACTTCGTCGCGTTCGACGCCTGGCTGCGTGATGAGATCTTCCATGCCGGCCAGGTCTTTGCGCTGTTCGTCATCACCATCGCCGCAGCCGAAGTGGGCCTCGGGTTGGCGATCGTGTTGGCGGTCTTTCGTGACACCCAGTCCGTGGCACTGGATCAAGCGCGGTCCCTGCGGGATGCGGACCCCCCCTCGGTAGACGCATGAACAGCCGCCTCGCCTGGCTGCTGCCGGCCATCCCGGCCATCCTGGCGGCAGTCCAGTTGCTCCTCGGTGCTCGGCTGCCGGACCGGGGCCGGACCCTCGCGGTTTTGTCCGCCGCCGTGCCCTTGGCGCTCGCGTTCGCCTTCTGGTTCCCCGCCCATCTGGTCGCCACGAGCGGCCCGCTGGTGCCGGGAATCGGGGCCACGCTCGGGACCGGATATGACGGTCTTGCCGCCGTCCTCACGTTCGTCGTCAGCACCGTCGCCTTGTGCGTGCAGGTGTTCTCCACGACCTACCTGCGTACCGACCCCCGTTACCCCTCCTACGCAGCCCTCGTCGCGCTGTTCACCGCCGCCATGCTGCTTGTGGTCGTCTCCGGCGACCTGCTCATGCTGCTGGTCGGCTGGGAGGTCATGGGGCTGTGCTCGTATGTATTGATCGGGCATGACACCGCCTCCCCGATCGCCGCCAAGGCGGCGATCACGGCGTTTCTCACCACCCGTTTCGCCGATCTGTTTTTCACCGCTGGGCTGTTCGTGCTCGGCGTGGGCGCGCGCAGCTTCCGGATCACCGATGTGCTGGCCGCGGCTGGTTCGGATCGCGCCGGGCTGTCCCACACCGCTGTGATGGTCGGGGGACTGCTCGTCGTTGTCGGCTGCGTCGGGAAATCCGCGCAGTTCCCGCTGCAGACCTGGCTCCCGGACGCGATGGCGGGACCGACCCCGGTCTCCGCGCTGATCCACGCCGCGACCATGGTCGCGGCCGGGGTCTACGTCCTGGCCCGGCTCTACCCGCTGATCGCCGCCAGCGCCGTCACCCTCGATGTGCTGGCCGCGGTGAGTGCCGTGACGATGCTGCTCGCCGCCCTGGCGGCGCTGGCGCAAGATGATCTCAAGCGGGTGCTGGCCTGGTCCACCGTCAGCCAGCTTGCCTACATGTACGGCGGGTTGGCGGTCGGGGGTGTCAACGCCGGGGTGTTCCATCTGGTCAGCCACGCGGCCTTCAAGGCGCTGCTCTTCCTGGCCGCGGGCAGCGTGATCCACGCTGTGGGCAGCAATGACCTGTCGCTGATGGGCGGGCTCCGGCGCCGGCTGCCGTGGACCTTCGCCACGATGAGCGTCGGTCTGGCCGCGCTGGCCGGGCTCCCGCCGTTTTCCGGGTTTGTGTCGAAAGATGCGGTGCTGGCCGTCGCGTACGACGCCGCGCACGGCGGGGTAGGCGTCCCGGTGGGACGCGGCTTCGCGGCGTTGGTCTGGGTGTCCGGGCTGATGACGGCCGGTGTGACGGTGGCCTACTGCCTACGGCTGTGGCTACGGCTTTTCGCTGGCGCCCCGAGGTCTGAACATCACGGCGGCGAACCTGCCTGGACCGAGCGTGGTCCGCTGGTGCTGCTGGCGGCAGGCGCCACGGTGCTGGGCGGTCTCGGGCTGGCCCGCCATGGTGCGTTCGTGCGGTACGTGGGAGGAGCGTCCGCTCCCGGTTTGGGGCTCTCGGTGCTGCAGTCCGTGCTCGTGCTCGCCCTGGCGGCCGGGGCCCTGGGCCTGGTCTCCCGGGTGTGGCGAGCGGCGCCGGCGGCCGACCCGGCCCTCCCCCTGCTGCGGAGCGCGGGCCCCGCGCTCGCCGCCGGTCTCAACATGGATGTGCTCTACCTCAGCGCATTCATCCGGCCGGTGCGCGACCGGCTGGCCCCCAGGGTCGTGGCGATAGACCGGCGCCTGGTCGACGGGGCCGTCGAGGGAAGCGGGCGGGTGGCGACCGGGCTGGCGGGTGCTCTGCGCCGGCTCGAGAACGGCAACGTCCAGGCCTATGCCACCGGTTTGGCGGTCGGTGCGGTCGCGCTCGCAGTCGGCGTCGCGGTAGGCGTCGGCCGATGAGAATCTTGCTCCTGGTGCTGCTCGCCCTTCCGCTTGCCGGCGCGGTCGTGCTGCCGTGGCTCAAAGACGCCGCAGCCACGGCCGTGGCCGTTCTGGTCGCGCTGACCGGACTGGTCATGAGCCTGGTGCTGGCGGTCGACGTCGGGACGTCCAGCCGCCCGCATGCGGTCACGGACGCCAGCTGGATCGCATCGCTGGGCGTGCACTTTCACGTCGGCCTGGACGGCGTGTCCAGCCCGTTGATGGTGCTGACCACGTTGCTGACGTTTCTGTGCTGCGTGTACACCGTCCGGGTGCTGCCGGCGCCCGGGCGCGCCGGCCAGATGTTGGCCCTGGTGCAGCTCTTGCAGGCCGGGGTCCTGACCACGTTCGCGGCCGCGGATCTCGTGCTGTTCTTCGTGGCGTTCGAAGTGGTCCTCATCCCGATGTACTTCCTGATCAGCGTGTGGGGTGGGGGACCGGCCGCCGGGCACGCCGCCACCAAGTTCGTGCTTTACACCCTGCTGGGTAGCGCCTTGATGCTGATCGGGCTGCTCCTGCTGGGTATTCGGGCCGGAACCTCCGACATGACTGTGCTGACCCAGCGCCACGGGGCGGGACTGGACTCCGCTTCCCAGCTGCTCGCGTTCATCGCCATCGCGCTCGGTCTGGCCATCAAGTCGCCGCTCTGGCCGCTGCACAGCTGGCTGCCGGACGCGCACACCGAAGCACCCACCGTGGGGAGCGTCTTGCTGGCGGGGGTGCTCTTGAAAATGGGCACCTACGGCCTGATCCGGATTGCCGTACCGGACCTCCCGACCGCGGCCCACGATCTGGCGCCGACGCTGGCGATTCTCGCGACGGTGGCCGTGGTCTACGGGGCGCTGTGCTGCCTCGCGCAGACTGATCTCAAGCGGCTCATCGCCTACTCCTCGGTGGGCCATATGGGATTCGTCTTGCTCGGCATCGCGACCTTGACCTCGGCCGGGATCGATGCGGCGCTGTTCGGCAACATCGCCCACGGCCTGATCACCGGGTTGCTGTTCTTCCTGGTGGGCGGCCTGAAGGATCGGCACCATACCGGGAACATCGCCGCGATCGGTTCCGGGCTGTTCCTGCGGCTGCCCCGGTACGGCGCCCTGTTGATGTTCGCCGCCGTGGCGTCGTTGGGGCTCCCCGGCCTGGCCGGCTTCTGGGGTGAGGTGCTGGCGCTGCTCGCGGCCTACCACCCCGCCGCCGGGCTGCCGGTGGCGCTGTTCCGGGTTCTCATGGCGGCAGGTTTCCTCGGCACGCTTCTCACCGCGGGCTACTTCCTGCTGCTCCTGTCCCGGCTCGCATTCGGGCCGGTGCGCCCGCATACCGAGCCGCACGACGACGTGCAGGCGGTGGAATGGCTGGCCTGGGCGCCGCTTGTTGCCGGCACCCTGGCCCTCGGCCTGTATCCGCGGATGCTGCTCGCCGTCACCCACCCGGCCACGTTGCTGCTGGTCGCCCGGTGATCCAGTCCATCGACTACCACGCGGTCGGCCCGGTCCTGATCCTGGCCGCGACAGCCCTGTGGCTGCTGCTGGCCGGTCGTCGTACCGCCTTACCCATTGCCTTGATCGGGACCGCCGCCGCGTTGGGGTGGAGCCTGTCGTTGCTCGGGAGCCGTCATGAGACGTTCTGCCTGCCGCCGGCCAAACTGCCGCGCGTCGTCGGCGGCGGCCAGGTGGGGCGATCTTGCTCCTTTGTGATCGACAACCGCGCGTTGCTGTTCCAGGTGGTGATCCTGGTTTCGTTGGCCGTGGTGTTGCTGCAACGACGTGAGCCGGGCGCCCCCCCGGGGGAGTGGCACCTACTGCTGCTGTGTTCGGCCACCGGCATGCTCACCATCGCCGCAGCCCGGGACCTGCTGACGTTGGTCGTCGCGCTCGAGGTGCTCTCGCTGCCCAGCTACGCCCTCGCCGGGTTGCGCCGCGGGGATCGCCGATCCTCCGAGGCCGCCCTGAAGTTCTTCCTGGTCAGCGTGGTCTCCAGCGCCGTGACCTTGCTCGGGATGGCGCTGCTGTACGGGCTCACCGGCTCGCTGCAACTGGACCGGATCGCTGGCCAACTCGGGCGGGGGGAGATCCGCGGGCCGGCGACCGCCGCCGCCGTCGTGCTCACCCTGATCGGCTTCCTGTTCAAGGTCAGCGCCGTACCGTTCCATGCCTGGGCGCCGGACACCTACGAGGGCGCGCCGCTGACGATCACCTGCTGGTTGGCGGTCGCCTCCAAGGTCGCCGGCTTCGCCGGCCTGCTCACCCTGCTGACCGATGGCCTGGCCCCGTACGCGAACGTGTGGGGCCCGGTCCTGGCGGTCCTCGCGGCGCTGACGATGACGGTGGGGAACATCGTCGCCCTGGCGCAGCGGGGTGTCGTGCGGTTGCTTGCCTGGTCGTCGATCGCCCAGGCGGGGTACGTCCTCGCGGCGCTTGCGGCCACCCGTGATCAGTCTGCGGCGCGGTCCGCGGCGCTGGCCTACATCGCCATTTACGCCGTCACCAGCCTTGCGGTCTTCGCGGCCGTGGGGCTGCTGGCGCGGGGCGGGCCGTTGACCTTGGACGGGCTCCGGGGGCGCCGTCGTGGGGCTGCCGCGGTGATGCTCACCTTCGCCGCTCTGAATCTGGCGGGCGCTCCGCCCGGCCTCGCGGGACTTTTCGCGAAACTTGTCGTGGTCCGGGTACTGGTGAACGGGGGGCTGGGCTGGCTCGCCGTGTTCGTCGCGGTGAACACCGCACTCGGGCTAGCCGTCTACCTGCGGCTGGTGGCGCCGCTGTTCGCGGCCGTCCCCGATCGTCCCAGCGGGGCAAGACACCCGGGGCTGGGCGCACCTCCGGGCCGTCCGATACTGCCCGCGCTCGCCGCGGCCGTGCCCACCTTGGGCGCGGTGGCCATCGGTGTGTACCCCACCCTGGTGCTGCACCTCACCGATCTGGCCGGGCGCTGATCCCACCGAGCTGCGGTTCCGCCCCCCGCGAGCCCCCGAGCCCGCAGGCCCACGTCGACCCTCCGTAACAGTTCCGCCAACCCTCCGTGACCGTTGCTCGTGATCATGCAATCCGTGTCGCAAATGCCCCGATTTTCACGGCCAGAGTTGCATGATCACGAACGGCGGGGGCGCCAGGCTCGAGGCGGCGGGCAGGTCTGGGTGGATCTAGCTGCGGTACTGCTCGACCACGTCGGCGGGACGCTCGCTGGCCTCACCGGGGTCGGCGCCGACGTCGCGCTTGGCGCGGCGTTGCCGCAGCAGATCCCACAGCTGATCCAGGTGCTGCTCGAGGTGGGTCATCCGGGTGCTCTCGTCTTCGGTCAACCCCTGAACCGAACGGTGCCGGGCGCGCAGGTCGTGTTCCTCGGCGATCGCGGCGTCGATCTGGCTGAGCAGGTCTTGGTCGGGGCTGGCCATCGTCGGAATGCTCCTTGCGGCGAGAAGAGGCGAGGCCTCAGCGGTAGTTGGTGAACTGCAGCGCGACGTCCAGGTCGCGACCCTTGAGCAAGGCGATCACTGTTTGCAAGTCGTCCCGCTTCTTGCCGGTGACCCGTAGCTGGTCCCCCTGGATCTGCGCCTGCACACCCTTCGGCCCCTCGGTGCGGATGATTTTGGCGATCTCCTTCGCCTTGTCATCGGCGAGGCCGTTACGGATCGCCACGGTCAGACGAAACTCCTTGCCGGAGGCCTGGGGCTCGCCGGCATCGATGCTCTTCAAGGAAATCTGCCGCTTGACCAGCTTTTCTTGAAGGACGTCGAGAACCGCCTTGCTGCGTTCTTCACTGCTGGCCTTGATCAGGATGGCTTCATCGCCGGACCAGGCCACGGACGCGCCGGTCCCGCGGAAGTCGTAGCGCTGGCCGACTTCCTTCGTCGCCTGATTGAGCGCGTTGTCGACCTCCTGCCGGTCGACCTTGCTCACGATGTCGAAGGATGGATCCGCCACCGGTGAAAGCTCCTCGCTCGCGTCGACTATTCTCACTCCCCGCACCATCCCGGCGGGTTGCCCGAGCGGCCAAAGGGAGCGGTCTGTAAAACCGTCGGCTCAGCCTACGCAGGTTCGAACCCTGCACCCGCCACCGGTCCGGTGCCGGGCCTCGACCTCAAGGTCGGGGTCCGGCACCAGTCGGGTCTGGTGCCCGTCCGGTCTGACGCCCCGTCCGGTCAGGGCAATTGGAGGACCTAACCCCTTGGTGACCCGGCCGGCTCGATCAGGGCCCGGCCGCCGTCCCTTGCATATCCCGGCGCAGCCGGCGGAGCAGTTCGAGTGCCTCGGCAGCCGGTCCGGAGTCACCCGCCTCTCTCCCGTCCATGATCAATAACCGTTCGATCTGGTCGAGGGTGCCGGCGATGGCGGCGGCGCCGAGCCGGACGCCGCGTTCGCGAAGGAGTTCGGTCTGGCGCAGCAGCTGTTCGCGGGCGCGGTGCAGCTCCACGAACACCTCGACCTTGGCCCGAAGCACCCACGGGTCGAATGGCTTGGCGAGAAAATCGACGGCGCCCACCGCGTACCCCCGGTAGGCCTGATGTGCCTCCCGGTCGATCGCGGTCAAAAAGATGATGGGGACATGCCGGGAGCGTTCCCGGCTCTTGATGTGGGCGGCCGTCTCGTAGCCGTCCATGCCCGGCATCTGGACGTCCAGCATGATCAGGGCCACGTCATGCAGCAGTAGGTGTTTGAGCGCCTCCTCGCCCGACGAGGCGCGCAGAACCTCGTGGCCCAGGCCGCCGAGGATGGCCTCCAGCGCAAGCAGATTCTCCGGTCGATCATCGACGATCAGGATCCGGGTGGGATTCTCGACGGTCATGCGCCGTCCGCCATTCGATCGTCCGCGGCCGGCGCCTTGTGCAGCCAGCGGATCATGGCGTCCAGCAGCTGATCGAGATCGACGGGCTTGGTGAAGTAGTCCGTCGCCCCCGCAGCGAAGCTCTTCTCCCGGTCTCCGGCCGTGGCCCGCGCCGTGAGGAACAGCACCGGCAAGGAGCCGCGATCGGGCATGGCCCGGATCACCGCGGTGGTCTCATTTCCGTCCATGTCCGGCATCATCACGTCCATCAGGACCAGGTCGATTTCCGGGTGCAGCTCGACCTGGCGGATGCCGTCCGCACCGTTGTCGGCGTAGCGCACGTGTACCCCCTGCAGCTCGAGCGCGCTGGTGAGGGCAAAGACATTGCGGATGTCGTCGTCGACGACCAGCACCGTTGCGCCGGCGAGCAAATCGCGCTGAGCCGACACAGTAGGCATGCTGGCCGCGCGGGGCGCCGCCAGGATCGGGCCGTTGACCGCGGTCTCCGGCGCGATCGCCGTCAATGGGCCCTCGCCGGAGGGTTGTTCCAGCGGGACGTACAGCGTGAAGGTGGAACCCTGGCCGCTGGCACTTCGTACCGTGATGGCCCCTCCGATCAGCCGGGCGATCTCGCGACTGATCGAGAGGCCGAGACCCGTTCCGCCGTATTTGCGGCTGGTGGTTCCGTCCGCCTGCTGAAAGGCCTCAAAGATCAACTTGAGCTTGTCGACGGACACCCCGATGCCGGTATCGGAGACCGCGATGGCGACGACCTGGTCGTAGCTCGCGAGTTCGGGAATCCGAAGCTCGTCGGGTTGGCTGACCAGCGATGCATGCAAGCTGACGCGCCCCGCGTCGGTGAATTTGAACGCGTTCGCCAGCAGATTCTTCACCACCTGCCGGATCCGCTGCTCATCGGTGACCACCCTGGGTGGGAGGTCTTCATCCACCGTCACCTCGAAGTCCAGTCCCTGCTGCTCGGCGACCGGGGCGAATGAGCGCTGCATGTCGGCGCACAACGCCCGAATGTCCAGCGGCCCGGAATGGACGTCCATCTTGCCGGCCTCAATCTTGGACAGATCGAGGATGTCGTTGATCAGCTCCAGCAGGTCCGATCCGGCCCGGTGAATGGTCCGGGCGAACTCGATCTGCCGGTCGGTCAGGTTCGTTTCCGGGTTGTCGGCCAGCAATTTCGCCAAGATCAGCAGGCTGTTGAGCGGGGTTCGCAGCTCATGACTCATGTTGGCGAGGAACTCGCTCTTGTATTGCGAGGCGAGCTGGAGCTGCTCGGCCTTCTCCTCCACCCCCAAGCGAGCCAGTTCGATCTCTCGATTCTTGGCTTCCAGGTCCTGCGACTGCTGGGTGAGCAGTTGCGCCTTGTCCTGCAGCTCGGCGTTGGTGCGCTGGAGTTCATCGGACTGAACCTGCAGTTCCTGGGTGAGCCGCTGCGACTGGGCGAGCAGCTCCTCGGTGCGGGTATTGGCGATGATGGTGTTGAGGACGACGCCGATGGTCTCGACGAGCTGGTCGAGGAAATCGAGCTGCTGCTCCCCGTAGGGGACGAACGCGCCGAGCTCGATGACGCCGAGCACCTGATCCTCGAACAGGACCGGCAGCACGATCACGTCCGAGGGGCTGGCGGCCCCGAGCCCGCTGCGCACTGTGAGGTAGCCCTCCGGCGTCGCCGGTACGCGGATCCGCCGACGCTGCGCGGCCGCCTGCCCGACCAGCGATTCGCCGAGCCGGAACCGCAGGTCCTGCGCGGGGATGCCGTATCCCGACGCCAGCCGTAACGAGGACTGGTCGTCGTCGACGTCCAGCAAGAAGAAGGCACCTTGCTGGGCCTGCACCACCTCGGTGATCTCGCTCATCAGCATCGTGCAGAGCGCGTGCAGGTCGCGCTGGCCCTGCATTCGGCCACCGATCCGGGCCAGGTTGCTTTTCAACCAGTCCTGCCGTGCGTTCTTCTCCGTCGTCTCGCGCAGGTTGGCAATCATCTGATTGATGTTGTTGCTGAGTTCGGCGACCTCGCCGCGGGCCTCCACCGAGATGCTGCGGGTGAGATCGCCGCGGGTGACGGCCGTCGACACCCCGGCGATGGCCCGGACCTGGGTGGTGAGGTTGCCCGCCAGCTGGTTGACGTTCTCGGTCAGGTCGCGCCAGGTTCCCGACACGCCCTTCACCTGGGCCTGGCCGCCGAGGTTGCCCTCCGTCCCGACCTCGCGGGCGACCCGGGTGACCTCCGCTGCGAACGACGAGAGCTGGTCAACCATCGTGTTGACGGTGCTCTTCAGCTCCAGGATCTCTCCTTGGGCATCGACGGTGATCTTCTGCGACAGGTCGCCCTGGGCGACGGCGGTGGTCACCTGCGCGATGTTGCGGACCTGTCCGGTCAGGTTCGCCGCCATCGAGTTCACCGAGTCGGTGAGATCGCGCCAGGTCCCGGAGACGCCCTTGACCTGCGCCTGGCCGCCGAGCCGCCCCTCGGTGCCCACCTCGCGGGCCACCCGGGTCACCTCATCGGCGAACGAGGACAGCTGGTCGACCATGGTGTTGATGGTCTGCGCGAGGGCGGCCACCTCACCCTTCGTGTCCACGGTGATCTTCTGCGACAAGTCCCCCTGGGCGACCGCCGTGGTCACCTGCGCGATGTTGCGGACCTGACTGGTCAGGTTCGCGGCCATGTAGTTCACGTTGTCCGTGAGCGCCTGCCACGTGCCGGACACCCCGCGCACCTCTGCCTGGCCGCCGAGCCGTCCCTCCGTCCCCACCTCACGCGCCACCCGGGTCACCTCGTCACCGAACGAGGACAGCTGGTCGACCATCGTGTTGACGGTGCTCTTCAGCTCCAGGATCTCCCCGTGCGCGTCGACGGTGATCTTCTGAGAGAGGTCCCCCTTCGCGACGGCCGTGGCGACCTGGGCGATGTTGCGGACCTGCCCAGTCAGGTTCGCGGCCATGTAGTTGACGTTGTCGGTCAGGTCGCGCCAGGTCCCGGACACGCCCTTGACCTGCGCCTGGCCGCCGAGCCGGCCCTCGGTGCCGACCTCGCGGGCCACCCGGGTCACCTCATCGGCGAACGAGGAGAGCTGGTCGACCATGGTGTTGATGGTCGATTTCAGCTCGAGCGTCTCGCCCTTGACGTCCACCGAGACCTTCTGTGAGAGGTCACCACGGGCCACCGCCGTCGTCACTGCGGCAATGTCCCGCACCTGCGCGGTGAGGTTGGAGGCCATCGAGTTGACCGAATCGGTCAGGTCCTTCCAGGTCCCGGCCGAGCCAGGTACGTCGGCCTGGCCGCCGAGCTTGCCTTCGGTCCCCACCTCGCGGGCCACGGTGGTGACCTGCTCCGCGAAGACCCGGAGGGTGTCGGTGAGGCTGTTGATCGTGTCGGCGAGGGAGGCCACCTCACCCTTCGCATCGACAGTGATCTTCTGGGTCAGGTCGCCGCGGGCGACCGCGGTGACGATCTGCGCGATGTTGCGGACCTGCGAGGTGAGGTTGCCGGCCATGGAGTTGACGGCGTCGGTGAGGTCTTTCCACGTCCCGGCCACGCCGGTGACGGCGGCCTGACCGCCGAGCTGCCCTTCGGTACCCACTTCCCGGGCCACCCGGGTCACCTCGGCGGCGAAGGAGGACAGCTGGTCGACCATCGTGTTGATCGTGTCGGCGAGGGCGGCCACCTCCCCTTTCGCGTCGACGGTGATCTTCTGGGACAGGTCGCCCCGGGCAACCGCCGTCGCGACCTGCGCGATGTTGCGGACCTGGCCGGTCAGGTTGGAGGCCATCGAGTTGACCGAGTCGGTGAGGGCCTGCCAGGTGCCGGACACGCCGCGCACCTCCGCCTGCCCGCCGAGCCGACCGTCGGTACCCACCTCGCGGGCCACCCGGGTCACCTCATCGGCGAAGGAGGACAGCTGGTCGACCATCGTGTTCACGGTGCTCTTCAGTTCCAAGATCTCGCCGCGGGCGTCCACGGTGATCTTCTGGGAAAGGTCGCCCTGCGCGACGGCGGTGGTCACCTGGGCGATGTTGCGCACCTGGGTGGTCAGGTTCGCCGCCATCGAGTTGACGTTGTCGGTGAGGTCCCGCCAGACCCCGGACACGCCGCGGACCTCCGCCTGACCGCCGAGCTTGCCCTCGGACCCGACCTCCCGGGCCACCCGAGTGACCTCGTCGGCGAACGAGGACAGCTGGTCCACCATCCGGTTGACGGTGGTGCCGATCCGTTGAAATTCACCTTTGACCGGCTGTCCGGCGATTTCCAGGGCCATGTGCTGGGAGAGGTCGCCCTCGGCCACGGCCGCGATGACGCGGGCAACCTCGGTGGTGGGACGGACCAGGTCATCGATCAGGCTGTTGATCGTGTCCGCGGACGCCGCCCAGTCCCCGTGGTCGGCGTCGAGCCGGATGCGTTCGGACATCCGGCCCTCCCGACCGATCACATCCGAGACCCGGCGAAACTCCTGCTCACGGCGCTGCTGGCGATCGATGAGCTCGTTGAGTTGCTCGGCCAGCCGCCCGATGGGCCCATCGCGGGGGGGTAGCCGCACACTGAAGTCGCCGTCCTGGAAGGCGCGGATTGCGTCCTGCAGCGCGGTGAGGTCGGCGACCGGGACGCTGGCCGTGCGCGGCGGCTCGCGACGGGTCTTGCCAGGCGACTCGACGCTCACGGGCTGCTCCTTCGGCCGGCGGTAAGTAGCCGGAAATGTTCGCGACGCGGTGATACGGGTTGCTTTCGGGTCCCCGTATCCTGACGGGTCAGGATGTCCCCCGTGCAACGGATCGCCGATCTCGTGGGAGACGAACGGGCGCCGTCCCGAGCCCGCCGCTTCGTCGTCGCCGTCCTGGCTGAGGCGGGGCTGATCGACCTTGCGGACGTCGCCGCGCTGTTGGTCACTGAACTGACGACGAACGCGGTGGTGCATGGGGGCAGTGCCGTGCAGGTCGAGGTGACTCGGGACGACGTTCGGGTCACGGTCGCGGTCCGGGACGCGGACACCGGTCCGGTGGTGACGTCGCCGCCTTCGGCCGAGCTGGGGGAAGGCGGCCGCGGGCTGCTGCTGGTCGACGCGCTGGCCGAATCCTGGGGGACCGCGCATCGGGCGGGACGCAAAACGGTGTGGTTCACGTTGGCTCCCGGGCCGGTAGACGTGGCGTCGGACGTCAACCGAACCACAGCCGAGCCATTGCCGGCAGTGGACATGGAACGACGGCTGGCTGCCTTGGTGCTGGAGCCACGGATGCGCCGATCGCTGACCCCCGAGGAGCAGCTGGGCGAGCTGGCCTCCCGCATCGCGGACACCACTGACTGCGACAGCGTGGAGATCTGGCTCGAGCTGGATCCCGCGCTGAAACTGCGCCGGGGAGCGCTCGTCGAGCCCACCCACCGACTCCCGGTCTGGCACGGGGATCGTCAGCTGGGCACCCTGGGCCTGCACCGCCCCGAGACGGCCGGCCCCCCGGACCTGGAGATCCTGGCGTTCTGGCGGGTGGCGGCGGCGCTGGTCGGGATGGTCGCGGCCGAGGCCGGCCTGCTCGAACTCGGCCGACGGCGGGAAGACCGGCTGGATCTGCTCGCCGAGGCCACCGAGCTGTTGGCCGGCTCGCTCGACGTCAGTCTCACCCTGGCGTTGGTGGCCCAGATCGTGGTGCCGCGGATCGCCGAGTGGTGCGCGGTGTACGAGGTCGATGAGCGCGGCCGCACCCGGCGCGTTGCGGCCCACCACATTCGGGAGAGCGAGTTGGACGCGCTGGCCGCGCTCGTGGACCGCGACGCGGACGTGCGGGCGATCGTCGCGGCCGCAGCGCGAAGCCCTGGGGTGCATCGCCCGGCCGCCACCGTTCCGCTCGCCGGGCGTCGAGCGCACGTGGCGGCGCTGCCGTTGCATGCCCGGTCACGGACGCTGGGCGTGCTGCTGCTCGGTCGGGTGGACCCGCTGGTGACCCTGGATTTGATGACGGCGGAAGACCTCACCCGACGCGCGGCCCTGGCCGTCGACAACGCCCGCCTGTATGCCACCCAAGCCGATACGGCCGGCTCGCTGCAGCGCTCGCTGCTCGCCGCCGAACTCCCGACGCCCGCGGGCTGGCGGCTCGCCGCCCGCTACCACTCGGCTTCCCCCGGCCTGGCCGTCGGGGGCGACTTCTACGACGCCTTCGAGCTGGCCGACGGGTCCACCGTCGTCGCCGTGGGGGATGTGTGCGGCAAAGGCGCGCAGGCCGCCGCGATCACCGGCGTCGCCCGGGACGTGCTCCGCCTGCTGCTGACCGAGGGATACGCCCTCCCCGACGCGCTACGCAGGCTCAACACAGTCCTGCGCGATCGCCCGGACGGGTCCCGATTTTGCACCGTGGCGCTGTGTCGGCTGAGCCCGACGTCCGCCGGCGCCCGGGCCGAGCTGTGCCTGGCCGGCCACCCGGAGCCGGTCCACGTCTCGCAGGACGGGGCGCGGCTGGTTGGCACGCCCGGCACCCTCATCGGGGTTCTGGACGACGAGGAAGTCTTCCTTCCCGTGGCCAGCATCGACCTGGCTGCCGGTGATCTCCTGGTGCTGTACACCGACGGGGTGACCGAACGCCGCGACGGGGAAAGGATGTTCGGCCAGCATGGCCTGCTGGCGACCCTCCGGGGCACCCACCGGCAGGGAGCCGAACAGGTTGCCCTTCGACTGGAAGGCGCCGCCGAGGACTTTGTCGAGGCGCCGCTGCGCGACGACCTCGCCATCGTCGTGGTCCGGCTGCACGCCGCCGACTGATCAAGAGCCGCGGCGCTCGGTGGGGTATGCCACGCTGCGCTGATGCGCGTGCGCGACCGGCCGTGGGAAGCGCTGTGCTGCACCGCCCTGCTCTTTTTGCCGGCGCGCGCCGCCCCGGCCGCGTTGCCCCGTCCGCCGACCCCCCAGGAATGTCTGGCTGCATCTGGCGGCCGCTGCCTCACCCCCGCGACCCTGCGGGCGCTTTACGGGTTGGGCCCCCTGGGTGGCCCCGGGCCCACCGGTCGGGGCGTGACCGTCGGGGTGGTGGTCTCGTTCGGTTCGCCCACGCTCCGTCACGACCTCGCGGTCTACGACCAGCAGTACGGCCTGCCCGCGCTGAGCCTGCAAACCGTTGCGCCCGCGGGAGAACCGCCCGCCTTCGACCCCACCGACCCGGACCGTCTGGGCTGGGCCGGTGAAACGACGCTGGACGTGGAGATGGTGCACGTCATCGCGCCGGACGCGAAAATACTGGTGATTACCACCCCGGTGAGCGAAACCGAGGGCTTGCAGGGATTCCCGGAGATCATTCGCAGCGAGAACGCCGTGTTGGGGCGGGTGGACGTGCTGAGCCAGTCCTTCGCCGCGACCGAACCCACTTTCGATTCGGCCCAGCAGATTCGGCGGTTGTCCGAACAGATCTACCCGCAGGCGAAGGCTGCAGGGGTCACCGTCGTGTCCGCCACCGGTGACAACGGTCCGGTCGACGCCATGAGGGATGGACACACCCTGTTCGCGAGGGCGGTGACGGACTGGCCGGCCAGCGACCCCTTGGTCACGGCCGTCGGCGGTACCACCGTGCACGTCGGGGCCGACGGGCAGCGGATCTCCCCCGACGCGGCCTGGGGTGGGCGCCCGGGCGCCGGGGCCGGTGGCGGCGGCGTGAGCGAGGTGTTTGCCCGACCCCGTTTCCAAGACGGGGTGAAGGCCACCGTCGGGGCCCACCGCGGCGTGCCGGATGTGGCGCTGGACGCGGCAGTGGCCGGCGGTCTGATCACCTATGGCTCCTACAGCCCCGTCGGTTGGTCGGTGGGCGGGGGCACCAGCCAGGCGACGCCGCTGTTCGCGGGTCTCGTCGCCCTGGCCGACGGGCAGGCCGGCGCGCGCCTGGGGTATCTCAATGACGCGCTGTACCGCTTGGGGGCGGCGGGCGGCATCCGAGATGTGACAGCGGGGAGCAACGCCCTGGTCGACGCCGGCGGGCAGCGCAACCCGGTGCCGGGGTACCCCGCGCGGCCGGGATACGACCTGGCCACCGGCCTGGGCAGCATCGACGCCACCCGGTTCGTGCCGGCGATCATCGCGGCTCGGCGGGGCCAGCTGGCGCCGCTGGCGGCCGCGGGAGCCGCCGCCGGCACCGGCCCGGCGCCGGCCGGATCGGCCCCGGCCGGCTCGGCGAGTCCAGGCGCCACTTCCGGTCCGCGCGCGGCGCCCCCGCCGCAGCCGGGCCGCGCGCCTCGGGGACCGTCGGCCGGCGCGAGTCGCGAGCTTCTGCCGGTGGGCGCCGTCGCCGCAGCGGCGGTGCTGTTGGGTGCAGCGTTAGCGGCGCTCGGCGTCACCGTTCGCCGGCGGAGGCGATCGCGTCCCATGCGCTAGAGTTTTGCCCCGCGACCTGCGCCCCCTTAGCTCAGTCGGCAGAGCGTCTCCATGGTAAGGAGAAGGTCTACGGTTCGATTCCGTAAGGGGGCTCGTACGACCAAGGACCGGGAAGGCTGGTCCGCCCTGGCGGTGTAGCTCAGTCTGGCAGAGCAAGCGGCTCATAATCGCTGTGTCGCCGGTTCAAGTCCGGCCACCGCTACACTGTTCGGGTTCACGTTTGTCCGCCGGCCGTGGCCGGTCCCTTTTGATGGAAGCGAGTACGCCCGCATGGCCGCCACCGATGTCCGACCGAAGATCACGATGGCCTGCGTGGAGTGCAAGAACCGCAACTACATCACCAAGAAGAACCGGCGCAATGATCCGGACCGGATCGAGCTGAAGAAGTTCTGTCCCACCTGCCGGACGCACACCGCGCACCGCGAAACCCGCTAAGGGCCGCCGTGCCCATCAACCGTGAGTTCATCGGGCGGGAATACCCGGCCTCCGCGGTCTATGAAGTCGGCCGCGAAAAGATTCGAGACTTCGCGGTCGCCATCGGGGACATGAACCCGATCTACCTGGACGCTGAGGCGGCCAAGGCCGCCGGCCACCCAGACGTGATCGCGCCGCCGACGTTCCTCACCGTGCTGGGATTTCGGTTCGCCCTCGATGGTCCGATTGTCGATCCGGGCCTCGGCTTGAACTATGCGCTCGTGGTTCACGGGGAGCAGCGATTCATTGCCCACCGTCCCGTCCGAGCCGGAGATCGGCTGGTCAGCTCCACCATCGTGGATGACATCAAGGACGCGGGACGTAACGAGCTGATGGTCACCCGCACCGAAGTCGGCACCGAGTCCGGCGAACGCGTCGCAACCCTGTTTTCGACTCTTGTCAGTCGGGGTACCGCGGCTGGGGGGAATTCCTGATGACCCGCAAGTCTTTCGCCGCCGTCAGCGTCGGTGAGGTCCTGCCCGAGCGGGTTTTCCCGGTCCAACGGATCAACCTCATCCAGTACGCCGGGGCCTCGGGCGATGCCAACATCATCCACTGGAACGAGCGCATCGCCACCGCGGTCGGCCTGCCGAATGTCATCGCGCATGGGATGTTCACCATGGCCGAGGCCGGGCGCATGGTCACCGATTGGGCCGGGGACCCGGGCGCGCTGCTGGAGTACGGGGTGCGCTTCTCCCGACCCGTGGTAGTTCCCGACGATGACAAGGGAGCGCTGCTCACCGTCACCGCAACGGTAGAGGCGCTCGACGCCGACGCCAGCACCGCGACGGTGAACATCACCGCCACCGTGGACGGGGACAAGGTGCTGTCCGGCGCCCGCGCGGTCGTTCGTCTCGGCTGACCGGCCCCGTGCCGCTTGCCGGGCTACCTGGCCTCGGCCAACAACGAGGAAAGCCGATTCAAGCCCTCGACCAGGTCTTCGTCACCCAGGGCGTAGGACAACCGGAAGTATCCCGGTGTCCCGAACGCCTCCCCGGGGACGACGGCAACGCCGACCTCCTCCAGCACAACCTCGGCGAGTTCGGCCGACGTCTGCACGGTTCGACCCCGCAAGGATCGGCCGAGTAGCTCCTGCACGGACGGGTAGCAATAGAACGCCCCCAGCGGCTCGGGGCAGGTCACACCCGGAGTGTCCACCAGCAGCTGGTGCATCAGCCGCCGCCGCCGGTCGAACGCCTCCCGCATCTGACCCACCGCCTTCAGGTCCCCGCCCACCGCCGCCAAAGCCGCCGCCTGCGCCACGTTGGAAACGTTCGAGGTGGAATGCGACTGCAGATTGATCGCCGCCTTCACGATGTCGGCGGGTCCGGCCAGCCAACCCACGCGCCAGCCGGTCATCGCGTACGTCTTGGCCACCCCGTTGACGACCACGCAGTGGTCGGCCAAGGCCGGCACCTGGACCGGCATAGAGGTGAACTCCGCGCCGCCGTAGACCAGGTGCTCGTAGATCTCGTCGGTGACCACCCACAGGTCATGGTCGACGGCCCATTGGCCGATCGCCCGGACCTCCTCCGGCGGGTAGACGGCTCCGGTGGGGTTGGAGGGGGAACAGAACAGCAGCACCCGGGTACGCGCGGTGCGGGCCGCATCCAGCTGCTCCAGGCTGACCCGATACCCCTGCTCAGGTGTGGTGAGGATCGGCACGCTGACGCCTCCCGCGAGCCCGATCGCCTCCGGGTAGGTGGTCCAATACGGGGCCGGGAGCAACACCTCGTCACCGGGGTCGAGCAGGCTCGCGAACGCCTGGTACACCGCCTGCTTGCCCCCGTTGGTGACCAGGACCTGGTTCGCCCCAAGGTGCAGGCCCGAGTCCCGCGCCGTCTTAGCCGCGATCGCCGCCCGCAGCTCCGGCAGGCCGGCGGCCGGGGTGTAGTGGTGCATCTTCGGGTCTCGGCAGGCGATCTCAGCGGCAGCCACGATGTGGGCTGGGGTGGGGAAGTCCGGTTCACCGGCGCCAAAGCCGATGACATCCCGTCCGGCCGCCTGCAACGCCTTAGCCTTGGCGTCGACGGCGAGGGTGGCCGATTCGGTGATGGCTCCTACCCGCTGCGAGATCCGGCGGGCGTGGGCGGGGTGCGCTGCATGGGCGGCAGTCATGACCCGATCGTCGCACGGCCGGTTTCCCGAGCCGAGTCCCAGCACGTACACTCAACAGCTCCGGGTCGGTTCGGCCCTGACTCGGCGCGCCCCCACATCGGTGTCCGGAGCAGGTTCGCCCCGTCCTGGCGGCACAAAGGGGCACCCGGTCCGCCCGGGGGCGCCGAAGGGGCGTGGCTCAACTGGTAGAGCACCGGTCTCCAAAACCGGCGGTTGGGGGTTCGAGTCCCTCCGCCCCTGCGTCATCCGCACGACCAGCACCTGCACGACCCGTAGCACGGCACTACTGAGCGATCCGAATCCGGATCCCACGCCCGGGATCCGCGAACAGTACTGACGAGGGGACAGCCATGGCCGCCGAGATGCAGCCGGGTTCCGTCGGCGCCGAGGAGCCCCGCGCGCCGAAACCCGCGCCCCTCGCCGGCGGCGGAAAGCGCTCCGGCGGGCCGCGCAAACCCGGTCCGGTGCGGCGGACCCGGACGTACTACCGGGAGACCGTCAGTGAGCTGCGCAAGGTCATCTACCCGACTCGCAGCGAGCTGGTCACCTATACCACGGTCGTGCTGGTGTTCGTCAGCTTCATGGTCGCCGCCACGTTCGGCTTTGATCTGGTGTTCGCCAAGCTCGATCTGCTGCTGTTCGGTAAATGACCGCACGCCACGCGTAACCCCCCGACGTAACGAGGTAACTGTCCCGTGTCCGAGTCCGACCACCGCGCCGACACCACCGGCGAGTCTCCGCTGACCGCGCCGCACGACGGCGCGTCCTATGCCGACCCGGAGATGAGCGCGGCCGAAGGGGACGTCACACCCGGCGAGACCCAGCAGGAGGACCCCGAGGCCGGGCTGAACAGCGCCGGCGTGATCGGGGAGGGACGCGCGCCGGAGGAGGCCGCGATGTCGGTCGTCGACGAGCAGACCGCCGAATCTGATGCGGTCGAGGAGCTCGACCCCGTTGCCGAGATGCAGGCCATGCTGGCCGCGCAGCCGGGGGACTGGTACGTGGTGCACACGTATGCCGGATACGAGAACCGGGTGAAGGCCAACATCGAGCAGCGACGCAATTCGCTGAACATGGAGGACTACATCTTCCAGATCGAGGTGCCGACCGAGACGGTCGCGGTGATCAAAAATGGCAAGCGCCAGCAGGTCGAGCAGAAGAAGTTCCCCGGGTACGTCTACCTGCGGATGGACCTGACCGACGAGTCCTGGTCGGTCGTGCGCAACACCCCCAACGTCACCGGCTTTGTGGGCCTCACGAACCGCCCGAGCCCGCTGTCGTTGACGGAGGTCGCGTCGGTGCTCGCCCAGCCGGCGGAGCTCAAGAAGGCCAGCGGCGCGGGTGGCGACAGCGGAGGCGGCCCGGCGGCAACCCGTACCGTGGACTTTGAGGTGGGCGAGTCCGTCACTGTCATGGACGGCCCGTTCGCCACGCTGCCCGCGTCGATCTCGGAAATCAACGTCGACGCTCAGCGGTTGAAGGTTCTCGTCTCCATCTTCGGCCGGGAAACTCCGGTCGAGCTCCAGTTCTCCCAGGTCGCCAAGATCTGACCGCGGTTTCACCCACATCAGCCCGTTCGACAGGAAGACGCACATGCCTCCGAAGAAGAAGCTCGCGGCGGTCATCAAGCTGCAGATCAACGCCGGCGTCGCCACGCCGGCCCCGCCGGTGGGTCCCGCCCTGGGGCAGCACGGCGTGAACATCATGGAGTTCTGCAAGCAGTACAACGCCGCCACAGAAGGCCAACGTGGCTCGGTCGTGCCGGTCGAGATCAGTGTTTTCGAGGACCGCTCGTTCACGTTCGTCACCAAGACGCCGCCCGCTGCCCGGCTGATCCTCAAGGCCGCCGGGTTGGACAAGGGCAGCGCGGTGCCACACACCACCAAGGTGGGCAGCGTGAGCCGCGCTCAGGTGCGGGAAATCGCCCAGACCAAACTGCCCGACCTGAACGCGATCGACCTGGACGCGGCCGAGAAGATCGTGGCCGGCACTGCCCGCTCGATGGGCGTCACCGTCACCGACTGACGCCCGCGAGAACAGCACCAGCGCAGGTAGCGACCGGACCGTCCGGCCGCCTGTGGGAGGACCCACCGGTCCGCCTGACCACGGAGAAAGGGATTTCCTCATGAAGCGCAGCAAGGCCTATCGCGCCGCCGCAGATAAGATCGACCCGTCGCAGACCTATACCCCGATGGACGCGGTCCGGCTGGCGAAGCAGACATCCACCACGAAATACGACTCGACCGTGGAGGTTGCCCTCCGGCTCGGCGTCGATCCACGCAAGGCCGATCAGATGGTCCGCGGCACGGTCAGCCTGCCGCACGGCACGGGAAAGACCGTCCGGGTCATCGTGTTCGCGGCCGGGGAGAAGGCCGTGGAAGCCGAGGCTGCGGGCGCCGACGTGGTCGGTTCGGACGATCTCATCGAGCGCATCCAGGGTGGCTTCCTGGACTTTGATGCGGCCGTGGCCACTCCCGACCAGATGAGCAAGGTCGGCCGGATTGCTCGGGTGCTCGGGCCGCGCGGGCTGATGCCGAACCCGAAGACCGGCACGGTCACCAACGATGTGCAAAAGGCCGTGACTGACATCAAGGGCGGAAAGATCAACTTCCGCGTCGACAAGCAGTCGAACCTGCACTTCATCATCGGCAAGGCGTCGTTCAGTGAGCAGCAGCTGGTGGAGAACTACGCCACCGCGCTGGATGAAGTGCTCCGGGCGAAGCCGTCCGCGGCGAAGGGCCGATACCTCAGGAAGGTCACCGTCGCCACCACCATGGGTCCGGGGATCCCGGTGGATCCGAACCGGACCCGGGGCCTGTTGGACGACGAGGCGGGCAACGCCTAACGGCGCAGCCGCGCCGGATGCCCCCGCTCAGTGCGGTAGCATCCACGCTGATACCAGTACCGAAGACCGCCGGTTGCTCCCTTGGGAGCCGAAGGCCCGTCGTGGAGACGGTCAACCCGCGCAGGTGCCGTGGTGCGAGATGGGCGGTTGCGCCCATCCGCCCGGGCGCACTGCGCCGGGGCGAACGCCTCCCAACGGACCGGACGTACCGGTCCAACGTTGGAAGGAGGCCCGTGCCAGCGACTCGCATTCAGTACGACAAGTCCGCCGCGGTGGCCGAGATCGCGGATTCATTCCGCAACTCCTCCGCTGCCCTGCTGACCGAATATCGCGGACTGTCCGTGGCGGAGATCACGGCGCTGCGCCGGGCCCTCGGGGCCGGCACCCAGTACGCGGTGGTCAAGAACACCCTCACCAAGATCGCGGCGTCGCAGGCCGGCGTCGAGGGTCTCGAGGAGCTCCTCGCCGGTCCCACTGCCATCGCGTTCGTGGACGGCGACCCGGTGGAGGCCGCCAAGGGGCTCCGCGATTTCGCGCGGAACCACCCCCTGCTGGTGATCAAGGGTGGCGTGCTCGACGGGCGCCCCCTGTCGGCCGTCGAGATCAACAGACTCGCGGATCTGGAATCCCGTGAGGTGCTGCTGGCCAAGCTCGCCGGCGCGATGAAGGGTTCGCTGTCCCAGGCGGTCGGCCTGTTCGCCGCGCCGCTGACTCAGGTGGCCCGCCTTGCTGCAGCCCTGCAGGAGGTGAAGGCCGCGGCGGAACCCGCCTCAACCGAGAGTCCGGTCGAGGCGAGCGGGGACACCCCGGCCGAGGTCGCGGATGCGACACCAGCCGAGGTCGCGGATGCGACACCAGCCGAGGTCGCCGACGCGTCGCCGACCGAGGCCGCTGACGCAGCACCGGCCGAGGCGCCCTCCGAGAGCACGCCGGAAGCAGAGCCGGCGGCGTCATCGCCGGAACCTGCGGCTGGCGGAACCGACGGCTGAGCTCCAGCACCGCACTACTCACCCTTAACGACGCACGTCCCGACGGAAGGAAGCATCAGATCATGGCCAAGCTCAGCACCGACGAGCTGCTCGAAGCGTTCAAGGAGATGACGCTGCTCGAGCTGTCGGAGTTCGTGAAGCAGTTCGAAGAGACCTTTGGCGTGACCGCCGCGGCCCCGGTGGCCGCGGCCGCCCCGGCCGGCGGGGGCGCCGGAGCCGCAGCCGAGGTCGAGGAGCAGGAAGAGTTCGACGTCGTCCTCGACGCGGCCGGCGAAAAGAAGATCCAGGTCATCAAGGAGGTGCGGACCCTCACCAGCCTCGGGCTGAAGGAGGCGAAGGACCTCGTGGACGCGGCGCCCAAGGCTGTGCTGGAAAAGGTCACCAAGGAGATCGCCGAGAAGGCCAAGGCGGCCCTCGAGGGCGCTGGCGCCAAGGTGAGCGTCAAGTAGCACCGCTGTAGGTGCCAACGAGGACCGCTCTTCGCCCCGCCGGGGGCGAGGGGCGGTCCTCGTTGGCGTTCGCGCCGCTCGGCCGTGGGCCGGCGAGTCGGTCCTCGCCCAGCCGACGCTCCGCAGATTGACCTCCTCCAGGACGTGACCTGACGCACACTGCGTCGTTGAACGAATCGTCAGGGCCGGGTCGCGCTGGGCGGCGACGTCAGGGGTGACCCCGGGTGGCCCGCGACGGGTGCCGAATGCCGCGTACTGTCCCTACGCAACCCGTAGTGTGTGCTTTTCGTCACAGTTTGGGTCATCACCGCGCGAGAAGGGAGCTTCGTGGGCGTCGAGATCAGGGTCGAAGGCCTGACGAAGCGATTTGGTCGGCAGACCATCTGGGAGGACGTCACCCTGACGCTGCCCAAGGCCGAGATCAACGTGCTCCTCGGCCCGTCCGGGACGGGCAAGTCGGTCTTTCTGAAGTGCTTGATCGGCCTGCTCAAGCCGAATGCCGGTTCCATCTTCATCGACGGAACCGACATCACGCGGGTGAAGGAGGGCCAGCTCTACGAGATCCGCAAGTTGTTCGGGGTGCTGTTCCAGGACGGCGCCCTGTTCGGATCGCAGGACCTCTACGACAACATTGCCTTCCCGCTGCGTGAGCACACGAAAAAGCGCGAGGGCGAGATCAAGAAGATCGTCATGGAGAAGATCGAGATGGTCGGTCTGCTCGGTGCCGAGAACAAGCTTCCAGGGGAGATCTCCGGCGGGATGCGCAAACGGGCCGGTTTGGCCCGCGCGCTGGTCCTCGATCCGCAGATCATCTTGTGCGACGAGCCGGACTCCGGTCTGGATCCGGTCCGGACGGCGTACCTGAATCAGCTGATCGTCGATCTCAACACCCAGATTGAAGCGACCTTCCTCATCGTCACGCACGACATCAACACCGCCCGCTCGTTGCCGGACAACATCGGTTTGCTCTACCGGCGGCACCTGGCCATGTTCGGCCCGCGGCTGAAGCTGCTGACCAGCCCGGAGCCCGTGGTCCGCCAATTCCTGAACGGGCAGCGTGAGGGTCCCATCGGGATGGCCGAGGAGAAGGACGCGGCCTCGTTGGCGGCGGAGGCCGACGCGAACGTGAAGATCCCCGGGCTGCCCCCGCTGCAGCCGCAGCTGACGCCGAGCAACGGTGAACCACGGCCGACGCAGCGCGGGCCGCTGCTCACCAAGTCCGCGCCCGTCGAGGACGTCCGGGAACTGCTGAAAAAGATGGCCGCCGGGGAATCGGACGGGGACGGCTTTTTCGCCGTCGACGAACACGGTGAGGTAATCGGCCGTGACCGGCTCCCGCTGATCGTCAGCGGGCCTGGCTCGGCGGCGCACGCCGACGAACAGCGCAGCGATGCGCACGGAGATGGGCACGGCAACGTTCGGGCGAGCGAAACGCGGACTCCCGCGCACACCGCCGGCGCGCGGACCACCGAGCTCAACCCCGCACCGGGCGCCGATGACGTCGGCCTTGCACTCCTGGCGGATGGCGCCGGCGTCCAACCTCCCGTTACCGATCCCCCGCAGGCTCCTCTCGTCGCCGATCCCCCGCAGGCTCCGACGGCCCGTTCCGCCTCGCGGCGGCCCACCCCGTTCGGCCCTCGGCGCGGGCTGATGGCGCGACCGTTCCGAGGACGCGCCGACGCAGCGGAGTCCGAGGATGGCTCGGGCCGCGGACGCCACGCCGCCCCCTCCGACGTCGCTGAGGACAGTGAGTGACTCGGTGACCCGCCATGGCCACCCCGGCCCGGCGTGGGAACGGCGATGAGCGCGTTCCCGCTCGGCGCCTTCCGGCAGACCGGCAGTTTTTTCGCGCTGTCGCTCGACACCGCCCGGGCCAGCTTCCGGCGCCCCTTCCAGGCCGCCGAGTTCCTGCAGCAGGCTTGGTTCATCGCCAGCGTCACCATCGTCCCGACCATGTTGGTATCGGTGCCTTTCGGGGCCGTCATTGCCCTGCAGCTGGGCAACCTTTCCCGCCAGGTCGGGGCGCAATCGTTCACCGGCGCGGCGGCGGTCCTCGCGATCGTGCGCGAGGCGGGCCCCATCGTCACCGCACTGCTCATCGCGGGAGCCGGCGGATCGGCGATCTGCGCGGACCTCGGCGCCCGGACCATCCGTGAGGAAATCGACGCCATGGAGGTGCTCGGGATCTCCCCGGTGCAACGCCTGGTCGTCCCGCGGGTCTTGGCCTGCATGTTCGTCGCGGTCCTGCTCAACGGCCTGGTGAGCGTCGTCGGCGTCATGGGCGGCTACTTCTTCAACGTGATCTTGCAACATGGCACCCCCGGCGCGTACTTGGCGTCCTTCACCGCGCTGGCACAGGTGCAGGACATCTACGCCGGAGAGTTCAAGGCGCTCATCTTCGGCCTCATCGCGGGGTTGGTCGCGGCCTACCGCGGGCTGAACCCCAAGGGCGGCCCGAAGGGCGTCGGTGACGCGGTCAACCAGTCAGTGATCATCACGTTCTTGCTGTTGTTCCTCACCAACACCGTGATCACCACGATTTACTTTCAGCTCGTCCCGCCGAAGGCCGTCTGATGGCATTCGTCGAGACCCTGCCGCGCCCGATCCGGGTTCCCATCCGGGCCGGACGGAACTTCGTGGGGCGCGGCGGCGCGAGCCTCGACCGTCTGGGCGATCAGCTGTCGTTCTATCTGCGGGCCCTCGGTTGGATGTACAAGACGCTGCTGCGCTACAAGAAAGAGGTGGCCCGGCTGATCGCCGAGGTCAGCTTGGGCAGTGGCTCGTTGGCCGTGATCGGTGGCACGGTCGGCGTGATCGCGTTTCTGACGTTCTTCACCGGGGCCGAGGTCGGGCTGGAGGGTTACCAGGGGCTCGACCAGATCGGCATCGCCCGCTTCGCCGGCTTCATCTCCGCCTACTTCAACACTCGTGAGATCTCCCCGATCGTTGCGGGCCTCGCGCTGTCGGCCACCGTCGGATCCGGATTCACCGCGACACTGGGCGCGATGCGGGTGAACGAGGAAATCGACGCGCTGGAAGTCATGGGCATCCCGAGCATCCCGTATCTGGTCACCACCCGGATTGTGGCGGGGATGGTGGCCGTCGTGCCGCTCTACGTGGTGGGCCTGCTGTCGAGCTATTTCGCGACGCGGTTCATCGTGACCACCTTCTACCATCAATCGGTCGGTACGTACGACGCCGCGTTCCACTCATTCTTGCCTCCACAGGATGTGATTTACAGCTTCTTCAAAGTGCTGATTTTCGCGATCGTCATCGTCTTGATTCATTGCTATTACGGGTACACCGCTTCGGGCGGTCCGGCCGGCGTCGGGGTTGCGGTCGGTCGAGCGGTGAGAACCGCACTCGTCGCCATCAACGTGATCGACTTCTTCCTGTCGCTGGCCATCTGGGGAGCCAGCGCGACAGTCCGGATCGCGGGGTAGCTGCGTGATCAAACTTCTTCGCAAGCGGCTGCTCGGCGTCCTGTTCCTGGCCGTCGTCGTGGGGCTGCTGGCCCTCTCGGTGGCCTTCTACAACAAGACGTTCACCACGAGCGTGAACGTGAAACTTCAGGCCGGAAGGATTGGTCACCAACTCGTCGTCCCGGCCGACGTGAAGCTGCGCGGGATCATCGTGGGCGAGGTCCGGTCGGTGCACTCCAACGGGACGAACGCCACGCTGGACCTGGCGCTGCAGCCGGATAAGGCCAAGCTCATCCCGTCCAACGTGGTGGCCCGGATCTTGCCGAAGACGCTGTTCGGGGAGAAGTTCGTCGATTTGATCATCCCGAGTGCGCCCGCTCCGACGCACTTCGGGCAACCAGGCGTCAGCAACGTGATCAACCTGGATCACTCGTCGACCGCGATCGAGGCCGAGAAGGTTTTCAACGACCTGGTGCCGCTGCTGCAGACCTTGCAACCGGTCGAACTGAACCTGACCTTGTCCAACCTGGCCCAGGCCCTGCGTGGGCGGGGCAACAAGCTGGGCGACAACCTCGCCCGGACCGACACCTATTTTGCCGCGCTCAACCCCGATCTGAAAAACATCGAGTTCGACATCTCCGGCGTCGCGGACCTGGCGACCAACCTCAACGCGGCGACGCCGGACCTGCTCGCCACCGCACGGCAGTTCGCCGTGAACTCCCGCACGCTGGTGCAAAAGAGCGACGTGTTCACCCAGTTCCTGCTCGGCACGCGGGGTTTCGCTAACACCACGACCAACTTCCTCACCCAGAACGGGCAGAACCTGGTGCAGCTGGCCCAGATCTCCCAGCCGCAGCTGGCCCTGTTGGCTCAATACTCGCCGGAGTTCCCCTGCCTGCTGGAGGGCCTCACCAAGATTGAGCCGGTGCTGGGTCAGACCTTCCTCCCGCGGGCCGGTCAGAACCCAGGCCTGCACATCGACCTGCAGGTGATCAATCAGCCGAACGGATATTCCTACCCGAAGGACAAGCCCGACTACACCTTGAACCGCAACGCGACGTTCGCCGGACCGCACTGCTACGGCCTGCCGGGAGTGCCCGCGAACGCGGTCGGCTCGCCCCCCCCGCTCAACGGCGGCGGCAACGGGCCGGGCGGGGTGTCAGCGCAGAGCAGCAGCCAGGCGGTCCAGCTGGCCCAGATCCTTTCCGCCCCGCTGCTGGGGGTGGCCGGCACTGATGTGCCCGACATCGCGACGATCCTGTCCGCGCCGCAACTGGCCGGGATGGCGGTGACCGTCCGATGAACGGCAGCACCATCAAATCCTTCGTCTACCTGGTGATCTTCGGGATCATCACCAGCTTCCTGACCTACGTGCTCGCGGTCACCATCAAAAATGGCAGCGTGGGTTCCACCATCAGCTACCAGGCGCAGTTCACGGATAGCACGGGTCTGCTCGTCGGCGACGATGTCCGGATCGCCGGCGTACGCGTCGGCCAGATCACCGGTGTCAAACTCGTGCCGGACCCCCGGGACAAGACCCATCGGGTCTCCCAGGTCCGATTCGGCCTGGACAAGAGCATCCCGCTCCATCGCTCGGTGAAGGCGGTCCTGCGCTACCGCAACCTGGTGGGCCAGCGCTACCTGGACCTGCAGGAAACGGCCGGATCGGACGCGGTCTATCGGAAGAACGAGACCATCGGGCTGGACCACACGCAGGACGCGCTCGACCTGACCACGCTCTTCGACGGATTCCGCCCGCTGTTCACCGCGCTGAGCCCGGCGGACACCAACAAAGTCGCCTACGAGGTGATCCGCACCCTGCAAGGGGAGGGCGGCACCATCGACAGCCTGCTGGCCAGTACCGCCTCGCTGAGCAGCTCCATCGCCCAGCAGGACGCTGCCATCGGCTCGCTGGTCACCAATCTGACCAGCGTCCTGACCACCGTCGATGACCGCAGCGGACAGCTGCAGGACCTGATCATTCAACTGCAGCAGCTGGTAACCGGGCTCGCGGGCGACCGCGGGGCGATCGCCGCCTCGCTGGGCAACGTGAACGAACTGACGGTGAGCACCACCCGGTTGCTGCAGAGCATCCGCCCGTCGCTGCCCACCGACCTGGCGCAGCTCTCGGCCGTGACGAACACGCTCGCGACGACGTCGGTCACCTTGAACGGGCGCCGCGTCAACCAACTCGATGAGTTCTTGCAGCGATTCCCCAATAAGTTGAATTCGATCATCCGAACCGCGACGTACGGCTCCTGGTTCAATTTCTACCTGTGTGATTCGGATGTGAAGCTCGGGGTCAACGCCGACGTTCGGCTGCACAACACGAACTCGGCAGTCTGCGGAACGGGTAACGGCTGATGACCCAGTTCCGCGAGCGCAACCCCGTCCCGATCGCCATTGTCGGGATCATCGGGCTGGTGCTGGTGCTTTTCCTCGCTTTCAATGCCGGGAATCTCGCCGTCCTCGGCGGCGGCGGCCCGACCTTCCACGCCGATTTCGTCGAAGCCAGCGATGTCAAGACCAGCGCGGACGTGCGGATCGCCGGAATCAAGATCGGGCACGTGAGCTCGATCGAGATTCAGGGCGATCACGTGCGAATGGGGTTGCAGCTCGATCCCGGAACGCACATCGGGAGCCAGACCCGGGCCGACATCCGCATCAAGACGCTGCTGGGCCAGATGTACGTTGCGTTAACCCCGGACGGCGCCCAGGACCTCAGTCCGCGTCAGGACATCCCGCTGAGCCGTACCTCGACGCCCTTGATCGTCACGGCCGCCTTCGAAGGTCTCGCCAACAACGTGCAGACGATTGACGTCACGCAACTGCAGACCGCTTTCAACACCCTGTCCACGACGTTCAAGGACACCCCGTCCAATGTCGGCAAGTCGCTCGCGGGACTGGCCGCGCTCAGCCACACGATCGCCTCGCGGGATGCGCAACTGCAGCAACTGCTGGACCGCTCGCGCAATGTGACCGCAACCCTCGCCTCACGGGATACCGAGATCACGAAGTTGATCTATGACGGCGACACCGTGCTGAACCTGGTCCAGCAGCAGCGTGACGTCATCCACGCTCTCCTGATCAATACCTCGGAGCTCTCCCGCCAAATCAGTGCGCTGGTCGCGGAGAACACTGCACAGCTGCAGCCGGCACTGCGAAATTTGAAGGGCACCACCGACATCCTCACCAAAGACCAGAAGCAGCTCGATCAGGGCATCCATCTGCTTGCGCCGTTCCTGCGCGATTTCACCAACACGCTGGGGAACGGCAGATGGTTCGACACGTACGTGCAAAACATCTCTGACGTCGGCACTCCCGGCTGCTTCACCACCACCGTGATCATCAACGGGAAATCCTCCGCGGTGCCGTCCAGTGGCGGCCCCGGCGCTGGGAGCTGCTCATGATCTCCCGGCTGGTAACCCGAGTCGGTCGGCCGCTTTCGCTCATCCTCGCGTTCGCCCTGGTCGCGACGCTGGCGTTCGTCGCCTACCAGGTCGTGGCCGGCTCGACCACCAAGCAGCTCACCGCCTACTTCCCGCGAACGGTCGGGCTTTACAAGGGCTCGGCGGTCAAGGTGTTGGGCGTCGACGTGGGGCAGGTCACGCACATCACCCCGCAAGGGACGCGGGTTCGGGTCGACCTGGAATATGACTCGAGCCGAAAGTTGCCGGTGAACGTGGGGGTTGCGCTGGTCCCGCCGTCGATCGTCTCCGACCGGTACCTGCAGCTGACGCCCGCTTACACCAGCGGGCCGGCGCTGAAGGACCACGCGGTCCTGCAGGAGGATCACACCGAGGTCCCGGTCGAGTTGGACGCGATCTTCGGCAGCCTGAACGACTTGAACGTCGCGCTGGGCCCCACCGGGGCGAACAAGAACGGCGCGTTGTCGCGGCTGGTCGACGTGGGGGCGGCCAACCTCAAGGGCAACGGTGCGGCCTTCAACCAGACCCTGCGCGGATTCTCCCAGGCGGTGACGGCCCTGTCGGACAGCCGGGGAGCACTGTTCGGCACGATCACCGAGTTGCAGAAGTTCACCACGAACCTGGCCCAGAACGACGGCGGTGTCCGCAAAGTCAACAAGGACCTGGCGGACGTGGCCGGTCAGCTGGCCGGTGAACGGCAGGATCTGGGCGCCGCGTTAGCGAACCTGGCTACCGCGCTGGGACAGGTGAACACGTTTGTTTCCTCCAACCGCAGCCTGATCAAGTCGGATGTCACCGCGCTGAAGCAGGTCACCGGGGGGCTGGTCGGGGAGCAGCAGGCCCTGAAGGAGGCGATCGACCTGGCTCCGCTGGGTCTGCACAACCTGTCCGGCGCCTTCGACGCGCAGGCCGACAACGGTCAGGGTTTGCTGCGTACCCGCACGAACGTCGACCCGAATTCGATCGCCTGCGCCCTCATCAAGGGACTGGCCGGGCCCGCGGGTGCCGCCGTGAACTGCAGCACGATCCCCGGTGGCAGCAGTGGGAACCCGCTGGGTGGGGTGGCTCCGCCGGGCGCCCCCCCGATTCCGGGCGGTCTCGGCGGCATCCTGGGCGGCCTGCAAGGTCACAGCCTGGGCGATGTGCTGCAGGGGGCAGCCCGATGAGGCCGGGGCGCACGGTGCTGGGGGTGGGTGTGGCGGCCGCGCTCGCGCTCACCTCAGGCTGCGGATTCAGCGGCCTCTACGGCAAGGACCTACCCGGGAGCGTGGGAGGACCGCTATCCAGCGTGAAGACGTACACGGTCACCGTGCTGTTCGACAACGTTCTCGACCTCGTGCCGCAATCCGCGGTTCGGGTGAATGACGTGACGGTCGGCACGGTCGAGAAGATCCAGCTCGTGTCGGATCCGAGCACGCAGACGTTCAAGGCGAAAGTCGTCTGCAAGGTCAGCAAGTCGGTGCGGCTCCCCCAGAACAGCACCGCGCTGCTGGAGGAAACCAGCCTGCTCGGGGAGAAGTTCGTCGAACTTGCGCCCCCGACCACCACCCCCGAGGTCGGACAACTCAAGGACGGCGCGGTGATTCGGGACGGTTCCACCAGTGCCTACCCCGACGTCGAGCAGGTCTTCGGTGTCCTGGCGAGCGTGCTCAACGGCGGAGGCCTGGAGAAGCTGCAGACGATCAACGTGGAACTGACGGCAGCCCTTTCCGGCCGGGAGAACAAGGTCCGCGACGTGCTGCGCCAGCTCGACACCTTCGTTTCTGGCCTGGACACCCAGAAGAGTCAGATCACCCGCGCGATCCAGAGCCTGGACAAGCTGTCGATCGATTTGAATCGCAACACGGACAGCATCAAGATTGCCTTGCGGGATCTGGCCCCGGGCATCCATGTCATTTCCGAGAACCGCAGCAATCTCGTGAAGCTGTTGCAGGCCCTGTCGGACCTCGGGGTGGTGTCGACCCGGGTGATCAACGCGAGTGTCGATGCCACCAAGGCGGACCTCGCATCGTTGGCGCCGATCTTGACGCGGCTCAACCAGGCGGGTACCGCGCTGCCGGGCTCCCTGGAACTGCTGCTGGACTTCCCGTTCCCGCGCGATGCGACCAACGGCATCCCCGGTGACAACACCAGCTTGACCGCGACGGTGGATGGCAGCTCGGTGTGCAACACCAGCCAGCTCAAGGCGCTGTGCGCGGTGCTGGGCATCACCCCCGGCGGCCCGATCCTGCCGAAACCGCCCCTGCCAGGCGGGTTGCCGACCCCGCCCGTCTCGGTGCCCCCCGTTCCGCCGATCTCGGTGCCGCCGGTCCTGCCGACCGGGTTGCCGACCGTGCCCGGCCTTCCGGGCGGGACCGGCCCCAGCAGCCCCGGTGGCGGCCTGCTCGGCCCCCTGCTGGGCGGTTCCCGATGATCTCCCGCGCAGTGAAGATTCAGTTGATGGTCTTCGTGCTGATCTCCGTGCTCGGGATCGCGTACGCGGGCTTTTCCTATGTGGGCATCCGCAACATCGGACCGCTGCGCTTCGCCGCCGAGCCGTACAAGGTTGCGGTTCAACTACCCTCCTCCGGCGGGATTTTCCCCAACGCGCTGGTGACCGAACGCGGCTTCACGGTCGGCAAGGTCGATTCGCTGCAGCTGGATGGCAACGGCGTCAAGGCCATCCTGGCCATCGATCACAACCGCCAGATCCCGGCGGATGTCACCGCGCAGGTCGCGAACCTCTCGGCGGTGGGCGAGCAGTACATCGACCTCACCCCCCAGTCGGACAGTGGCCCGTACCTGAAGACCGGCAGCGTGATTCCGCGGTCCCGCAGCGCGGTCCCGGTCGACGACGCCACGCTGCTGCTCAACTTGGACAAGTTGGTCAACAGCGTTGACCGGAAGAATCTGCAGACGGTGATCGCTGAGTTAGGCAAGTCGTTCGACCACACCGGGCCGGACCTGCAGCGACTGATCGACCAGGGCAACAACCTGCTGGTCTCCGCGCAGGCGGCGCTCCCGCAGACCCTCCGGTTGATCAATGACGGGCGCACTGTGCTGCAGACGCAGCGGGATGTCAGCGGTGACTTCCTGAGCTTTTCGCATAACCTGAACTTGCTCTCCCAGCAGTTTGTCGTCAGCGATCCCGACGTGCGCAAACTTTTCGACAATGGGGTGGCGAGCGCGCAGACGCTGCAAGGAGTGATCTCCGAGAATTCGGGCGACCTGGGAGCCCTGACCGCGAACCTGGTCACGCTCGGCCAGATCAACCTGGCGCGGCTGCCCGGGATTGAGCAGACGCTGATTTTGTATCCGCTGAATGTCGCGAACGGGTTCCTGGGGGCGCGCGGTGGGATCGCCCAGTTCGGTGCGGTCACCACGTCCGCCCCACCGGACTGCACGTCGGGCTATCAATCAACCAAGCACCGATCCGAGCGGGCCGGCAATCCGAGCTTCGGCCTCGGCGGCCCGGCGAACCTGAACACGCTGTGCCAGGGCCCGAACCAGGCGGGCCAGGGTGGCCAATCGGAGGCCCGAGGCTCCGCCCTTGCCCCCCGGCCGCCCGGTGACACAACGGCCACGCGCGGTGGCGCGGTCGGCACCACCGCCAGCAATAGCCAACCCACCTACGCCTTTGCCGGTTACGACAACCAGGGGCGCTTCGCTGGCCCCAACGGCAAGGCTTACTCCCTGGGAAACGCCGGCGCCCAGTCGCAGGCCTTCGGACCGACGTCATGGCAGTACCTGCTGGCGGCAAACGCCGTCAACTGATGCCCTGCGGTCCGCGTCGGGGAACCTGTCCCCAGCGTCGGCCGTTAGGGTCAACCGATCGTTGCTTGCACCCTGCTGATGCCTGTGTTGTCCCAGCCCGAGGAGGACCTGCCGATGAGCGCGCGCGTGGGTCGCCTGCTCACCGTGGCGACCTCGGTCCTACTCGCGATCGCTCTCGCCCTCGGCGTCACGTGGGTGGTGCTCGGACGCGGCGTCAGCAGCAAGGACAGCCAAGCGAACGGACGGGTGCAGGCGCTGGCCGCGGCACGGCAGGTTGCCGTCAACATCAACTCCTACGATTACGACAAGCTCGCCGGGCAATTCGCGCGGGTGCAGGCCGAGCTCACCGGCAAGGCACTGGCTGATTTCACCCAGAACAAGGACAACATCAGCAAGCAGCTCACCGCCAACAAGGAGCACGCCTCGGCGCAGGTCCTGGACGCCGCGACGATCTCGGCCAGCTCGGACGAGGCAACGGAACTGATCGCCCTGGCCATCAGCTTCACCACGCCCAAGGGGCAAGCCGGTCCGTCCACCAGCTACGCGCAGGTGCACTTGGTCCGCAATCAGGGCCGCTGGGTCGTCGACATCTTCCAGGCGGTGACCTGAGATGCCGGGCCGAACACGTCGGGCTGCTAGGACGCTGAGGGGAACCCGACGTGGCTGACGACCGCACCCGACCGCCGTTTCGCCCCGGCGGCCGGCGCCCGATCCGCATCGCTGGCCACCGCCGGCGCGATGGTGAACCGGCGGCCGAGCAGATCACGCCCCCGGTGACCGAACCCACCCCGACCGAAGATGGCCCGGCGGACCAGGCGGCGCCCAGCGATCCCGCCGAAACGGCGGCGCCGGCCACCGACGAGGTGCCGGCCCCCGGGCTGAGTTCACCGCCGCTGCACGGGTCGCCCTGGGCCGGGTTGCCGACCGGCTCGACCGAAACGACCGGCGCAGAAACGCCGGGGACGGAGCCGCCAGGAACGGAGCCGCCCGCGGCGGAGCCGCCGCTGGCGGGGGCAGGAACGGAGTCGCCGTCCACCGAGCCGCCGCTGGCGGGGGCGGCAGCCATGGACCCGACGCGGGCGACGTATCCGCGCCTGCGCTGGTCGCTGCTGGGGCTGGCCAGCGTCGCCGTGGTGCTGTTGCTGGTCGTCACGCTCCTGGAGTACAGCCGCGTTCAGCGGGTGAATCGCCTGGCTTCGGCGCGTACCGCGGCGTTGTCGGCAGCCACCCGGGCGGGAAAGCCCCTGCTCTCCTATGACTACCGCACCCTTGACCAGCAGGCGCAGATGACCGATCCGTTGCTCACCCCCGCCTACCGCAAGAAATACGACGCAACGATAAACAACGTGGTCCGCACGATCGCGGTACCCAACAAGGCGGTCCTGACCGCCGATGTGAAGGTCGCCGGGATCCGTGATGTCACGGAATCGACCGCGAGCGTGCTGCTCTACGCCGATTTGTCCAGCACCAACAACCAGCGGCCCGACACCCGGGTCGACCACACCCCGCTGGTGGTCTGCATGGTGCGTACCGGCGGGAACTGGCTCGTTGACGACGTCGAAACCAAGCTCGGGTACCAGTGCGGTGCGTCCGGCGGCCAGCCCTCGTCGACGGGCTCCTCGCCCGCCACGTCCCCGCCGGCGACGTCCCCGCTCGCCACCGGTTCAGCGTCCCCGGCGGCCCCGACCCCTTCGCCTTCCGCGGGGCCCCGCACGCCGGCCGCGCCATCCAGCGCAAAGCCGGGGGCCGGTACGCCCACGTCCCCGTAAATCAGGCCGCCGGGCTGGGCGCGCAGCAGCCGGGCAGCCGCGGACCGACCTGGCGCCGGCGTCCCCGCGCGGACTTTTTGGCCCTGGTGGGACGTTGTCCTGGACACCGGTGTAGCATCTAGCTACATTGTCCGTTTGCGCTGCTCACCGAAACGGCCCGGGGACGCGATCTGCGGCTCGGGTCACTTCGCGTGCCTGCGTTCCGGACCGTGCTCGCCCCGACCCCGGAAGGTGACCTGCTTCTGCCCCCTGCCCCGGCCGGTCACACCGCCCGTCTGCCCGGCTCCGTCGACGGATCTCCCTGACCGTCAGCTCGCCCAGGGCATCACCACCGCCTGACCGCCGCTCCCTTCGCACCGACCCACCCGCCGCCCCACCCCGCCGCCCCGCAGGACCGTTCGTCTCGCGGAGCCGCGTGCACCAGCTGGAAGGACCCCTCGTTGGCTGCCTCGCGCAACAACCGCGTCTCGTTTGCCAAGATCGTCGAGCCCCTGGAGGTCCCTGACCTTCTCGCCCTGCAGCTTTCCAGCTTCGATTGGCTGATCGGTAACGACGCCTATCGGATCCGCGCGGAGAGCCTGGGCGAAAACCCGGTGTCCGGGTTGGAGGAGATCTTCGATGAGATTTCTCCCATCGAAGACTTCCAGCAGTCGATGTCGCTGTCGTTGCGCGACCATCGCTTCGAACCGGTGAAAATGTCGGTGGAGGAGTGCAAGGACCGCGACCAGACCTACGCGGCGCCGCTTTTCGTCACCGCCGAGTTCATGAACAACACCACCGGTGAAATCAAGAGCCAGACGGTGTTCATGGGTGATTTTCCGATGATGACCCCCAAGGGCACGTTCATCATCAACGGCACCGAGCGCGTCGTTGTCAGTCAGCTGGTCCGCTCGCCCGGCGTCTACTTCGAACGCAGCCTGGACAAGGTCACCGATAAGGACGTTTTCACCGCCAAGGTGATCCCGGGCCGCGGGGCGTGGCTCGAGTTCGAGGTGGACAAGCGCGACACCGTCGGCGTGCGGATCGACCGCAAGCGCCGGCAGAGCGTGACCGTGCTGTTGAAGGCATTGGGCTGGTCCGAGGAGCGCATCCGCGAGCGATTCGGCAACTACCCGTCGATGATGACCACGCTGGAGAAAGACCACACGGTCGGTGAAGACGACGCGCTGCTCGACATCTACCGCAAACTTCGGCCCGGCGAGCCCCCGACCCGCGATGCCGCCCAGGGGCTGCTGAACAACCTGTTCTTCAACGACAAGCGCTACGACCTGCAAAAGGTCGGCCGGTACAAGGTCAACAAGAAGCTCGGACTGGGCAGCGAGCACACCAGTCGCGTGCTCACCGAAGACGACATTCTCGCCACGATCGAATACATCGTGAAGCTGCACGCGGGCGAGACCGACTTCGAGGTGGACGACATCGACCACTTCGGCAACCGGCGGCTGCGGACGGTGGGCGAGCTCATTCAGGCCCAGCTGCGGACCGGCCTGTCCCGGATGGAACGCGTCGTCCGCGAGCGCATGACCACCCAGGACGTCGAGGCCATCACGCCGCAGACTTTGATCAACATCCGGCCGGTGGTCGCCGCGATCCGGGAGTTCTTCGGCACCAGCCAGCTTTCCCAGTTCATGGACCAGACCAACCCGCTCGCCGGCCTCACGCACCGGCGTCGGCTGTCGGCGCTGGGCCCCGGTGGCCTGTCCCGCGAGCGGGCCGGCTTCGAGGTCCGCGATGTCCATCCCTCGCATTACGGCCGGATGTGCCCGATTGAGACACCCGAAGGCCCGAACATCGGCCTGATCGGGGCCCTGTCGACCTTCGCCCGCGTCAATCCGTTCGGGTTCGTCGAGACCCCGTACCGGAAGGTCGTCTCCGGCAAGGTCACCGTCCAAATCGACTACCTGACCGCGGACGAGGAGGACCGGCACGTCGTCGCGCAGGCCAACTCGCCGTTGAGCAAGGACGGGGGGTTCGCTGAGGAGCGCGTCCTGGTCCGCAAGAAGGGTGGCGAGGTCGACTTCATCGCCCCGGACGACGTGGACTACATGGACGTTTCGCCCCGGCAGATGGTGTCCGTCGCCACCGCGATGATCCCGTTCCTGGAGCACGACGACGCCAACCGCGCGTTGATGGGCTCGAACATGCAGCGGCAGGCGGTGCCGCTGCTACGCAGTGAGGCCCCGCTTGTCGGGACTGGCATGGAGGCGAAGGCAGCCCGTGACGCCGGTGCTGTGATCCTCAACGAGAAGGCCGGTGTGGTGGAGGAGCTCTCCGCCGACTACATCACCGTCATGGCCGACGACGCGACCCGGGCGACGTACCGGCTCGCCAAGTTCCGCCGTTCCAATCAGGGCACCTGCGACAACCAGCGCCCTATCGTCGACGAGGGGGATCGGGTGGAGGCCGGCCAGGTGCTGGCCGACGGTCCGTGCACCGACAACGGCGAGATGGCGCTGGGCAAGAACCTGCTGGTCGCGTTCATGCCGTGGGAGGGCCACAACTACGAGGACGCCATCATCTTGAGCCAGCGCCTGGTTCAAGATGATGTGCTCACCTCGATCCACATCGAAGAGCATGAGGTCGACGCCCGGGACACCAAGCTCGGGGCCGAGGAGATCACGCGCGACATCCCCAACGTGTCCGAGGAGGTCCTTGCTGACCTCGACGAGCGGGGCATCATTCGCATCGGCGCGGAGGTCACCCCCGGTGACGTGCTCGTCGGCAAGGTCACCCCGAAGGGGGAGACCGAGCTCACCCCCGAAGAGCGCCTGCTCCGCGCGATTTTCGGCGAGAAGGCGCGTGAGGTCCGCGACACCAGTCTGAAGGTGCCGCACGGCGAGTCCGGCAAGGTCATCGGCGTGCGGGTGTTCTCCCGCGAGGACGGCGACGAACTGCCCCCCGGCGTGAACGAGCTGGTGCGGGTCTACGTCGCGCAGAAGCGGAAGATCACCGACGGTGACAAGCTCGCCGGTCGGCACGGGAACAAGGGTGTTATCTCCCGGATCCTGCCGGTCGAGGACATGCCGTTCCTGGAGGACGGCACCCCAGTCGACGTCGTGCTCAACCCGCACGGCGTGCCCCGCCGGATGAACATCGGCCAGATCCTGGAAACGCACCTCGGCTGGGTCGCCAAGACCGGCTGGGAGGTCGCCGGCAAGGACGCGTCGTGGAAAAAGCAGCTCACCGAAATCGGAGCGGCCACCGGGGCTCCCGGCACGAACGTCGCGACGCCGGTCTTCGACGGCGCGCGCGAGGAGGAGATCACCGGCCTGCTCGGTTCCACCCTGCCCAACCGCGACGGATTGCAGTTGATCGGCGAGAGCGGCAAGACCCGGCTGTTCGACGGCCGTACCGGGGAACCGTTCCCGGAGCCGGTGAGCGTGGGCTACATCTACATCCTGAAACTGCTCCACCTGGTCGACGACAAGATCCACGCTCGGTCAACCGGGCCGTACTCGATGATCACCCAGCAGCCGTTGGGTGGTAAGGCGCAGTTCGGTGGACAGCGGTTCGGCGAGATGGAGGTCTGGGCCATGCAGGCCTACGGCGCGGCGTACGCGCTGCAGGAGCTGCTGACGATCAAGAGCGATGACGTCTTGGGACGGGTCAAGGTCTACGAGGCCATCGTCAAGGGCGAGAACATCCCCGAACCGGGCATCCCCGAATCGTTCAAGGTGCTCATCAAGGAGATGCAGTCGCTGTGCCTGAACGTGGAGGTGCTGTCCTCGGACGGCTCCGCCATCGAGCTTCGAGACAGCGACGAGGACGTCTTCCGCGCGGCGGAAGAGCTGGGCATCGACCTGTCACGGCGCGAGCCGAACACGGTCGAGGAGGTCTGAGCGGAACGGGTCGCCCCCGTCCCTCCGCTCGGACACCGCATAAAGAACCTGGGAAAGAGGACACGTGCTCGACGTCAATTTCTTCGACGAGCTGCGCATTGGCCTGGCCACCGCGGACGACATCCGCACCTGGAGCCATGGTGAGGTGAAGAAGCCCGAAACGATCAACTACCGCACGCTCAAGCCGGAGAAGGACGGGCTGTTCTGCGAGAAGATCTTCGGTCCGACCCGCGACTGGGAGTGCTACTGCGGGAAGTACAAGCGGGTCCGCTTCAAGGGGATCATCTGCGAGCGGTGCGGCGTCGAGGTCACCCGGGCCAAGGTCCGGCGCGAGCGGATGGGCCACATCGAGCTGGCTGCCCCGGTGACGCACATCTGGTACTTCAAGGGCGTCCCGAGCCGGCTGGGTTACCTGCTGGACTTGGCCCCGAAGGACCTCGAGAAGATCATCTACTTCGCGGCCTACCTGATCACCAGCGTCGACAAGGACAAGCGTCAGGCCGACCTTCCCTCGCTCGAGGCGCAGGTCGGAGTGCAGCGCAAGCGCATGGAGGATCAGCGCGACGTCAACGTCGACAACCGGGCGAAGAAGCTGGAAGCGGATATCGCCGCGTTGGAGGCCGAGGGCGCCAAGGGCGACGCGAAGCGCAAGGTGCGGGACGCCGCCGAACGGGAGATGAACCAGATCCGGCTGCGCGCCCAGCGCGAGGTGGATCGGCTCGATGAGGTGCTGGACACCTTCCGCAAGCTCGACACCAAGCAGCTGATCGCCGACGAGATGCTGTACCGCGAGTTGACGGTGCGGTTCAGCGACTACTTCACCGGCGGGATGGGGGCCGAGTCCCTCCAACGGCTGCTCGGCAGCTTCGATCTCGAGGCAGAAGCCGAATCGCTCCGCGAGACGATTCGCAGCGGCAAGGGACAGAAGAAGGCGCGCGCCCTGAAGCGGCTGCGCGTCGTCGCCGCGTTCCTCAACACGGCGAACAGCCCGCAGGGCATGGTGCTCGACTGTGTCCCGGTCATCCCGCCGGACCTGCGTCCGATGGTGCAACTCGACGGCGGCCGGTTTGCCACCAGCGACCTGAACGACCTGTACCGCCGGGTGATCAACCGGAACAACCGGCTCAAGCGCCTGCTCGATCTCGGCGCACCCGAGATCATCGTGAGCAACGAGAAGCGGATGCTGCAGGAGGCCGTCGACGCGTTGTTCGACAACGGTCGCCGTGGCCGACCGGTCACCGGGCCCGGAAACCGCCCGCTCAAGTCGCTGTCGGACATGCTCAAGGGCAAGCAGGGTCGATTCCGGCAGAACCTGCTCGGCAAGCGCGTCGACTACTCCGGCCGTTCGGTCATCGTCGTCGGCCCGCAGCTCAAGTTGCACCAGTGCGGCCTGCCCAAGCAGATGGCCCTGGAGCTGTTCAAGCCGTTCGTGATGAAGCGGCTGGTTGACCTCAACCACGCCCAGAACATCAAGAGCGCCAAGCGGATGGTCGAGCGGGCCCGTCCCGTCGTCTGGGATGTGCTGGAAGAGGTCATCACCGAACATCCAGTGCTGCTCAACCGGGCGCCCACGCTGCACCGGCTGGGCATCCAGGCGTTCGAGCCGCAGCTGGTAGAAGGTAAGGCCATCCAGATCCACCCGCTGGTGTGCGGCGCGTTCAACGCCGACTTCGACGGGGACCAGATGGCCGTGCACCTGCCGCTGTCGGCGGAGGCGCAGGCCGAGGCCCGGATTCTGATGCTCTCGAGCAACAACATCCTGTCCCCGGCCTCCGGTCGGCCGATCGCGATGCCCGGTCAGGACATGGTCACTGGGCTCTATTACCTGACCACCCTGGACAACGACGCGATCGGCGCCGGCCGGGTCTTCTCCTCGGTCCCCGAGGCGCAGATGGCGTACGACCGGCACGAGCTGGACGTACGCGCGCCCATCACGATCCGGTTCTCCGCCGAAGACCAGGTCGTCCCCCCGCTCGGTGTGGTGCCGTCCGAGGACTGGGAGCCCGGGCAGGGCTTCCGGCTGGAGACCACTCTCGGCCGGGCGCTGTTCCACGAGACCCTGCCGGTCGACTACCCGTTCGTGAACAGGGTCGTGCCCAAGCGGGAACTGGGCTTGGTCATCAACGACCTCGCTGAGCGCTACCCCAAGGTGCAGGTCGCGGCGACGCTCGACGCGATCAAGGCGGCGGGCTTCCACTGGGCCACCCGGTCCGGGGCGACCGTGGCGATCGATGACGTCGCCACCCCGCCGCGCAAGGCCGAGATCCTGGACGGCTACGAGAAGCAAGCCGCGAACGTGGACAAGCAGTTCGCGCGCGGCGTGCTGACCGACGAGGAGCGCCGCCAAGAACTGGTGGAAATCTGGAACAAGGCCACCGTGGAGATCGCCAAGGAGATGGAGGAGAACTTCCCCGTCGACAACCCGATCAACATGATGGTCCGTGCCGGTGGTGGCGGAAACATGACCCAGATCCGGCAGCTGGCCGGGATCCGGGGCCTGGTCGCGAACCCCAAGGGCGAGATCATCCCGCGCCCGATCAAGACGAACTTCCGCGAGGGTCTGACCGTGCTGGAGTACTTCATCTCCACCCACGGCGCCCGCAAGGGACTGGCGGACACCGCGCTGCGGACCGCCGACTCCGGGTACCTCACGCGGCGTCTGGTGGACGTCTCTCAGGACGTGATCATCCGGGAAGAGGACTGCGGCACCGAACGGTCTATCGCCGTACGGATCGCGGCTCCCAACCGCGAGGGGGTCCTGGTCAAGGACGCCCACGTGGAGACCAGCGTGTGGTCCCGCACCCTGGCCCAGCCTGTCGTCGTCGACGGTGAGTCGCTGGCCGAGCGCGGCGTGGACCTCGGGGACGTGCTGATCGACACGCTCATCAGCCGAGGCGTCACCGACATTCGGTTGCGTTCGATCCTGACCTGCGAGAGCAGGCTCGGCACCTGCGCGATGTGTTACGGGAGATCGCTGGCCGCCGGCCGACTCGTTGATGTGGGTGAGGCGGTCGGCATCATCGCCGCCCAGTCCATCGGCGAGCCGGGCACCCAGCTGACCATGCGTACCTTCCACACCGGTGGTGTGGCTGGGGAGGACATCACGCACGGCCTTCCTCGCGTGGTCGAGCTGTTCGAGGCTCGGGTGCCCAAGGGGAAGACCCCGATCACCGAGGTCAACGGTCGGATCCGGATTGAGGACACCGACAAGGCCCGCAAGATCACCGTGGTGCCCGACGACGGCAGCGAGGAGATGGAGTACTCGGTCCCCCGGCGCTCACGCATGCTGGTGGTCGAGGACGAGCACGTCGAGGTGGGTCAGCGACTGATCGAGGGTGCGGTCGACCCGCACGATGTCCTTCGCATTCAGGGCCCGCGGGCGGTGCAACTGTTCCTGGTCGATCAGGTCCAGGAGGTGTACCGCTCGCAGGGTGTGCCGATCCACGACAAGCACATCGAGACGATCATCCGGCAGATGCTCAAGCGGGTGACCATCTTGGAGAACGGCGACACCGACATGCTGCCCGGCGAGCTCGTGGAACGGACCTCCTTCGAGGCCCAGAACCGGGCGATCGTCGAGCAGGGCGGTCAGCCGGCCGCGGCGCGCCCCGTGTTGATGGGGATCACCAAGGCGTCGCTGGCGACGAACTCGTGGCTGTCGGCGGCCTCCTTCCAGGAGACCACCCGAGTCCTCACGGACGCGGCGATCCACGCCCGCAGGGACAAGCTGCTCGGCCTGAAGGAGAACGTGATCTTGGGCAAGCTGATCCCGGCCGGGACCGGTATGCCGCGTTACCGCAACATCCGGGTCGAACCGACCGAGGAGGCCCGGGCGGCCGCCTACCAGCTCACCGGCTACGAGGATCCCGGATACGGCTTCGGCAGCAGCTCCGGCGCCGCCGTGCCGCTGGAGGAGTACGACTATGGCTCCTACCAGTCCTGACGGACTGCGGGGCTCCTACCAGTCCTGACGGACTGCCAGCACCTCACCAAGGGGTCATCTCGTCTTCGGACCAGATGGCCCCTTGGCGCGTGCTGGTGCGGCGTTTGCGGGTGGACACGCCGGCGACTACCCCCGATTTGCCACACACCGGCGGCAGTGGCAGACGTCGGGTCGATTCTCGGCTTCCGCCAGCGGGGAGAATCTCGCTCCAGCAGTTCGTCCCGGCGGCTCGCCCGGTGATCCGCCGGCGGTCGCACCAGGCCCAGGGCCGGCCGACTCGGTCTCGGGTTGGAGGCCCCGCGAGCGCCTGGTATGGTTACGCCTCGTGCCCGGGGCAACCTGGGTGCGCCCGCGTGCCTGGCACGCTCTCGCGTGATGGGGAGCAGGTCGCCGGGGTGGCGTGAACCCTCGCAGGGAATCGGGTAGCGGCCGGTTTTTGGGTGGGCCTCGACACACCCGACCGCGTGGGTCGGCAGAACACCCGTACGAACGAAGAGGACGTCAGGTTGCCCACGATCCAGCAGCTGGTCCGCAAGGGCCGGCAGGACAAGAGCACGAAGACCAAGACGCCGGCGCTGAAGGGTTCCCCTCAGCGGCGGGGCGTTTGCACGCGCGTGTTCACCACCACGCCCAAAAAGCCGAACTCGGCACTGCGCAAGGTGGCCCGGGTCCGGCTCACGTCGGGCATTGAGGTCACCGCGTACATCCCGGGGGTGGGACACAACCTGCAGGAGCACTCGATCGTGCTGGTCCGTGGCGGTCGGGTTCGGGACTTGCCGGGCGTTCGCTACAAGATCATTCGCGGCTCGTTGGACACGCAAGGTGTCCGCGGCCGTAAGCAGGCACGTTCCAAGTACGGCGCCAAGAAGGAGAAGAACTAGTGCCGCGCAAGGGTCCGGCCCCCAAGCACCCGGTCATCTCTGACCCGGTCTATGGCTCGCCGCTGGTTACCAACCTGGTCAACAAGGTGCTGCTCTCGGGCAAGCGCTCGCTCGCGCAGAAGATTGTTTACGGCGCGCTGGAGGGCTGCCAGGAGAAGACCGGCACCGATCCGGTGGTGACGCTGAAGCGCGCCCTGGACAACGTCAAGCCCACCCTTGAGGTGCGCAGCCGCCGCGTCGGTGGCGCCACCTACCAGGTCCCGGTCGAGGTCCGGCCGGGCCGCAGCACCACCCTCGCCCTGCGCTGGCTTGTCGGCTACAGCCGGCAGCGCCGGGAGAAGACCATGACCGAGCGCCTCATGAACGAGCTGCTGGACGCGAGCAATGGCCTAGGCGCCAGCGTCAAGCGTCGTGAGGACATTCACAAGATGGCGGAGTCCAACAAGGCCTTCGCCCACTACCGCTGGTAAATCTGATGACTGCTGACGTACACCGAGCCCTCTCCGCCACCCGGAACATCGGGATCATGGCGCACATCGACGCGGGCAAAACCACTACCACCGAACGGATCCTGTTTTACACCGGGATCAACTACAAGATCGGTGAGGTCCACGACGGCGCGGCCACGATGGACTGGATGGAGCAGGAGCAGGAGCGCGGTATCACGATCACCTCAGCCGCCACGACCTGCAGCTGGGCCGATCACACCATCAACATCATCGACACCCCCGGCCACGTCGATTTCACCGTAGAGGTGGAGCGCAGCCTTCGGGTGCTCGACGGTGCAGTGGCGGTCTTCGACGCCGTCGCCGGGGTGGAGCCGCAGTCCGAGACGGTCTGGCGGCAGGCCGACAAGTACCGGGTACCCCGGATCTGCTTCGTCAACAAAATGGACCGGGTCGGCGCCGAGTACCACCGCTGCGTCGACATGATGGTTGATCGCCTCGGTGCGACGCCGCTGATCACCCAGCTGCCGTGGGGCGTGGAAGCCGACTTCAAGGGCGTCATCGACCTGGTGGCGATGAAGGCCCTGTTCTGGCCCACCGACGACAAGGGCGACGTCTTTGACGTCGTCGATATCCCCGCCGACTACGCCGAGGCCGCGCGTGAATGGCGGGAGAAGCTGGTCGAGACCGTCGCCGAAGCCGACGACGTGCTGATGGAGCGGTATCTCGAGGGCCAGGACCCGACGTTGGTCGAGCTGAAGGCTGCCATCCGGCGGGCGACCGTGGCTAGCAAGATCAACCCGGTGCTCTGCGGAACGGCCTTCAAGAACAAGGGCGTTCAGCCCATGCTCGATGCGGTGGTCGATTACCTGCCCAGCCCGATGGACGTGGGCGCGGTGCAGGGACATGCGGTGAACGACGAGACCGTGATCGTCACCCGCGAACCGGATGAGAGCGAGCCGTTCTCGGCGCTCGCCTTCAAGATCATGAGCGACAAGTACCTCGGGAAGTTGACCTACATTCGGGTCTACTCCGGGAAGCTTTCCTCCGGCAGCCAGGTGGTGAACTCCACCAAGGGCCGCAAGGAGAAGATCGGCCGCATCCTGCAGATGCACGCCAACAAGCAGGAAGACCGGGCCGGCGTGGGAGCCGGGCAGATCGTGGCCGTGGTGGGGCTGAAGAACACCACCACCGGCGACACGCTGTGCGACCCCGACAAGCAGGTCATTCTCGAGTCGATGACCTTCCCCGCCCCGGTGATCAACGTGGCGATCGAGCCGAAGACCAAGGCCGACCAGGAGAAGTTGGGCGTGGCGATCCAACGCCTGGCGGAGGAAGACCCGACCTTCCAGGTTCACACCGATGAGGACACCGGCCAGACGATCATCGCCGGGATGGGCGAGTTGCACCTCGACATCCTGGTGGACCGGATGCGCCGCGAGTTCAACGTCGAAGCCAACGTCGGTAAGCCACAGGTCGCTTACCGGGAGACACTGCGGCGCAAGGTCGCGAATCACTCGTACACCCACAAAAAGCAGACCGGTGGTTCGGGCCAGTTCGCGAAGGTTGTCATCGACATCGAGCCATCGGGCGGTGACGGCGGCGGCTACGAGTTCGTCAACGCGGTATCCGGCGGTCGTATCCCTCGGGAGTACATCCCGGCGGTGGACGCCGGTTGCCAGGAGGCAATGGAACTCGGTGTCCTCGCCGGGTACCCCCTGGTGGACATCAAAGTGACCCTGGAAGACGGCCAATACCACGACGTCGACTCCTCGGAGTTGGCGTTCAAGATTGCTGGTTCGATGGCCTTCAAGGAGGCCGCCCGCCGCGCCGATCCGGTGTTGCTCGAGCCGATGATGAGTGTCGAAGTGACCACGCCCGAAGACAACCTGGGCGATGTGATCGGCGATCTCAACAGCCGCCGCGGCATGATCCAATCAATGGAGCCGCGCGGAAACTCGAACGTGGTGCGCGCGCTTGTACCGCTGTCGGAGATGTTCGGTTACGTCGGGGACCTTCGGTCCAAGACCCAGGGCCGGGCAAGCTACTCGATGCAGTTCGACTCTTATGCAGAAGTTCCGGGGAACGTGGCGAAGGAAATCATCGCCAAGGTCACCGGCGCCTGAATCAGCTAGCTGCACCACTCTTACCAGAGCACGGCGACACAGCACTCGTCCTAGGAGGGACACCACGTGGCGAAGGCCAAGTTCGAGCGGACCAAGCCGCACGTCAACATCGGCACCATCGGTCACATTGACCATGGAAAGACGACGCTGACTGCTGCCATCACGAAGGTCCTGCACGACGCGCACCCCGACCTGAACCCCTTCACGCCGTTCGACCAGATCGACAAGGCACCGGAGGAGAAGGCCCGCGGGATCACGATTTCCATTGCTCACGTCGAGTACCAGACCGACGCGCGGCACTACGCCCACGTCGACTGCCCCGGCCACGCGGACTACATCAAGAACATGATCACCGGTGCGGCGCAGATGGACGGCGCCATCCTGGTCGTGTCCGCGACAGACGGCCCGATGCCGCAGACCAAGGAGCACGTACTGCTCGCTCGCCAGGTCGGCGTGCCCTACATCGTGGTCGCGCTGAACAAGTCCGACATGGTCGATGACGAGGAGATCCTCGAGCTGGTCGAGCTCGAGGTCCGCGAACTGCTTTCCTCCTACGACTTCCCGGGCGACGACCTGCCGGTCATCCGGGTGTCCGCGCTCAAGGCCCTCGAAGGTGACAAGGCCTGGTCGGACAAGCTGCTTGAGCTGATGGCCGCGGTCGACGCGTCCATTCCCGAGCCGGAGCGCGACATTGACAAGCCGTTCCTGATGCCGATCGAGGACGTGTTCACCATCACCGGGCGAGGCACGGTCGTCACCGGCCGCGCGGAGCGCGGTGTGATGAAGGTGAACGAGGAAGTCGAGATCGTCGGCATCAAGGAGAAGAACCAGAAGACGACCGTGACGGGCGTCGAGATGTTCCGCAAGCTGCTGGACGAGGCCCGCGCCGGCGAGAACGTCGGGCTGCTGCTCCGCGGGATCAAGCGTGAGGACGTCGAGCGCGGCCAGGTCGTCTGCAAGCCCGGCTCCATCACTCCGCACACCCAGTTCGATGCCCAGGTCTACATCCTGAGCAAGGACGAAGGCGGCCGGCACACGCCGTTCTTCAACAACTACCGGCCGCAGTTCTACTTCCGGACCACCGACGTCACCGGCGTGGTGACGCTGCCGGAGGGTACGGAGATGGTGATGCCCGGTGACAACACCGAGATGAAGGTTGACCTCATTCAGCCCATCGCGATGGAAGAGGGCCTGCGTTTCGCCATCCGCGAGGGTGGTCGGACCGTGGGAGCCGGACGCGTCACGAAGATCATCGCCTAGCTCGGCAAGCGGCGGCGGCCGGTCCCACAAAGGTCCGGCCGCCGTACCGCGAACCGCGCGACGCGGCCGTTCGAGCATTTCCCAGTCAGCAGCAGCACAGCAGAGAGAAGACCACCACGATGGCGGGACAGAAGATCCGCATCAGGCTCAAGGCCTACGACCATGAGGTCATCGATTCCTCGGCGCGCAAGATTGTCGAGACGGTGACCCGCACGGGCGCACAGGTCGCGGGCCCGGTGCCGCTGCCGACCGAGAAGAACATCTACTGCGTCATCCGTTCGCCGCACAAGTACAAGGACAGCCGCGAGCATTTCGAGATGCGCACCCACAAGCGCCTCATCGACATCCTCGACCCGACGCCCAAGACAGTCGACTCGCTGATGCGCCTCGACTTGCCGGCCGGCGTCGACATCGAGATCAAGCTGTAGGGGTTCGACGAACATGGCATCTACCATCAAGGGCATCTTGGGCACCAAGCTCGGCATGACCCAGCTGTTCGACGCGGCGAATCGGGTCGTCCCGATCACCGTCGTCGCGGCCGGGCCGTGCGTGGTCACCCAGGTCCGGACGCCCGACGTTGACGGCTACAGCGCCGTGCAACTGGCCTACGGCGACATCGACCCGCGCAAGGTGAACAAGCCTCTCCGCGGGCATTACGCCAAATCTGGCGTGCCGGCCCGGCGGTTCATCCGCGAGCTGCGCACCAATGACGCCAGCGAGTACACCGTCGGCCAGGAGCTGACCGTCGCTGTCTTCGCCGACGGCCAACAAGTCGATGTGACGGCGACCAGCAAGGGCAAGGGCACCGCGGGTGTCATGAAAAGGCACAACTTCAAGGGTCTGGGGGCCGGCCACGGGGTCCAACGCAAGCACCGTTCACCCGGATCGATTGGCGCCTGTGCGACCCCCGGACGCGTCTTCAAGGGCGTGCGGATGGCCGGGCGCATGGGCCACGAGCGAGTGACCACGATGAACCTCACCATTCACGCCGTCGACGCGGACAAGGGCCTGCTGCTGCTGCGCGGCGCGGTGCCCGGCCCGATCGGCGGCCTGGTCACCGTCCGCACCGCCGTCAAGGGCGGTCCCGTCGAGGCCAAGGCAGGTGCCGCATGAGTCTCACGCTGCACGTTCATTCCCCGAGCGGGGACTTGGATCGCACGGTCGAGCTGCCCGGCGAGATCTTCGATGCCAAGGTCAACGTTCCGCTGATTCATCAGGTCGTCGTCGCTCAGCTCGCCGCGGCTCGGCAGGGCACGCATTCGACCAAGACCCGCGGTGACGTCCGGGGCGGTGGCCGTAAGCCATATCGGCAGAAGGGCACCGGCCGCGCCCGGCAGGGTTCCACCCGGGCCCCGCAGTTCACCGGCGGTGGTGTCGTCCACGGGCCGCACCCGCGCGACTATTCCCAGCGGACGCCGAAGAAGATGAAAGCCGCCGCGCTGCGTGGGGCCCTTTCCGACCGCGCCCGCGGTGGTCGGGTCCACGTCGTCGCGGACCTGGTCGCCAGCGGGGAACCGTCCACGAAGGCGGCCGTGGCCAATTTGGCCGGCTTCATCGGCTCGAGGCACGTCCTTGTCGTCGCCGAGCGGCACGACACGAACACCTGGAAGAGCCTGCGCAACGCCGCCCACGTGCACCTGATCGCCCCCGGCCAGCTGAACACCTACGACGTGTTGGTTAGTGACGATGTCGTGTTCACCGAAGGTGCGTTGGCGGTCTTCCTGGCCGGTCCGGCCAAGGGCAAGCACGCTGACGGCGACGTCGTAGAAACCCAGGGCGAGCGCCGCGAGGAGATCGCCGAACTCGGCGATGCCGTCAGCACCCTCGCGAAGGCGCCGGCCGCCACCGATGGACCGGAGACCCCGTGATCCCCAACCCGCGCGACGTCATCCTGCGGCCGGTCATTAGCGAGAAGAGCTATGGCCTGCTGGAGGACAACAAATACACGTTCGTAGTACACCCGGATGCGAACAAGACGCAGATCAAGATCGCGGTTGAGCAGATTTTCAATGTGCGCGTGCTGGACGTGAACACGCTCAACCGGGCCGGCAAGCGTAAGCGCACCCGGACCGGGTTCGGCACCCGCAAGGCGACCAAGCGTGCCGTGGTCAGCCTCAAGGCCGGCGACACCATCGAGCTCTTCGGAGGCCCGGGCGCCTGACGGCGACCGGCGACGGACAGGGACTGACATGGGTATCCGCAAGTACAAACCGACAACGCCTGGCCGGCGTGGGTCCAGCGTGGCCGACTTTGTCGAGATCACGCGTACCGAGCCGGAGAAGTCGCTCGTTCGGCCGCTGCACAACACCGGCGGGCGGAACGTGCACGGCCGGGTCACCGCTCGGCACCAGGGCGGCGGGCACAAGCGCGCCTACCGGCTGATCGACTTCCGTCGGAACGATAAGGACGGCGTGCCGGCGAAGGT
>DASYGP010000018.1:0-5011 GCA_035999615.1 Mycobacteriales bacterium
CAGACCCACTCCCCGGTGGCCGCCGCCAGGCCGCGGGCGGCCAGCTCGCTGAGCCCGTCGGCGGGGGACGCTCTCGGCACGAGCCGGCCCGCGGCGCCGGGGAAGCTCGGCCGGCGGCCCTTCGTACCCTCGAATTTTTCGACAAGGACGGCCTCCCAGGACGGCTCGCTCTGGGCGACGAGGGAGGCAACGGTGGCCGCGACCGCGGCCGGTTCGGCGTCGCGGACCGGGACGAGCACGCTCACCCGGGGTGGGCCGACCGAGCACGCCTGGCCTGGCGGGCTCACCGGGCTCGACGCCGGACGGCCTCCACCCCACGGCGGTAGATCGTCGCGACCCGCCACAGCTTGGACCCGAGGATCTGCGCCAGCTGCTCGCCGGCGCCCGCCAGCGCGGCCTGCTCCTGCCGGCTGACCGCGACCTCCTCAGTCAGCGCGGCGACCTCCGAGCGCAACAGGTCCGCGGTGTCCGCCTGCCGGGCCAGCTGCTCGCGGCAGGCGGCCAGCACACCTTCCCGGCCCTCGCCCAACGCCTGCGCCGCCTGATCCCGCTCCAGCGAGAGCCGGGCGAGCAGCCGGGACCGCACCCCGGCGGCGCCGGCCAGATCGTCGGTGGGCACCGCGAGCATCACGTACTGGTAGACGGTTGCCTCCGGATCCTCAGCGATGAGCGCCTCGATATGCGGATCGGCCGGTACGTGCGCCAGCGGAATCTCCGTCGCCCGCAGCTCGGCCCGCTGCCGCCCGACGTGCAAGACGGTGAACCCGTGTTCGGCGAGCACCGCCGCGAAGGTGTCCCGGGTCCAGAACCGCAGGTGCGTCGCGTCGAGCAGGCCGAGCTCCGCGTACGGGAAATCGCCGTGCAGCAGGGCCAGCCGGACCGCGGCGTGCGCGACGTTCGGGATGCAGGTGACCAGGTGCCCGCCGGGCACCAGGTAGGGCCGGAGTGCGGTCAGCAGCCCGCCCGGGTCGCGCAGGTGCTCCAGCACGTCCGCCGCGACGATCACATCGAAGCGCCGCTCGCCGAGCAGCGCTGGGTCGAAGCCGTCGAGGTCCGCGACGATCACCTCGTCGCACCACTCGCCGGCCGCCTTCGCGGCGATCGGGTCCATCTCCACGCCGGTGACCCGGCAGCCGCGGTCCGCCAGCGGCCGATCCAGCGCCCCCGCGGCGCAGCCCAGGTCCAGCACCCGGCCGCCGTCCGGCACCAGCGCGAGCAGCTTGCCCTGCACAGTGTCCTCGCCGGCGGCCACCTGGTAGTCGTAGCGCGACGGGCCTCGTCCGGTGTCGTTCACTCGGCGGATCCTACGGCTGCAGGCGTCCCGCGCCGGCGGGCAACTCCGTCACCGCGGGCACCCGTTGCAGCGGCGGGGCGCCGAGCAGGGTGAACGAGGACAGCAGCGGTCCCAGGGCGCCGTCCTCGACGATCAACCGCGCGCCGTACAGCGGCGGAGAGCCGGGATTCGGCACCACGGTGAGTGTCGATCCGTCCTCCAGGTTGAGACTGCGAAGCGAGACTTGGTACGTCGTGCCGGCGGCGATCGTCACCGAACGGCGGATCTGGGCTCCGGTGCCGGGGTCCCCGACCAGCGTCAGGCTGACCGGATCCCGCGGCGCGGAGAGCAGCAGCAGGCTGTCGACGTCGCCGGAGGTGCGGACCAGCGGGATCAGCGCCGGACCGCGCAGCGGCGCGGAGGGACCCAGGTAGGTGATCTCATGGATCTTGGTGCCCTTGGTGCTGGCCGCGTCGACCAGCACGCCGGCTACCACGTGCACAGCCGGGTCGTCGCTGGTCACGGTGACCGCGGCGGCGTCGGCGGCCAAGGGGCCGGTGAGGTCGATGGACCGCACGGTGCCGGCCGAGACCGGGAGGGCGTCCAGCCCGTTCGGCACGTAGGTGCCGTGCGAGCCGGTCACCTCGACCCGCACGGTCGCATCGGTCTGGGCCGGGTCCGCCACGAACAGCGTGCGGGTCGGCCGCTTGCCGATGACCGAGCCGGGGATCCCCGGGATGGTCAGCGTGGCCGCCGGCGCGGACACCGGCACCCAGTCGGTGCCCAGCAAGGTCTCGCCGCTGCTGCGCACGTCGCGGACAGCCGCCGAAACCTGCCCCGTGGTGGTGGTGACCCGCACCGCGGTGACCGGAACGTTCGGGGCGAGGCTGGCCAGCGGCAGCCGGGTCACGGTGTGCGGGGACAGGGCGATGTTGTGGCCGGCGTTGGTGTCGCTGATGCCGTTCGGGGTCAGCACGGTCACGTCCGTGACCGCCTGGTTGTCGGCCGGGTTCGCGAGCACGAGCTCCGGGACGTCGCCGGGCGTGGTGCCGGCGCCGACGAACCACTGCTCGGCGCGCGGCGGTTCGCAGCGGGCCTCCGACCAACCCCGGTCGGTGGTCTTGTTGCCCCGGGACAGCTGCTCGGCAACGAGCGAGGCGGTCAGCGGCCCCTGCGCCTGCAGCACCAAGGGTCCGGTCAGCGGCCCGGTGTAGGTGGCCACGTGCTGCCCGCTGGTGAGCAGCGGCGCCGCCGGGCCCGGGTTGGAGCCGGCCGCCGGCAGCAGCCGCACGCTGCCCCGCGCCGGCACGCCGGCGCCGACCCCGATGACGGTGCTCAGCGTGCCCGGCAACGTGCGCAGGTCGGGGCAGACCAGCGAGCTGCGCACCGTGCCGGCGTCCCCGCCGCCGGCGAGGGTTTCCAGCGCGGCGCCGGGCCGGCTCACCGGTCGGGTGGTCGACGCGGCCGACCCGATCGCCGCCAAGCCGACGACCGCGGCGAGTAGCGCCCACGGGGGCCGCCTCATGCGGGCACCCCGGCCGGCTCGGCGACCTGGCCCGCTTGGTCATCGGCAGCGGGCTCGGGCTCCTCGAGGTTCTCCTCACGGCGCCGGACCCCGGGCGCGGCCAGCACCAGGACGACCACCAGGACCCCCAGTTGGATCAGCAGGTCGCGGTGCCGATCGCCGGTGTCGTGCCGGACGATGAGCTGACCGCCCTCGGCGGGCAGCCGGAATCCCTGCGCCCAGCCCCAGGCGGTGACCGGCTGTAGCGGCCGGCCATCCACGGTGGCCCGCCACGCGTTGTCCCGCGCGTCGGCGAGTACCAGCAGCCGGTCCCCCGGCTGGGCTGCGGGAGCGAGCTGGGCGTTCACGCCCTCCCCCGCGGCCGGCAGGACCTGCGCCGGGACCTCGTTGACGGCCTGCAGGAGCGGGCCGCGCCCGAGCGGGGCGGTCAGCGGCGCCGGATTGAGCGCGGCCGCGGCGACCGGATCACGCAAGACCTGCGCGCGGCTGGCCGGCACCAACAGCTGCCAGAGCAGGGTCCGGCCGGGGACCGCGACCCGCGACAGCGCCGGCTGGTTGTCCAGCACCGCGTCCAGCCCGCCGGACACGGCGGCATCCGCCGCCGGGAGCGCCACGTAGCGGACATCGAAGGTGGACAGCAGCTCGGCGGCGTCGGTGCCGCGGTCGCTGGTCAGGTCGGCGACCAGCCGGGCCGCCAGCCGGGCGGCGGCCGGGTTGGGGCGCAGCTCCGCGGAGCCCAGCTGCGGGCCGGCCACCGGTTCGAGCCGGTAACCGACGACCGCGCCGCCGGCGTTGGTGGATAGCCGCAGGATCCGCTCCCCGGGGTCGCGCAGCGCGTCGTCGAGCACGAACGGCGGCAGCGGGTCAGCGGTGGTTCGGCCCAGCGGGCCGTCGGTCCCGGTCCTGATCAGCGTCGCGGCGGCTGCCACCGGAAGCGCCAGCGCGACCAGCGCGATCAGCACGCCGATCGGCTGGGTCAGCCCGAACGAACGGCTGCCCAGCGCCTCCCGGGCCAGATGCGCGGCGACCAGCGCCGCCGCGAGCAGCGCCGCCCCGGCCACCGCCTGGGCCGGGCCGGGCCAGCCGTACGGCGGGTGCCCGGTGCGCACGGCCCCGGTCCGGGCGACCAGCACCGCGAAACCCAGCGCGCCCAGCGCGACCGCGGCAGCGGCGGTGGCAACCCGGCGGTGGGCGCGGCGGATGAGTCCGACCGCGGCGGCGAGCAGCAATGGCGCGGTCAGCCAGACGGGGGGCAGGCCGGGGCCGCCGGGGTGCAGCAGCAGCAGGTCGGGAGCCCGCAGCACCGGGCCGAGCTGGCCGGCGAGCCGGCCGGGCACCCCGAGGCCGACGATCAGTTCGCGGGGGTGCCGGACGGCGAGAAGGGTGTACGGCCACAACAGGGCGGGCGCGATCACCACGGCGAGCACGGCCGCGGTGGCTCTGCGCGCGGCGGAGCCGCGCCAATGAACTGGTGCGGCGGAGCCGCGCGTGTGCACGGGTGGGGCGGAGCCGCGCGCATGCAGAGCTGGGGCGGCGTGGTGGTGCGCCGGGGTGGCCGAGCCGCGGGCGTCCATGGGACCGGCGTGGCCGCGCCGGCGGGTGGGGGGGATGACCAGCACGACGAGCGCGCCGATGAGCAGCAGGCCGCTGGCCAGCACCCAGGTCGGCGGGCTGAACGAGGCGACCAGGGCCAGCGCCAGACCGAGGGCGAACGCGTGGTTCCAGCCGCCGGGGCGTGGGTCGCGGGTCAACAGCCGGTGGCCGCCGGACAGCAACAGCGGGGTGGCGATGATCGCGACCTCGGCGTCGAAGCGGCCGCCGGCGACGGCGCCCGCGAGCAGCGGAAGGAGCGCGTAGGTCGTCGCCGCCCAGAGCCGGGCGGGCACCGACAGCGAGGTACGGCGCGTGGCCCACCATGCGGACAACCCGGCCAGCGCGAGCGCCCCGAGCAGGAGCACGGTCAGCGCCAGTGGGGGGCTGCCCCCGAACGGAAGCGACACCGCGGCCAAAACAGGCTCCCAGGGCGCCGCGGGGGTCGAGCTGCCCAGCGACCCGGACTGCCAGGAGGCGGCATAGGCGCGCCACAGGTCGCGGGCCCCGGGTGCGACGGGAAGCAGTCGGCCGCCCTGGAGCGCGCCGTGGCCCAGCAGCCCCCGCTCGGCGATCAGGCCCAACACGGTGAGGACCGCGACCAGTGCCACGGACGGGCGCCA
>DASYGP010000021.1:0-20105 GCA_035999615.1 Mycobacteriales bacterium
TCCTCGCGGGCGGTTTCTTGCACCGCGGTGATCTCGCTGTCCACATCGAAGCCGGGGGCGCGCACCGTCCGCAGCACCGCAGTTGCCTGCTCGACCTGGTCGTGCCGCACCAGCCACGCCGGGCTTTCCGGCTGGCGCAGGACGCCCACCCCGAGGATCACCGCAGGTATCAGCGCCAGCCCGATCGAGATGCGCCAGTCCCCGGATCCGGCCAGGAAGTAGGCGACCAGCTGGCTGACCAGGATCCCGACCGTGATGAACAGCTGGTTGATGGAGACCAGGCCGCCGCGGCGGGCCGGGGGCGCGAGCTCGCCGATGTACAGGGGGACCCCGAACGAGGCCGCGCCCACCCCGGCCCCGATGATGAACCGGCCGATCAAGAGCCAGGTCAGGTCCTGCGCGGTGATGGTGACCACCAGGCCGACGACGAAGGTGATGCTGGTGTACAGCACCAGCCGGCGGCGGCCGAGCCGGTCCGCGGCCCGGCCGGCGACAAGCGCCCCGGCCGCCGCCCCGGCGAGGAGCAACGCGACCGGCAACTGCTTTTCCAGCGGGGTGCTGAGCTTGAACTCATCGCTGATGTTCTTCAGGACGCCGCCGATCACGCCGGTGTCGTAGCCGAACAGGAAACCGCCTAACGCGGCGAGCGCGGCCGCGATGGCCACCACCCGCCTGCTGGGGTCCGCCACCTGGTCGTGCGCCATCAGCCGCCTCCTCGCGATCGGGTGCTCACTGCGCCCTACCCCGCTGGCGTCGGCTCACCCGCCCGGGCGCCGGGGACTGTTCCCCCGCGACTGTTCACCGTGCGTTCCCCCCACCGTGGCCTGATCACCCAGGCAGGCCGGTAGACACGGTCCCCGGAGCCCGGCCGCAGGGGCCGGCGTCGGTGTGGAGGAGAACTCATGGTGCGTCGTTCGGTAGGCATCGCGGCCGGGCTGGGGGTGGGCCTGCTGGCGCTCAGCACGGTGCCCGCGGCATCCGCGGCGCCGGACCATCCAGCGGTCAAGCACGTCCTGTTGCTGTCCATCGACGGCCTGCACGCCTCCGACCTGGCGTTTTACGTGCATGCCCATCCGGAGTCGGCGCTGGCCGCCCTGGTGGCGAACGGCACCGACTACACCAACGCCCGGACGACGTTCCCCTCGGACTCGTTTCCGGGGATGGTGGCCCAGCTGACCGGTGGTGGCCCCGGTACCGCCGGCGTGTTCTACGACGACACCTTCAACCATCACCTGCTGCCGCCCGGCACCAAGGACTGCAGCACCACCCCCGCCGGCAGCGAGGTCGCGTTCACCGAGGCCGCGGACCTGTCCCAGAACCCGATCACCCTGGACGCCGGACAGCAGCTGGCCGACCCGGCGCTGACGAAGCTGCCGAGCAACACCAAGGCCCAGACCCTGGCCGATTCCGCCGCGATCACCAAGGCGATCTTGCAGATGACGCCGACCCCGCAGTCGCTGCTGAACCCCGCCGCGCTGCCGGTGGATCCGGCCACCTGCCTGCCGGTGTACCCGCACTCCTACCTGAAGGTCAACACGGTCTTCGAGGTGGCCCGGGCGCATGGCCTTTCGACCGCATGGTCGGACAAACACCCGGCCTACGAGATCCTGAGCGGGCCGTCCGGGACCGGCATCCAGGACCTGTTCGCCCCGGAAATCAACAGCGCCGCCGACAACGCGGGGGACGACTGGACCACCGACAACCTGCTGACGCAGGAGTACGACAGCACCAAGGTCGCGGCCGTGCTCAACGAGATCGCGGGCAAGGACCATTCCGGGGCCCGGCACGTCGGGACACCCGCCATCTTCGGGATGAACTTCCAGACCGTCTCCACCGCCGAGAAGCTGCCCTCCTCAGGCGGCCTCACCGGCGGCTACCTGCCGAACGGCAATCCCGGCCCGCTGCTGACGAACGCGCTGAGCTACATCAACGACCAGGTCGGGAAGTTCCAGGCGGTGATACACCAAAGCGGCCTGGATCGGTCGACCACCATCCTTCTCTCGGCGAAGCACGGCCAATCCCCGCAGGACTCGAGCCGGCTGCGCCGGGTCAACGACGGCGACATCATCACGAACCTGAACAAGGCCTGGGCGGCGGGACACCCTACGGCCGCCCCGCTGGTGGCGTTCTCGGTGAACGACGACGGCATGCTGATGTGGCTGTCCGACCGGCACCCGGCCGCGCTGGCGTTCGCCAAGAGTTACCTGCTCGGCCACAGCGCACCGGCGAATCTGCTGCATGACCCCAAGGGCACCCACAGCGGGACCGTCGCGTCCTCCGGCCTGGACCAGGTCTACACCGGGGCGCAGGCCGACTCGTTCGTCGGCGCGAAAGGCGGTGACCCGCATGCCCCGGATCTGATCGGCGTCGCCCAGTACGGCGTGGTCTACACCTCCGGTGTCGGCAAGATCGCCGAGCACGGGGGCTTCCACCTCGAAGACGTGAATGTCGCACTGGTTGTCTCCGGCGCCGGCGCCCCGCACCACGAGGTCAACCGCTCGCTGGTGCACACGACGCAGATCGCGCCGAGCATCCTCAAGCTGCTGGGCCTGCACCCCGAGGCGCTGCAAGCCGTTCGGATCGAAGGCACCAAGGCGTTGCCGAACGGCTAGTGCTCAGGGCTTCTTCTTCGGTTCGGCCGGCCGGGCATGGGTTCGAACAAGCCCGCATGGTGCAGGGCGCTGAACTCGGCCCGGTCGGCCTCGGGCAAGCGATCAGCTCCGGTGGCGACTTGCCGAAGGTAGGCATCGGGCTGCTTCCTCACTACCATCAAAAATCTGGCAATCAAAAATCTCGGATCCGAGCTGAGGGGGTCACCATGCCGTTGTTCATGGACATGCACAACATCGACGGTGGGGTCAGCGCCGAGGACGTCGCGAAGGCGCATCAGGCCGACGTGGCGACGCAGGACGCGCACGGTGTGACCTACCAGAAATATTGGGTCGATGAGAAGGCCGGCAAGATCTTCTGCCTGGTCGAGGCCCCCACCGCGGAGGCGGCGAACACCGTGCACCGCGAGGCTCATGGCCTGGTCGCCGACGCCATCTTCGAGGTCAGCGAACACTCCTAGCTCGCCTCCAGGCCTCCGCTTGGCCCGCATTTCAACCCTGCGTAATCGTGCCCTCAACACTCCGTGATCCCGTCTGGTGATCATGCAAGTTTGGTCGTGAAATCGCGATTTTTGCGACCAAACTTGCATGATCACGAACGGGGGGTCCGGCCAAGCCCGAGGCGCCGCCCGGCCGGGGCCATCGAGCCCGGCGCCGCTCAATTTGCCTGCGGTCAGGACGGTCTGGGGTGCCTACCCCTCGGCCGAGCCCCCGCAAAACCTGCACCACGTCGGGACCGCCAAACCGAACGGTATTGCTCCTAGCGCACCCCGGGCGAGCTCGATTCGGCTCGCTCACTCCCGCCGCGGGGCGGCGCGGTCCATGCCGCGTTCCACCGCGGCGATCAGGGTCGGCCGCAGCTGGTCGGCCGGGGTGATGGTGTGCACCGAGCCCACCTGCTGGGCCCGCTCGATGGTGTGCACCCGTTCGAATTCGGCCGCCACCTCGCCGAGCTTCTCCGAGCGGACCGTGCTGCGGACCGCGGCGAGCTCGGCCCGGCGGCGCGCCTGTTCAACGTCGTCCGCCGCGGCCGCCGTCAGCTGTTGCACCCGGGGGTCGGCGGCGGTGCGCTTGTTCACTTCTCCGGCGAAGACCACCGCCGCGGCCGGCGCCCCGCCGATCACCGAGGCGAACGAGCCTTCGACCGCCAGGACCTGCATGTTGTCGGCCAGGACGGCGGAGAACACGACGAACGCGCCACCGTGATACCGGGAGATCACGCAGAACACGATCGGGCCGTCGAAGTTCACCATCGCCCGGCCGATCTCGGCCCCGTATTCCAGCTGCATGTTGCGCAGCGACTCCGGTGAGCCGTCGAAGCCGGAGAGGTTGGCCAGCACGACCAGCGGCCGGTTTCCGCTGCAGGCATTGATGGCCCGGGCGGTCTTCTTCGACGAGCGCGGGAACAGGGTGCCGGCGGTCCACTGATCCGGGCCGTCGGCCGGGAACTGGCCGCGGCGGGGGATCGGCCGGGACTCGATGCCCAGCACGGTGACCGGGTGCCCGCCGAGGTGCGCGTCGTACACGACGCTGGTCTCCGCGTCCGCCATGCCGGCCCACCGCTCGAGCACCGGGTGGTCCTGGTCGGTGACCGCGCGCATGACGGTGCGGATGTCGAAGGGCTTTTTGCGTTCCGGGTTGGTCAGCGGCGAGAAGATCTCGCCCACGGTGGTGAACTCGCTCGCCGGGTGCTGGTGCGGGAAGGCCCGCACGTCGCGCTCGCGCGGGTCGACGGTGGCAGCCGGGCGAGCCCAGCGTTCCCCGGGCGCGAGGTAGCTGTGCGCGTAATGCGCGAACAGCAGATCGCAGGCGGCGGTCAGGTTCGGCGCCCAGTACTGGGCCTGCCCGTTCGGGCCCATGACCCGGTCGTAGCCGCCTATCCCGAAGTTATCCTCGGCGGACACCCCGCCGGAATAGTCCAGCGAGTGCTTCCCGGTCAGCACCATCGCGCTGTCCGGCGTCATGATCAGGATGCCCTTGGTGTGCAGCAGCATGGTGGCCTCGGCGTTCCAGTACGGCTGGGCGCCCACGTTGATCCCGGCGACGACGACATTCACCTCCCCGCCGGCCTGGGTGAAGGTGATCAGCCGGCGCAGCACTCGCGCCACCCAGTCCATGTTCTCGGTGCCGCTGTCCATCGCGATCCGGGCGCCGGAGGACAGCGCGAACCACTCGACCGGCATGCTGCGTTCCTGCGCCAGGTCGAGCGCGGCGATGATCAGCGCGCACTCCGGCTCGGCGACCGTGCCGAGCGCCCGGGTCGGGTCGCCCAGCAGCACCACCCGGCTGATCCCTTCCGGGTAGCGGCTCGTCGGGGTGCTGGCGACGCCCACGATGATCCCGGCGGTGTTCTCCCCGGCCGGCCGATCGACCGGTGCCAGCCGGCCGGCCCCGTCCAGGTCGTATTCGACGAAGGTGCCACCGGGGCCGGCCAGCAGCGGGGCCAGCTCGTAGGGGTAGACGGCGCCGCGGGCCCTGGAGCGCAGCACCTTGTGCGTGTAGGCGTCGAGCGGACGCAGCGGCTGCGTCGGCTGGTCGGTCACCGTCATGCCCACGCCGGCGCCGGGCCGGTAGGAGAAGCGGACCGCCACGTCCCGCGGCTCGACACCGGGCTCCTCCTGCAGCCGCGAGAGCAGCACGATCTCATCGAGGCCGGCGCCGACGGTCAGTGGCGCGGTGGCGCGGACGAAGCTGGCCACCTTCGACAGGGGCAGCTCGATGGAGGGCCAGGCGTAGAGGAAGACCCGGTTGTGGTCCAGCCGCCGGCCGGCGCCCCGTTGCGCCTGCGCCCGGCGGATCCCGTCCAGGCACGCGACGAGCAGCCGTTCCACGGCGGGGAATCCGATGATCTCGCCGGCGGCGTCGCGTAGCGGCGTCACGTCCCGCACCTCGGCCATCGCGATCAGGCGCTCGTCCGCTGGGTTGTCCCGGGCGACCACGTGGAACAGGTAGGTGTCATCGGATGCGGGGAGGCGCACCCCGTCGAAGTTCTTCAGCCGCCACAGGTTCAGCCGCTGCCAGGTCAGCGGATGGATCCCGCGAATGACCCGCTCTTCGGCCAGGCCGTCCGCGGCCGGCCGGAAGGTGAAGTGCTCGACGTCCCCGGTTTCGGGGCAGACCGTGGCGGTGACCCGGCGGCTGCGCTGCAGCGGCGCTACCGGCGCGAGCATCGCGCGCAGCTCGGCCGCCATCTCATCGGCGACGGCGGGGCGGTCCGGCCAGGACAGGTACAGGTCGAGGACCAGGGTCGCCGGGTCGGGTCCGTCCGCGACGAGTGCCGTGACCGCGGCCAGGGCGGCCGGGACGTCCGCCGCGTCGGCCATCAGGGAGATCAGGTGCAGCCGCTGCCCGTTCAGCTCGAACTCGCCGGTGACACACGGCCGGCCGTCGAGTCGCAGCGAGCGGACGTCCTGCAGCTGCCGGACCCGGTAGAAGCGGCGGACGAGGACTTCGAGCAGCGGCTCGGGGGCATCTCCGGGCCGGCCGAAGCGGGGGGCGAGCAGCCGGACGAGGGGCTCCGGGCTGGCGACCAGCGCCGCGATCCGCTGCCGGCGGTCCGGGCCGTCCGGATCGGCGGTCAGCGCGGCGAGTTGCGCCTGCGCTTCGGCGACGGCCCGCTGCCGGGACGCCTGCACCAGGGGCTGATCGAAGTGGCGGAACCGGACGGCGCGGGCGAGATCCCCCACGGCCGGGAAACGCAGCTGGGTCGCGACCACCAGCCGGTCCAGCACCTCCACCAGGTCGGCGCGGGACGGGCCGGCGGGCAGCTCCTCGACGGTCAGCCAGCGTTCGAGGAAGGCGCTGACAGTGGGCAGCTGCTCACCGGCGCGTTGCTGCGCCAGGAAGATGCGGTAGACGGCCTCCTCCAGCGCCGGCCCGGGGGCGAGGTCGCTGACCCCGTAATGCAGCAGCACCCGAGCCAGCCGAGCGCGGAAGCCGTCCGGCAACGCCTCGCGCGCCAGGTCCAGCGAATGCAGATAGGAATGGAAGTACTCGCGCGGGCTGTGGACCTGCTCGTCGGTCTCCTCCTCGTCGGTGGTCGGACGGTTGCGGGACAGCTCGCACAGGTCGGCGAAGGTCGTGAGCACCACCAGTTCCGCGCGCAGCAGCTCCACGTCGTCGGCCGGCAGCTGGTCGCGGACCAGGCCGTAGGCGCTCACCAGCTCGCGGCCCCGCTGCGCGCTCACGTCGTAGCCGGTGAGCGAGGCCCGAAGCGCCGCGAGGATCGACACCGCGGTGGTGCGGGCCTCCGTGGCGCCGGCGACGACCGGCGGGAAACGGACCCGCTCGCTGGGCGCGACCTCGACCTGATCGCCGACCCGGTCCAGGCGCAGCAGGGCCGCGCCCGCGTCGACCTGGGAGTTGACCGCGACGAGGACCTCGCGTACCCGGCCGGCGTGCGGCGCGCGCACCGGAGTCTCCATCTTCATGCTTTCCAGCACCGCGACCGTCGCCCCTGCTTCGACCAGCTCGCCGGCGCGGACCCGGACCGCGACGACCACGGCGGGCGCCGGGGCGCGGACCACGCCGGCCTCGTCCCGGGTGATCCGATGGGCGGTGCCGTCGACCTCCACCAGATGCGAGGTCAGCCCGGCCACCGCCACGACGCGGAACAGGTCCGCGCCGATGCTCAGCCGGCTTTCCATCGTCCCGAGCCGATCGACGTCGACGTCGAGGGTGACATGCGTCCCGTCGAGCTGGACGCGATAGCGGTCCGGGCCGACTTTCCCCACGGCCAGCCGGTAGACCTGCCCCTGATAGCCCAGCTCGACCGTGCGGCCGACCTCCTGGCTGGCCCGCGGCCGGCCGCCCCGGGCGGAGGCGAGGAACGCGGCCCGCGCCACCGCGTCCTCGCCGTCGTACGCCTCGATCGCCACCCGGATGAGGGCCACATACGCGTCCCGGCCCGGCCCGTCGGCGGCCGCGAGGTTGACCCGGTCCAGCCAGCCGGTGTCCGCGGTGCCGGCCACCACCTCCGGGGTGTCCAGCAGCCGCAGCAGGAACGATTTGGTGGTGGTTCCGCCGGCCAGCACCACGGTCGTCTCCCGCAGCGCGCAGCGCAGCCGGGCCAGCGCCTCGGGCCGGTCCCGCCCCCAGGCGATGATCTTCGCCACCATCGAGTCGTAGTCCGGGGGGATCACATCGCCGACGCCGACCCCGGTATCGACGCGGACGCCGGGCCCGCCCGGCAACGCGAGCAGCGAGACGGTGCCAGGGGCCGGCGCGAAGTCCTGCTCGGCGTCCTCCGCGTTCAGCCGGGCCTCCACCGCGTGACCGAACTCCCGCGGCGGCTCGCCGAGCAGGCGACCGCCTGCGGCCACGTGAATCTGCAGCTTGACGATGTCGAGGCCGGTCGTCGCCTCGGTCACCGGGTGCTCGACCTGCAGCCGGGTGTTGACCTCCAGGAACGTGAAGCTCCGCTCGGCCGGCTGATAGAGGAACTCCACCGTCCCCGCGCCCACGTAGCCCGCGGCCCGGACCAGGCTCATCGCGCCGTCCCGAAGTCCGGCGCTCTGCTCCGCGGTGAGGGCCGGTGAGCTCGACTCCTCGATCAGCTTCTGGTTGCGTCGCTGCACCGAGCAGTCGCGGACCCCGGGCGCCCACACGGTTCCGTGCTGATCGGCGATGACCTGCACCTCGATGTGCCGGGCGCCCTCCACCAGCCGTTCTAAGAACACCACCGGGTCGGCGAAGGTGCGGGCCGCCTCGGCCTGGGTGCGGGCGAAGGCCTCCTCGAGCTCGGCGGCCGCCCGCACGATCCGGATGCCGCGGCCCCCGCCGCCGCTGCGGGCCTTGATGATCAGCGGGTAGCCGATCGCGGTCGCGTGCCGCCGGGCGTCCTCGACGTCCTGCACCGGCCCCCGGCTCCACGGCGCGACCGGGACGCCGGTTTGCTCCGCGAGATGCTTGGCCTCGATTTTGTCGCCGAGCCGGCGCATCGACGCGGGCGGCGGTCCGATGAACACCACCCGGAGGCCGGCGCACAGTTCGGCGAAGGCGGGGTCCTCGGCCACGAAACCCCAACCCACCCAGGCCGCGTCGGCTCGGCTGACCCGCATCGCGCGGGCGAGCTCGGCGTGATCGAGATACGGACTGGTGCCCCCGCTGGCGCGCAGCGTCACCGCCTCGTCCGCGGCGCGGACGAAGGTCGCGGTGCGCTCGGCGGCGGTGTGCAGGGCGATCACCCGGATGCCGTAACGATGCTGTTCGTTGAGTTCGCGGACGGCGCGGATCAGCCGGACCGCGGGCTCACCCCGGTTGATCACCGCGATCCGCTGGAACATGTGGTCCCCCTCCTGCTCGTGGACGCCCATGGTGGCCCGAGCATCACCGCCCAACGTAAACGGCGCGGAGCTGGCTAGGTTGGCCCGATGTCCTCCACCGCCGAGAAGGCCACCGAGCTGCGCCGGCTGCACGCGGCACCCGAACTGCTGCTGCTGGTGAACGTCTGGGACGTGATCACGGCGCGGGTGGTCGCCGATGTGCCCGGCACCCGGGCGCTGGCCACCGCCAGCCATTCGATCGCCGCGGCGCATGGCTATCCCGACGGCGAGGCCATCCCGCGCGATCTGATGTTCACCACGGTGGGCCGGATCGCGGCCGCGGTGGACCTGCCGGTCACCGCCGACCTGGAGGCGGGCTACGGCGACGCGGGTGACACCGTCCGCCGGGCCATCGACGTGGGGATCGTCGGGGCGAACCTGGAAGATCAGCTCCGGCCGCTGCCGGACGCGGTCCGCGCGGTCGAGGCCGCCGTCGCCGCCGGGGAACGGGCGGGGGTGCCGTTCGTGCTGAACGCCCGCACCGACGCGTTCCTCCGGGCCGGCGACAAGGACCCGGCCGCGGTCCTCGCCGACGCCATCGAGCGCGGCCGCGCGTACTTGGCCGCCGGCGCGGCGAGCTTCTTCGTGCCCGGCCGGCTTGATGAACCCACCGTGACCCGGTTGGTCGAGGCTCTGGGCCCGCAGCGGGTGAACGTCATCGGCGTGCCCGGCTCGCTGCGCCTCGACACCCTGCAGCGGCTCGGCGTGGCCCGGGTGTCCTACGGGCCGTGGAGCCAGAACGCCGCGCTCACCGCGCTGGCCGGGCTCGCCGCGGATGTGTACGCCGGCGGTGGCCTGCCCGCGGGCACCCGCAAGCTGAACTGAGCCGCGCGGCCGGGCGCCCGCGCCCGCCGCCGCACCGGCCCGGCCGCGCCTACCCGCCTAGATACGACATTTCCGGCCGGGGCTCGTCGGTGGCGCCCTGCCCGCGTAGCTCGGAGTACCGGTCGGCCCGGTCCACCCAGATCCCGCCGATCGCGGTGGTCAGCTCCGCGTCGGAGGCCCCGCCGCGCAGCAGCGCCCGCAGGTCCCGGCCGCGGGTCGCGAACAGGCAGGTGAACAGCTCCCCGGCGGCGGTGACCCGGGCCCGGGTGCAGTCGGTGCAGAACGGCTGGCTGACCGAGGCGATGACGCCGATCTCCCCGGCCCCGTCGACGTACCGCCACCGCCGGGCGACCTCTCCCCGGCCGGCGGGCGCGACCGGTTCGAGCGGGTAGACGGCCGCGATCCGGTCGAGGATCTCCTGCGCGGGGACGACCTCGCTGTTCAACCAGCCGTTCGTCGCCCCGACGTCCATGTACTCGATGAACCGGAGCACATGACCGCCGGCCCGGGCGTAATCGGCCAGCTCCACGATCCCGGCGTCGTTCACGCCGCGCCGCACCACCGTGTTGATCTTCACGGGGGCGAGCCCGACGTCCCGGGCGGCCTGCAACCCGGCCAGCACCGCAGACAGCGGGATCGGGGTGTCGGCCATCGCGGTGAACACCGCCGGGTCGAGGCTGTCCAGGCTCACGGTCACCCGGGACAGTCCCGCGGCCCGCAACCCGGCCGCCCGCTTGGCCAGCAGGGAGCCGTTGGTGGTCAGCGCCACGTCGGTGATCCCGGGGGTCTGGGCGACCATCGTCACCAGCGTCTCCAGGTCCCGGCGCAGCAGCGGCTCGCCGCCGGTCAGCCGTACCTTCGACACCCCGAGACCGGCGAACACCCGGACCAACCGGGCCAGCTCTTCGTAGCTGAGGATCTGCTCGCGGGGCAGGAAGACGTGATCGACACCGAACAGGTCCCGCGGCATGCAGTAGGGGCAGCGGAAATTGCAGCGGTCGGTGACCGACAGGCGCAGGTCGCGCACCGGCCGGCCCAGCCGGTCGGTGACGGGGCCCTGAGTGGTCTGCACCCGTAACAGCGTAGGCACTGGTCGGGTCCCCGCGCATCTTCGAGTGTCGCGAACGGCGAGAGGTGATTAGGGTCGGCCTGTGAGCCTGGTCACATCGGCGAAAGAGGCGGCTATGACGCGAGTCAGCATGAAAGTCGACGGGGTCACCTACGAGGATGACGTCGAGGCGAGACGGCTGCTGGTCCACCACCTGCGCGACACGCTCGGCCGGGTCGGCACGCCGATCGGCTGCGACACCTCCAACTGCGGGGCCTGCACGGTGCTCCTGGACGGGGAGAGCGTGAAGTCCTGCTCGGTGCTGGCGGTCCAGGCCGACCAGGCGCAGATCACCACCATTCAGGGCCTCGCCGAGGACAAGACCTGGCACCCGGTGCAGAAGGCCTTCCAGGAACACCACGGCCTGCAGTGCGGCTACTGCACCCCGGGGATGGTCCTGGCCGCGGTGGACCTGCTGAACAACAACCCGGACCCCACCGAAGATGAGGTACGGCACGGCCTGGAGGGCAACCTCTGCCGCTGTACCGGCTATGTGAACATCGTGCGGGCCGTGCTCGCGGCGGCCGCCGAGATGCGGGGCGCCGGTGCCGGGCAGGCCAAGTCGACGGTGGGGGTGGGGGCATGACCGAGACCGATGCCGGCCAGATGGTCGATACCGGCCAGATCGCCGAAAAGATCGCCGACTCCGATCTGCAGTCCGGCCCGGACGGGACGAAGGAGATGGGTCGCTCGCGCCGCCGCAAGGAGGACGCGAAGCTGATCACCGGCCAGACGACGTGGACCGACAACATCACCCTGCCGGGGCTGCTGCACTTCGCGTTGCTGCGCAGCCCGATGGCGCACGCCAAGATCACCCGGATCGACGTGGCCGCCGCCCGCGAGCTGCCCGGGGTGATCGCCGCGTTCACCGGGGCGGAGCTGGCCGGCGAGCTGGGGTCGCTGCCGAACGCCTGGACGGTCACCCCGGACATGGTCAGCCCGGCGCACCCGCCGCTGGCCGTCGACGAGGTGCGTTACGTGGGAGACGCGGTTGCCGTCGTCGTCACGCGGGACCGGTATTCGGCCGCGGACGCGCTGGAGGCGATCGAGGTCGAGTACGAGCCGTTGCCGCCGGTGACCGACCTGGAGGCCGCGCTCGCCGATGGCTCCCCGCTGGTGCACAGCGAGAAGGGCACCAACCGCTGCTATGACTGGCCGTTCGCGGCCGGGGACTACGAGGCGGTGAAGGCCAAGGCCGACGTGGTGCTCAAGCGCCGGTTCATCCAGCAGCGGCTGATCCCGACCGCAATGGAGCCGCGCGCCGTCGTTGTCGCCCCGATCGCGGCCGCCGACGAATACACCATCTACTCCGCCACCCAGATTCCGCACATCCTGCGGGTGATGCTGGCCCTGACGACCGGGATCCCGGAGCACAAGCTTCGGGTGATCGCGCCGGATGTCGGCGGCGGCTTCGGCTCCAAGCTCAACGTGTACGCCGAGGAAGTCATCGCCCTCATCCTGGCCCGCAAGCTCGGCCGGCCAGTGAAGTGGACCGAATCGCGCAGCGAGGGTTTCCAGACCACCACCCACGGCCGGGACCAGATCCAGGACATCGAGATCGCCGCCACCTCCGCCGGCCAGATCCTCGGCCTGAAGGTGGACCTGCTCGCCGACATGGGGGCCTACCTGCAGCTGCTGACCGCCGGCGTGCCGATCCTGGGGGCGTTCATGTTCCCGGCGATCTACAAGATGGAGGCCTACTCCTTCCACTGCACCGGGGTGTTCACCACCAAGACGCCGACCGATGCCTACCGGGGCGCCGGCCGGCCGGAGGCCACCTACGCCATCGAGCGGATCATCGACGAGCTGGCGCACGAGCTCGGCCGGGAGCCGATGGAGCTGCGCAAGCAGAACTGGATCAAGCACGAGGAGTTCCCGTACGACACCATTTGTGGGTTGACCTATGACTCGGGGAACTACGAGGCGGCGACCGAGAAGGCGATGGGCCTGTTCGACTACGACGGGCTGCGCCGCGAGCAGGCCGAGCGGCGCGAACGCAAGGACCCGATCCAGCTGGGCCTGGGCATTTCGACCTTCACCGAGATGTGCGGCATCGCGCCGAGCCGGGTGCTGGGGTCGCTGTCCTACGGCGCCGGCGGCTGGGAGGCCGCCAGCATCCGGATGCTGCCCACCGGCAAGGTGGAAGTCGTGACCGGCACCAGCCCGCACGGCCAGGGCCACGTCACGTCCTGGAGCCAGATCGCCGCCGACGCGCTCGGCGTGCCGTTCGAGGACGTCGAGGTGATCCACGGGGACACCGACTCCAGCCCGAAGGGGATGGACACCTATGGGTCACGGTCCCTGGTCGTCGGCGGGGTCGCGGTGCACCACGCCGCCGGCAAGGTGATCGAGAAGGCCCGCCGGGTCGCCGCGCACCTGCTGGAAGCGGCCGAATCCGACGTGGAGTTCAAGGCCGGCACCTTCTCGGTGAAGGGCTCACCGGAAGCCAAGACCACCATCCAGGACGTCGCGCTCGCGACGTTCGCCGCGCACAACCTGCCGGACGGGATGGAGCCGACGCTGGACTCGGACTACGTGTTCGACCCGGAGAACTTCTCCTTCCCGCACGGAACCCACCTGTGCGCGATGGAGGTGGACACCGAGACCGGCCAATCCAAGATTCGCAAGTACGTCTGCGTCGATGACGTCGGCGCCGTCGTCAACCCGCTGATCGTCGAGGGGCAGATCCACGGCGGCCTGGCTCAGGGCATCGCGCAGGCCCTCTACGAGGACTGCGTCTATGACGCCGAGGGCAACCTGCTCACCGGCACCATGGTCGACTATCTGATTCCCAGCGCGGCCGACCTGCCGACGTTCATCACCGACCGCACCGAGACCCGCGCGACCAGCAATCCGCTCGGGGTCAAGGGCGTGGGGGAGGCCGGCTGCATCGCCTCCACCCCCGCGGTGATCAACGCGATCGTCGACGCGCTCCGGCCTTCCGGCATCAACGACATCCGGATGCCGGCCACCCCTGAACGCATCTGGCGGGCCTTACAGGAAAGTGCAACGGCAGGTTCCGCTACCGGAGGTGCACAGTGATCCCCGCCAGCGTTGACTACGTGGCCCCCGACAGCGTGGCCGATGTGCTGTCGGCGCTGACCGCGGCCGGCGAGGACGCCAAGATCCTGGCCGGCGGGCAGAGCCTGCTGCCGGTACTGCGGCTGCGCCTGGCCTACCCCTCGACACTCGTGGACCTGCGCAAGGTCAGCGAGATGCGCGGGGTCCGGGAGGACGGCGACGCGATCGTGATCGGCGCGATGACCCGGCACGTCGATGTCCTCGCCGATCCGCTGGTCCGGGAGCACGCGGCGCTGGTGGCCGCGGCGACGGCGACCGTCGCCGACCCGGCCGTGCGGCACCGGGGCACCTTCGGCGGGTCGCTGGCGCACGCCGACCCGGCCGGGGACCTCGCGGCGGTGGCGGTGGCGCTGGACGCCACGCTGGTCGTCGAAGGCCCCGGGGGGCGGCGGTCCATCCCGGCCGGGGAGTTCTTCGTGGACTACCTGCAGACCGCGATCGGCCCCGATGAGGTGCTGGTCGAGGTCCGGCTGCCGAAGCTGGCCGGCGACTGGGGCGTGCACTACGAGAAGTTCAACCGGGTGGCGCAGGCCTGGGCCATCGTCGGGGTCGCCGCCGCGGTCCGCCGGGACAACGGCGCGATCGCCGAGGCCCGGGTCGGGCTGACCAACATGGGCTCGACCCCGGTCCGGGCCCGGGCTGTCGAGCAGGCGCTGGTCGGCGTCCCCGCCGAGCCGGGTGCGGTGGCCGCGGCCGCCGCACACGCCGCGGATGGCACCACACCTCCCTCGGACCTCAGCGGCCAGGCCGATTACCGGACCCATCTGGCGCAGGTGCTGACCCGGCGGGCGGTCTTGCGGGCCGCCGGGGTGGGCTAGGTGCCGGGGCTGCTGCCCGCAGGGGTCACCAGCCCCGCCGAACTCGGTCGCCGCCTCGGCGAGGTCGGTTACCTCGCCGACGGCGGGCTCGCCACCGCGGCGTACCTGTCGCTGGCGCTCGGTCGACCGCTGTTCCTCGAGGGCGAGGCCGGGGTCGGCAAGACGTCGCTGGCCAGCGCGATCGCCGACGTCCTCGGGGCGACGCTGCTGCGGCTGCAGTGCTACGAGGGGATCGACGCCTCCCAGGCGCTGTACGACTGGGACTTCCCCCGGCAGTTGCTGCACCTGCGGGCGGCGGAAGCCGCCGGGGCCGGCGGGGATCCCGCCGCGGTCGAACGGCTGGAAGGCGAGGTCTACAGCCGCCGGTTCCTGCTGGCCCGGCCGCTGCTCGCGGCCTTGGAAACCAGCCCCTGCGTGCTGCTCGTCGACGAGGTGGACCGCGCCGACGACGAGTTCGAGGCCTTCCTGCTCGAGGTGCTGTCCGACTACACGGTCACCGTGCCCGAGCTCGGCACGATCCGGGCGGCGGTCCCGCCGGTGGCGGTGCTGACCTCCAACCGGACCCGGGAGGTGCACGACGCGTTGAAGCGGCGCTGTCTGTATCACTGGGTGGAGCACCCCGGCTTCGACCGGGAGGTGGCGATCATCCGGGAGCGGGCGCCGGAGGCGTCCGAACGGCTGGCCCGGCAGGTCGCCTCCGCCGTCCAGGTGCTGCGCGGGGAGGACCTGACCAAGCCGCCGGGCGTGGCCGAATCCATCGACTGGACGCTGGCGCTGGTCGCCCTCGGCGCGGAACGGCTCGACCCGGATACCGCCATCGCGACGCTGGGGGCGGTGCTGAAATACCGGGAGGATCAGGAGCGGGCCCGGCGCCTGGACGTCGGGGCGATGATCGCGCAGGCGGTCAGCGGTGCCTGAACCACCCGGCGGGGTCGGCACCGAGGCCGTCCCGCGGTATGACGGGGTCGACAGCGTGGTGGGCCTGGCCCGGACGCTTCGCGCGGCCGGCGTCGCCGCCACCCCGGACCGGGTCCACACGGCGGTCCTGGCCCTGTCGACCCTCGACGCGGCGTCGCGGGTCGACGTGTACTGGGCCGGCCGGGTGACGCTGTGCGCCAACCACGACGACCTGGAGCGCTACGACCGGGTGTTCGCCGCCTACTTCGGGGACCGGCCCTCGTCGGTGTCGCGCCGGCGGGTGCTGACCCGGCCGCAGCTCCGCCTCGTCGCGAGTGGCACCAACCCGGCCGCGGACGAGGGGCCCGAGGAGGGCGGTACGCCGACCGCCTCGGCCGCCGCCAGCGACGTGGAAGTGCTGCGCCACCGGGACATCGCGACCCTCAGCGGTGCCGAGCGGGAGCAGCTGCGGCTGCTGCTGGCCCAGCTGGCGTTGCCGGGGGAGACCCGACGCAGCCGCCGGCGCCGCCCCGCCCCGCGCGGGGCGGTGGACGGGGGTCGGACCGTCCGGGCCTGGTTGCAGGCCGGCGGTGAGCCGACCCGGCTGCACCATCAGCGCGCGGTCCGCCGCCCGCGCCGGGTCGTGCTGCTGGTCGACGTGAGCGGATCGATGGACCTGTACGCCGACGCGTTGCTGCGCTTCGCGCACGCCGCCGCGCGCCGCGGGCAGGCCCCGACCGAGGTGTTCGCGCTGGGCACCCGGCTGTCCCGGGTCACCCGCGAGATGCGGCATCGGGATCCCGATCAGGCGATGACCGCGGTGGCCGAGGCGCTGCCGGATGCCGGCGGGGGGACCCGGCTGGGGGTGCTGCTCAAGGAGTTTCTGGACCGGTGGGGGCAGCGCGGGCTGGCCCGGGGCGCGGTGGTGGTGATGCTCTCCGATGGCTGGGAACGCGGCGAGCCGGAGCTGCTCGGCGAGCAGGTCGCCCGGTTGCAGCGCCTCGCCCACCGGGTGGTGTGGTCCAACCCGCGCAAGGCCGCGCCCGGCTTCGCCCCGGTCGCCGGCGGGATGGCTGCGGCGCTGCCGCACATTGACGATTTCCTGGAGGGACACAGCCTGGCCGCGCTGGAGCACCTGGCCGCCGTCGTCCTGGGCCGGGCGCACGGCCCGATGCGGGAGCCGGCGGGGCGGGCCGGGTGAGCGCCGATGGCTGACCAGCCCACCGCGAATGAATCGCCCGGCGGGCGCGTTGACGCGGCTGAGACCTGCTCGGAAAAGGTGGTGAGTGCAGATGCGTGATGTGGCCGCCGGCCTGCGGGCGTTGGTCGCCGCCGGGCGCCCGTTCGCGCTGGCCACGACGGTGGCCGTCACCGGCAGCTCGCCGCGTCCCGCCGGCGCGGTGATGGCGGTCGACCTGGATGGCGCCGCCCTGGGCAGCCTGTCGGGCGGCTGCGTGGAGGGGGCGGTGTACAGCGCCGCCGAGTTGGTGCTCGATTCCGGCACCCCGGTCCTCGAGACGTACGGGATCAGCGATGACGAGGCGTTCGCCGTCGGGCTGACCTGCGGCGGGGTGCTCGACGTGCTGGTGCAGCGGGTGGATGCGGCCGGGCTGGAACTACTGACCGAGGTGCTCGACGCGCTGGACCGGGAGGAGCCGGTCGCCCTGGCGACGGTGGTCAGCGGCCCGGCGCCGCTGGGCGCGCAGCTGGTCGTCCGGGCCGACTCGATGTCCGGTGAGCTGGGCAACGAGGGGTTGCTGGTGGCGGTCAGCGCGGATGCGCGCGGGTTGCTGGCGGCTGGCCAGACGGGCACCCGGCACTACGGCTCCCACGGCGAGCGGCGCCTCGATGAGGTCGCGGTGTTCGTGCAGTCGTTCACCCCGCCGCCGAGGATGCTGGTCTTCGGGGCGATCGACTTCGCCGCCGCCGTGGCCCGGCTGGGCGTGTTCCTCGGCTACCGGGTGACCGTGTGCGACGCCCGGCCGGTATTCGCGACCGCCCGCCGCTTCCCGGAGGCGCATGAGGTGATCTGCGCGTGGCCGCACGATTACCTGGCCGGCACCGAGCTGGATGAACGCACCGTGATCTGTGTGCTCACCCACGACCCCAAGTTCGACGTACCGCTGCTGGAGCTCGCGCTGCGCTCCCCGGCGGCGTACATCGGCGCGATGGGGAGCCGGCGTACCCACGATGACCGGATGGACCGGTTGCGCGAGCGGGGACTGACCGAGGACGAGTTGGCCCGGCTGCGTTCCCCGGTCGGGCTGGACATCGGCGCCCGCACCCCGGAGGAGACCGCGGTGTCGATCGCCGCGGAACTCATCCAGCTGCGGTGGGGCGGCAGCGGCCTGCCGCTCACCCAGGTCCCCGGCGCGATCCACACCGAGCGCCGGCGACCGGTCACGGCGTGACCGGCTCCGGCCTGTCGCCCGCTGCACCCGGGCTAGCCGGCCACGGGCTCGCCGGCATCGTGCTGGCGGCCGGGGCGGGGAGCAGGTTCGGCCAGCCGAAGGCGCTGGTGCCCTTTCGCGGTGAGCTGCTGGTCGAACGGGCCGTACGCCTGCTCGCCGCCGGCGGCTGCCAGCCGGTCTGGGCGGTGCTCGGGGCCAGCGCCGGGGAGGTACACGCCCGCGCGGATCTCGCCGGCGCCGTGCCGGTGCTGGCCGAGGACTGGGCGCAGGGGATGGGCGCGTCGCTGCGCGCGGGCCTGGCCGCCGCCACGGCCAGCGCCGCGCAGGCCGTGATCGTGGCGCTGGCCGATCAGCCGCTGATCGGGGTACCGGCGCTGCAGCGGCTGCGCGCCGCCTGGCAGGCGGGTGCGGTGGCGGCGGTCGCCGGCTATGCCGGCCGGCCACGCAACCCGGTGCTGCTCACCCGCGCGATCTGGGCCGAGGTGGCACAGGCCGCGGTCGGGGATGTCGGGGCGCGCGGCTGGCTGCGGGCGCACCCGGAATTGGTGACCGTCGTACCGTGCGATGGCACCGGTGACCCGGTCGATGTGGATACTCCTGATGACCTTGACGCACTCCTGGAGGAGACCCGATGAAGCTCGAGAACCGGTTCACCGTGCCGGTCACCGCGGATGTCGCGTGGCAGGTGCTGCTCGACGTCGAGCGGATCGCCCCGTGCATGCCCGGCGCGACCCTGACCGGGCAGGACGGCGACAGCTTCACCGGCACCGTCAAGGTGAAGGTGGGCCCGATCAACCTGACCTACGGCGGGAAGGCCAGCTTCCGGTCGAAGGATGAGGCGGCGCGGGTCGCGGTGATCGAGGCGACCGGTAAGGAGACCCGGGGGACCGGGACGGCGAAGGCGACGATCACCGCCCGGCTGCACGAACGGGACGGCGCGACCGAGGTGCAGGTGGAGACCGACCTGGCGGTGACCGGCAAGCCGGCGCAGTTCGGCCGGGGCGTGCTGGCCGATGTCAGCGGCAAGCTGGTGGATCAGTTCGCTGCGTGTCTGGCCGAGGAGATCTCCCCGAAGGCGCCGCAAGCTGCCCAGGTTCCGACCGAAGAACCTGCTGGTACGGGCTTCCCCGATGGAGCCAACCCGAACGGCTCGGCCGGTCCCAGCGGCGCAGGCTCGGCGTCGGCACCGGCGGCTGGGCCCGGTGCAGCGGCCCCGCCGATCACTGCGGCCGCGCCGCGCCGGCCGGCGGAGCCGATCGACCTGTTGGGCACCGCCGGGATGCCGGTGCTCAAGCGGCTGGCCCCGGCTCTCGCCGGCCTGGCCGGCGTGTTCGCGCTTATCGCGGTCTGGCGACGCCGGCGCTAGCTCCCAGCCGGGCGGCCGCCGCGTGGGTGCTGTCGAAGACCAGATCAGGCAGCTGCGCGCGGGGGAAGAAGGCCGCCTCGTCGGCGTCGTCGCCGGCGCACAGGGTGCCCCCGACGATCTCCGCTTCGAAGGACAGGAAGATCGAGGCGTCGGCGCCCTTGGCGCCGGGATAGACGTCGATGATGGCTCCGACGCTGACCTCCAGGCCGGTCTCCTCCAACGCTTCCCGCGCGGCGGCGGCGCGCGGGTCCTCGCCGGCGTCGAGGTAGCCGGCGGGGAGCGCCCACCGGCCCAGGCCTGGTTCCATGCCGCGGCGGACCAGCAGCAGCCGGTCGTCCCCGTCGATGATCACCACCCCGACGCCGACCTTGGGGTCGCGGTGGTGGAAGCGCCCGCAGCCGGTGCAGACCTGCCGCGGCTGGGGAGCGTCGGTCCAGGTCAGCGGGGTACCGCAGGCGGGGCAGAACCGGGCCGCGCCGTGATGTTCATGAGCCACGCCGCCGACCCTAAACGCCAGCTTGGCCGGCCGCCGGTTAGGGCTGGAAGGTGCTGTAGAAGCCTTGCAACAGTGGCTGGTCGGCGTTCCACTGGGCAGCCGGTGCTTCTAGGAACAGGGCGTAGCCCTTGCCGCCGGTGACCATGCCCCGGTCGTTGGCCTGCAGCAGCG
>DASYGP010000091.1:0-3306 GCA_035999615.1 Mycobacteriales bacterium
GTTGAAGTCGGGGCCGACGAGCAGGCGCTCTGAATTGGTGCGCTGCCGGTGAGCGCGAAGAACACCGATCGTCGCGCGGTCGATTTTCACCGAGCGTCGGCCGCTGGCAGTTTTCGGTTCGCCTATCGACACGGTGCTGCGAATCTGGATAACCGTTTGCACGATGCGGATTCGCGCGGCGTCGAGGTCGACATCGCTCCAGCGAAGACCGAGAGCCTCACCGCGGCGCAGGCCGGTGGTGGCGAGAACCACCCACAGCGCATGCCGACGATCACCCTCGATCCTCGAGATGTCGAGGAAGCCACGAAGGGTGTCAGCATCCCAGGCCTGGACGCGGCCGGTCTTGCGTATGGCCCGCGGGGGATCCGCGGCGTCGGCCGGGTTGCGGGCCAGCCGGCCCCACCGGACGGCATCTTTGCAGGCGCGGTGGATGATCGTGTGGATGTAGGCAACCGTCCGCGGATCCAGGCCGGTCGACGATGCAGGTGGGTCTGCCGTAGCGCGTCGCAGTAGTGACGCGAGGGTGTCCTTACTGATGTTCGCGGCGTCAGGTAGCTCCGAGCGGAGCTGTTTCGCGGTTTCGGCCAGGGACAGGGCCTGTTCACGTAGGGCGTGGGCGCGGATGACGATGGCGTCTGGGTAGCCGGCGCCTTTGCGGGAGGACGGTCTGCGGCCGGCGACCAGCAGGGTGGCGTAGAGGCCGTTGAGGACCCCGGCGTCGACTCTGCTGAGCCGCGGGGAGCCGATGTGGGCGATCACGTGCAGGTGCACGTTGCGCCGGTAGGAGTCGATGGTGGAGGGCCGCACGGTGGCTTGGATGGCGGTCAGCCAGTCGGTGAAGAACTCGGCGACGGTTTGCTGGGAGGGAGGCACGTACTCGCCGCGGTCCACCTTGGAGAGCAGTTCGATGCGGGCGCGTTCGGCGTCCCGTTTGGTGCGGTACCCGGAGTGCCATTTTTGCCGGCGCCGGCCGGTGCCCGGGTCGGGGTCGAGCTCGATTTTGACGTACCAGTGGTCGCCTTTTTTCAGCACCGATCCGCGCATCGCCGTTGATATAGATCGGGGTGTCTCCTTCATGGACACCTCCGGAGGTGCTTGGAAGGGACCGTCTGGTTCCTGAGTGAAGGTCTTGGCGTTTGCGCGCCTGGTCTTCGCCGTTTCCCCGGAGGTGGGTTCATGGGCAGGGCTATCCCGGTGACATCGTCCACGGTCGTTGTCGCGATCGATGTCGGGAAGAACGAGTTCGCGTTCTCGGTGACCGATGCCACGCGGAAGGTTTTGTCCACGGCGCAGCTGGGTCGGGCGATGACCGCACCGGCGGTCCGCCGGATGGTGGCGGAGATTGTTCGGGTGCTGCCCGCCGGCGCGGCGGTGAAGATCGGGATCGAGGCTGCTGGTCACTACCACCGACCGCTGCTGGATTCGGTGTTGTGGCCGGCGGGGTGGGAGATGCTGGAGCTGAATCCGGGGCAGGTCGGCGAGCAGCGGAAGGTGTTGGGGAAGCGGACGATCAAAACTGATGCGATCGATCTGCGGGCGATGACTGAGCTGGTGCTCGCCGGTCAGGGCAACCTGCGCGGTGGCGGGGCGGGGCTGGTGTTCGGGGAGTTGAAGGCGTGGTCGGCGCACCGCACTAGCCGGGTGCAGATCCGCACTGCGCTCAAGACGCAGCTGCTCGGCCAGTTGGATCGCAGTTTCCCCGGCCTGACCCGCGCGCTGTCCGATGTGCTCGGCACGAAGGTTGGTCGCCTCGTCGCGGCGGAGTTCGCTGACCCGGCCCGACTCGCCGCGCTGGGTAGCTCCAGGTTCATCACCTTCGGCGGGGCGCGTGGCCTGCAGATCCGGAAACCTACTGCGGACAAGCTGGTTGCAGCCGCCCGGGACGCGTTGACGACCCGTGACGCCGCGGTCGCCCGGGCGGTGCTCGCCGCTGATCTGGTGCTCCTGGGTGACCTCGACACCCAGATCGACGCGGCGAGTACCGAACTGGCCCGGCTGCTGCCCGACAGCCCGTTCTGTCCGCTGCTGACCGTTCCCGGCTGGGGGCCTGTTCGGGTCGGGAACTACGGCGGGGCCCTCGGTGATCCGAGCCGGTTCACCAGCCCGAAACAGGTCTACCGCAGCGCCGGGCTGAACCCGATCCAGTACGAGTCCGCCGGGAAACGCCGCGACAGCAAGATCAGCCGGGAAGGCTCCGTGGAGCTCCGTCGGGCCCTGATCGACCTCGGCATAGGTCTGTGGCTTTGCGACCCGGCAGCGAAGGCCCACGCCGCCACCCTGACCGATCGGGGAAAGAAGGGTGGGGTCATCGCCTGCGCGATGGCGCACCGGGCGAACCGGATCGCCTGGGCCCTGATCCGTGACCAAGGCAGCTACGACGGCGCCCGCTGGGCGCGAGAGGAGTAGCCGGAGGTCCTTCACAACTCCGGCCGGCCGTGGCAGGCTCGGGGGGACGAAGGACCCGGATAGACGCCGCTGGGGTTATGGCGGACACCGCGAGGTGTTACGTCGCTTCTAACTTGGCGCCCGGGTCCTTCGCCATGAGCGGCAGTCCGAACGAAGCCAGCTGAACCACCCGCACCCGGGGTGAGCTCGCATAGGTCAACGTGGACGCCCGGCACCCCTACACCCACCACCACCCGGTCAAGATCAAAGACATGCCCCGCGACGCGGGGCCATCAACCACGCCCGGCCGGACACTTGACACGACCTACGGCCAGTTAGGCCTCCTCCGGTTGCGCGTCGGCCGGTAGGACGTCTTCGCCGTCGCGGTGGGCTTTCATCTGCAGGTAGCTCTGCGGTCCGGTGGCTTTGATCTCGGCGGCGAAGACGGCGAAGAACTCGGCGATTTCATCGAGCCGGTCGCCGTAGTGCCGTTCGATCGCCAGGAGCCGCCTTTTGCGCCAGGTGCGGAAGTGCTGGTGCCAGTTCCCGGCGGCGTGGTCGGCGCCGAAGATGGTGGCGAGGGCCTGGTTGCTGCCGGCCGGGTCGGCCAGGCCGATGTCGGTAAGCCGCTCGTCTAGGGCGGGGAGTTGGTGCTCGAGGCCGAGCAGGGTGGGGTAGAGCTCGGCGATGGGCCGGCCGGTGTCGGCGAGTACGCCTAGGCCGGGCTCGGCCGGGGGCAGGAAGAAGTAGGTGATCGGCACGTCGAACACGACCGAGAGAAGGTAGAGCTCGTGGGCGTCGAAGCGGCGGCGCCGGTCGCCGTCGAAGCCGCGTTCCATCGCCGAGATGGAGGCTTGCGGCAGTTCGTGGCCGGTGAGCTGGGCCAGGCGCGCGGCGACGGCCTGCTGGGTCCAGCCGTGG
>DASYGP010000178.1:0-4323 GCA_035999615.1 Mycobacteriales bacterium
CCAGGCGAGCAGGCCGCCGGTGACCAGCGAGCACAGCAGCCCGATGCCGGTGATCCCGGTGACGTTCCTGGCGAGCACCAAGATGCCCTGGTTGAGGCTCTCCCCGGCGGCACCCAGCTGAAGCAGCGCTATCGCCAGCCCGCACATCCCGGCCGCCGCGAATAGGCGCAGGTACGGTAGCCAGCGGCCGGTGGCCCGTTCCGTTTCGCCGAACGGGCTGTGCGAGGTCACCGCGATCACCGCCGCCGCGCCCGCCTCGATGATCATCGGGATCTGCTGCGCGTACGGGCCGGAGCTGAACGCCCAGTGCCAGTGCAGCGCTGCGCGCAGCACGCCGCCGCACAGGGCGAGCGCGAGGATCCCGGCCGGGACGCGGCGGCTGCGCACGTGCAGCCAGGCCAGCCGGACGCCTGCCCGGCCCGCCCCGGCCGTCCGGGCCGGGGCGGGCCTCAGCGCCGCTGCGGCGGCGATCACGGGATCTGGGCCGCTGTGATCGTGCCGGCCCGCAAGGCGGCCAGGTGGGCCGCCAGCCAGGCGTGCCGCGCACTGGCGGGCAGCGACGCGAACCGCGAGGCGGCGGCGATGATCTGCGCTTGTGACGGACCGCCGGAATGACCGTGCTGACCGATGCGCAGCGGGGGCTGCGAGCCGGCCGCGATCATCAGCCCGTCCTCCACCGCCTGCTGCGCCGCGCCGAGCGGCGTGGGCCCGGTTCGCGCCGCGGCCGCCGAATGCGGCGGTTCCGTGAGGAACGGGTCGAGGAGACCCTGCTGGAATCCGGCGCGCCAGTCCGGCCAGGCGCCGGCCGGGATTCCCCAGAACACCCCGAACAAGTCGCCGACCTCTTCCCCGCTGTACGCGAGCACCGGCGGGTTGCCGACGGTGTGGCTCGGCCCGTAGCCGTGGGGCCACGTACCCACGCTCGCCACCTGCTCCGCGCGGACCGGCGCGCCGGGCAAGCCGGCGATCTCGGCCGCCACCGGGTCAAGGGCCGCCGCCACGTCACCGAGGTAACCGCTGAACGCCGGGTGGACGCACACCTGGAATCCTCCGGGCGCGGACCTGCAGTCGGGGACGAACGGGACCGGCCGATCGCGGGCCGCGTCGTGCAGCGCCGGGATCTCCCAGCCGGTGGCGGTCAGCTTCGCGGTCCCGGCGAGCGAGTAAGCGGTCCACGACGCGGCGACACCCGCCGCGACCAGGACGACCGCGACCGTGCGGAGCAGCCAGTTGTCACCGCGGGCCGGCCAGGCGCGCAGCGAGATACGGCCGCGGGCCGACGCCCGCTGACGCAGCGCCGCCGCCAGGGCGAGCACGCCGAGCAGCGCGACCGCGATCCCGCCCATGAACATGACCTGCGTGATCGGCACGTCCGGCGCGACGTGCTGGTAGACGCCCGCGTCGACAGCGGGCACGGCGCTGGCCGGCGACAGCAGCGCGTCCGTGCCCGGCGAAGCCGTGACGCCCAGTGCCTCGCGGAACCCGGCCTGGTAGAGCACGAGCAGGCCGATCGCCACCAGCGGCGCGGTGAACCGCCCGGGAAAGAAGACGCCGCAGGCGAACCCGATGATGGTCACCACTATCACGCCGGCCGCGCCGGCGAACACCGGCCACAGCGGGGGCCCGCCCCAGGTCGCCTGCAGCGCGGTCGGGATGTAGATCGCGGCGACCCCGGCCAGGAACGCCAGCAGCAGCCAGCCCAGCGTCCCCGCCAGGGTGACGCTCAGCCGCGCCCACACCGCGCGAGGGGTGCTCGCGACCAGGTCGAGAGCCTTGCGGCGGCGTTCCCGCGAGCCCGCCCAGGCGGCCATCCCGCCGGCGAACGCGCAGAACTCGAACAGCATGTGATCGCCGATCACCGACGCGCGCACGGTCCAGACGGGCGGGTACCCGTCCGCGGTGCGGAACGTGTCGAAATAGAACACCGCCGCCAGCAGCGGCAGCACGTACGGCACCACGTTGCGCTTCAGCTCCAGGCGCAGCAACCGCCCGGCGGCCGCCAGGGACGCCATGCGCCGGGCCGGGGCCCGTCCGGGCCTGAGCGAGACGACGGCGGGGGTCATGACCGTGCCTCCGCCAGGACAGCGCCGTAGCCGCGCTCCAGCGGGGCGTCGCCCGCCGCGCGGGTGCCCTCGCCGCGGGCGGTCAGCTCCGTAGGGGTGCCGTGGAAGACGATCTTCCCCGCGTCCATCAGCGCGACCTCGCTGCACGCGGCGCCGACGTCCTCGACCAGGTGGGTGGAGACCACCACGGTGGCCCGCTCGCCGAGCCCGCGCAGCAGGGCCCGGAACGCGACCCGCTGCTCGGGGTCCAGCCCGGCGGTCGGCTCGTCCAGCAGCAGCAGCTCCGGGTCGTTGACGATCGCCTGCGCGATCCCGGCCCGGCGCAGCATCCCGCCGGACAGGGTGCGCAGCTTCGCCCTGGCCTTGCCGCCGAGGTCCACCCGCTCGACCGCAGCCGTCACGGCGGCGGGGATCCGGGCCGGCGGCATCTCCTTGAGCAGTGCGAAGTACTCGACGAACTCCGCCACGGTGAACCCCGGGTAGTAGCCGATGTTCTGCGGCAGGTACCCGAGCCGGCACCGGATCTCCCGCCGTGGCCCGTAGCTGCCCGGGTCACGGCCGAGCAGCCGCAGCGTCCCCGCGGACGGGGTGATCACGGTGGCCATCATCCGCAGCAGCGTGGTCTTGCCCGCGCCGTTCGGGCCGAGCAGCCCGAACACCCCCGGGCCGGTTTCCAGGTCCACCCCGGCCACCGCCAGGTTCCGGCCGAACCGCCGGGTTACCCCCCTGATATCGACGTTCATGAGGTCCTCCTCGAGATAGGGATCATGACGCCAGAAGGTAGCCACCGGCCGATAACACTGCCCTAACGCCGATCGCGGCCCCCGCGCCCAGCGCGGTCGTGTTATCGGCGTGTTAAGGGCGATCAGGCATGATGGAAGCATGCGGGTGCTGGTCGTGGAGGACAACGAGGTGGTGGCGCAGGCCGTCGCCGCCGGCCTGCGTGACCAGGGCATCGCCGTGGACGTGGCCGGCGACGGCGCGGCCGGGCTGGACAAGGCCGGGCTCTGGTCGTACGACGTCATCGTGCTCGACCGCGACCTGCCGGCGGTGCACGGGGACGATGTCTGCGCACGGCTGGCCGGGCGCCCGGGTGGCGCCCGGATCCTGATGCTGACCGCGGCCGGCGAGCCCGATGACCGGGTCGACGGACTGAACCTCGGCGCGGATGACTACCTGGCCAAGCCGTTCCACTTCCCTGAGCTGATCGCGCGGGTCAATGCCCTCAGCCGCCGGACACCGACCGCCCCGCCGGTACTGCACCGCGGTGAGCTGGCTCTTGACCGGCCCCGGCGCCGGGCCAGCAGGAACGGGCAGCTGGTCCCGCTGACCCGCAAGGAACTCGGTGTGCTGGAGGTGCTGATGTCCGCCGACGGCGCGGTGGTCAGCGCCGAGGAGCTGCTGGAACGGGTGTGGGACGAATACGCTGACCCGTTCACCAACGCCGTCGCGGTGACCGTGATGCGGCTGCGGCGTAAGCTCGGCAAGCCGCCGCTGGTCGAGACGGTCATCGGCGGCGGGTACCGGCTGCCATGAGGCTCACGCCAGCCTCGCTCAGGCCGTGGCGCAGCAGCATCCGGGCGCGGATAGTGATCGCCTGCGCAGGACTGTTCCTGGTGCCCGGCGCTATCTTGACCGGCGTCGCCTACACCCAGATCGGTCACGTCCTGGTGGTACCGTACGCCCCGCCGGGCGAGGTCTCCTGGCGCCAAGGCAACGTGACGTACTTCGACGCCGGGAACGACCCGCACATCCTTGCCACGAGAGACGCCTCCAAACAGCGCGGTTTCCTGGAGTTCACACTAGCCGGGCTGGGCCTGGGCACGTTGCTGGCAGGCGGGCTCGGCTGGGCAGTCAGCCGCCGCGTGCTGCGGCCGCTGGCCGCCGTCACCACGGCGGCGCAGATCGCCTCCCAGGAGAACCTGGACCAGCGGCTGGCACTGGCCGGACCGCCCGATGAGCTCAAGGAACTGGCCGACACCTTCGATGCGATGCTCGCCCGGCTGGATGCCGCGTTCGCCAGCCAGCGCCGGTTCATCGCGAACGCCTCACATGAGCTGCGCACGCCGCTCACCGAGATGCGCACCCTGATCGACGTCACCACGGCCAGGCCAGCCGCCTCCGCCGCGCACCTGGAACCGGTGCTCGCCGCCATCGGCGCCGCCGTGGACAAGTCCGAGGAACTCATCGAAGCACTGCTCACCCTGGCTCGCTCCGACCGCGGACCAGGCTCCGCCGAGCTCGTCGACCTGCCCACCGC
>DASYGP010000016.1:0-12783 GCA_035999615.1 Mycobacteriales bacterium
AGAACAGGTTCTGCATTGGCACCGACCCGCGCGGCCAGGGTTGCTGCATCCGGCTGATCAGGGTCCGTCGCGGCGAGGCATGTGAGTGCGAGGTCCTCGCTGAGCACGCGCACGACGACGAGCGCTGCATCGCAGAAACCAATGTGTTCGCCCCGTTCAATTCGCCCAGTTCAAACAGCACCGAGCGGAGCAGAACCGGGAACCGCTGCGCACGGGATCTCTGTGGAACGACAGGATGCGTGTTCACCACCCCGTTCGGAAAGCGGATCGACCCGCGCAACGACCATCGCTCCTGGCGCCAATTGCTGGCCGCCGCCGAGGTTCGTCCGGCCCCGGCCAGGCTCCACGACGCCCGGCCAACCTGCTAGTGGGCCAAGGCGTGCCTGCCCGAGTGGCGATGCAAAACCTCGGCCACAGTCAGATCACCCTCACCCTGGCGACCTACAGCCACGTGGTTCCCGAGCTGACGGAGGAGGCCCTGGCCAGCATGGCGAGAGCACTATGGCCGCAGCACGAGAGCCGCAACACCAACACGGATGACAGTCCGCGTGCTGACGGCGCGCAATTGGCTGCCGGATTGGCTGCTAGGAGCGATACCTCGGAAGGCGACAAACCGGGTAACCGGCCTTTGACCTGGGACGATGCGGTGGGCCGCCCGGGGATCGAACCCGGAACCCGCGGATTAAAAGTCCGCTGCTCTGCCAGTTGAGCTAACGGCCCGGCGTGATGGCAACGGCCCACAAAAAGGCGAGGACCGCCCCATGACCGTCCGCAGCTTACCGACCCCGTGAGCTGGCGTGCTCGGTCCCCAGCAGGCGTCGATCGACGCCGCTCGGAGGCGCAAGGGGTAAGCGCACCACGAAGGCGGTGTCCCCCGGCCGGCTGGTCACCTCCACGTTGCCGCCGTGGGCCTGCACCACCGCGCTGACGATCGCCAGGCCCAGGCCAGTACTGCCGGCCGCCCGGCTTCGAGACGAGTCAGCCCGGGCGAACCGCTCGAAGATCGTGGCCTGCAGCTGGGCCGGGACACCGGGCCCGTCGTCCGACACGGTCAGGACCGCCAGCCCCGCCGGGGTGGGGCCAACCCGCGCGGTCACGATGCATCCCGGCGGAGTGTGCGTCCGGGCGTTGCTCAGCAGGTTGGCCACGACCTGGTGCAGGCGCAAGACGTCCCCGGTGACGACGACCGGCTCGTCGGGCAGCTCCAGCCGCCACACATGGTCGAGGCCCGCCGCGTGCGCATCGCTGACCGCATCGACCAGGAGCCGGGAGAGGTCCACCGGCTGGGCTTCCAGCGGCCGTCCGGCATCCAGCCGGGCCAGCAGCAGCAAATCCTCCACCAGGCTGGTCATCCGGATCGACTCGGACTCGACCCGGCGGAGGTTGTGCGCCACGTGCGGCCCCAGCGGTTCCGGACCGCGGCGGGACAGCTCGGCGTATCCCCGAATCGCAGCCAGTGGCGTCCGCAACTCATGGCTGGCATCGGCGACGAACTGGCGAACCTTCGACTCGCTCGCCTGCCGGGACTGCAGCGCACTCCCGACGTGCCCGAGCAGGCTATTGAGCGCGGCCCCCACCTGACCGACCTCGGTACGCGGATCGGTGTCCGGCTCCGGCACCCGCTCGACGAGCGCGACCTCACCCCGGTCAAGGGGCAGCTCGGTGACCCGCCGCGCGGTCGCCGCCACCCGGATCAGCGGCCGCAGGGTCAGCCGGATCAGGAAGATGCCGGCCACCCCGGCCACGAGCAGGGCGGCGCCGGTGACGCCGGCATCAATCGCGTTGAGCCGCAACAGGGTCGCGTCGATGCCCGCGGTCGGCAGCGCGGTCACGTACACGTCACCGTCAGCCGCCCGGGAGCCGACCGCGCGGTAGCCCAGACCGGCCACCCGCAAGCTGTGCGGCCGGCCATCCAGGGGAAGTTGCGTGAGGCCACCGAGCTGCGCCGGGTCGACCGGCGTGATCTGCCCGGTGTCGGTGCTCAGGTCCGCCGTGACAATCCCGCCGCGGACCTGGGCCACTAGCGTGCCCGGCCCCTGACCGCGCAGCGCATCGGTGAGCGCCGGTTCACCACCGTTCCCCGAGTCCGACGGACCGGGACCGCCCCGCGGGGTAAAGCCGAGGGCGCCGGACGTGCGGCCGCCGGCCTGCACCAGCTGGCTGTCCAGCCGACCCACCAGGAAGTGCTGCAGCGCAATGTCGGTCGCGATCCCGACGGCCGCGCTCACCGCGGCCAGCAACCCCAGCACGAGCAGCAGCACCTGCGTGCGCAGGGTCAGCCGCCGCAACCGCATTCGCCGCGTCGGCCCAGGCTTCCGGGCGCTCATCGGACCGGCTTGAGGACGTAACCCGCGCCGCGCACCGTGTGGATCATCGGATCACGCCCCGCGTCGATCTTCTTGCGCAGGTAGCTGATGTACAGCTCAACGACGTTGCCCTGCCCACCAAAGTCGTAGTGCCACACCCGGTCCAGGATCTGCCCCTTGCTCAGCACCCGCCGGGCGTTGCGCATCAAAAAGCGCAGCAATTCGTATTCCGTTGTCGTCAAGGTGATTTCGGTGCCGCCGCGACTGACCTCGTGACTGTCCTCATCGAGCACCAGGTCACCGACCCGCAGCTCCGCGCTGGTCCGCGACGCCGCCGCCATGCCCGCCCGGCGCAACAACGCACGCACCCGAGCGACGACCTCCTCCAGGCTGAACGGCTTGGTGACGTAGTCATCCCCGCCGGCGGTGAGGCCCGCCACGCGGTCTTCCACCGCGTCGCGGGCGGTCAGGAACAACACGGGCAAATGCGGGTCGGAGGTCCGCAGCCGGCGGAGCACCTCGAATCCGTCGATGTCCGGGAGCATCCCGTCCAAGATGACCGCGTCGGGCGGGAACTCGCGGGCGCTGCGCACGGCGCTCAGCCCGTCGGCCGCCGTCTGAACCTCCCAGCCTTCATAGCGCAGGGCCAGCCCCAGTAGGTCCACCAACGTCGCCTCGTCGTCGACCACGAGCACGCGTGGCGCGGCCCCGTCCGGACGGCGCAGGGCGGGTGAGTGCGAAGTCATTTACGCAGCGTGCCGAGCCCGACCGGGCGTTTCCTGGGCCCTGCCTGGGTATCTGCTGTGACCGATCGATCGGGGGTGTCCGGCCCGGCAGGCGAAGTGCGAGGCTGACCGCGATGACCACCGGGACCGGGCAGCCGACCGATAGCGCGGCGGAGCGGACCGCCGCGCGCCAGGACGTGCCGGAGGAGCTGCGCGCTGAGGTGCGGCTGCTGGGCGACGCCCTCGGGCAGGTGCTCACCGAGGCGGGCGGGCCGGAACTGCTGGCCGACGTGGAGCGGCTACGGCACGCGGTGATCGCCGCCCGGACCGGGGCGGCCGGCGCCGACGACGCGGCGGGGGTGGCGGACAGCCTGGACCTCGCCCGCGCCGAGCAGGTGGCCCGGGCGTTCAGCGTGTACTTCCAGCTGGTGAACCTCGCCGAAGAACGAGGCCGGGTACGGGTATTGCGCGCGGAGTCGGGACCGCCGCGCCGGGACACTTTCGGGGCGCTGCGCGCCGAAGCGGAGGCGGGCCGGCTCGCCCCGCTGCTGGCCGGCCTGCGGGTCCACCCGGTCATCACCGCGCATCCCACCGAGGCCCGCCGCCGGGCCGTGGTGACCGCGATAGCCCGGGTGGACGCGCAGCTCAACCGGATCGCCGACCCCGGCGCGGGCACCGCGGAGCGGGCCGAGGCCGCCGAACGGCTGCTCGAACATGTCAGCGTCTTGTGGCGAACCGCCCAGCTGCGGCGGGACCGGCCCGGGCCGCTCGATGAGGTGCGGACCGCGATGGCCGTGTTCGACGAGTCGCTGTTCGCGCTGGTGCCGACCGTCTACCGGTCCTTCGACCGGGCCATCGGCGAACCGGACGCCGCCCCGGGGCCGCCGCGGGTACCGGCCTTCCTGCGCTTCGGCAGCTGGGTCGGCGGGGATCGGGACGGCAACCCGAACGTGACCTCCGCCGTGACCCGGGCGGCCCTGGACGTGCAGGCCGATCACGTGCTGCGCGCAATCGCCAACGCGACGACCCGGGTCGGCCGGGCGCTGACCTTGGACGCCGGGCTGACCCCGCCGAGCGCCCCGCTGCGGGCCGCGCTGCGGCTCGCCGCGGACGCCCACCCGGCGCTGCTGGCCGGCCTGACGACCACCTCGCCGGGCGAGCCGCATCGGGTGTTCCTGCTCTACGCCGCCGCCCGGGTCACCGCGACCCGGGCCCGCGACGCCGACCTGCGCTACCCCGGCGCCGCCGAGCTGCTCGCCGACCTGCGCCTGACCCAGGACTCGCTCGCCGCGGCCGGCGCGGCCCGGGTCGCCTACGGCGCGCTGCAGGACCTCATCTGGCAGGTCGAGACATTCGGTTTCCACCTGGCCGAGTTGGAGGTCCGGCAGCATTCCGGCGCGCACGCGGCCGCGCTGCGCGAACTCGGATTCGACCCGGCCGACGCGGCCGCCCTGGACCGGGTCGCCCGCGACGGCGCGGCCATCGACGACACGTCACTGAGCGAGGCCACCCGGGAGGTGCTCGCCACGCTGCGGACCGTTGCGGCGTTGCAGGCCCGCTGGGGGACGGTCGCCTGCCGCCGTTACGTCGTCAGCTTCACCTCCCGGGCCGCCGACCTGGTCGCGGTCCGGGCCCTGGCCCGGCTCGCCCTCGGGGACCGCCCGGTCGAGCTGGATGTGGTGCCGCTGTTCGAGACCCAGCACGACCTGCAGCAGGCCATCGGCGTTCTCGACGCGTGGCTGCCGCTAGCCTCCACGCAGGCCCAGCTGACGGCCGCCGGCGCCCGACTGGAAGTGATGCTCGGCTACTCCGACAGCGCGAAGGACGTCGGCCCGGTGTCGGCCGCGTTCGCGCTGCACGCGGCGCAGGGCGACCTCGGCGCGTGGGCCCGGCGCACCGGGGTAGTCCTCACCTTGTTCCACGGCCGCGGCGGCGCGCTCGGGCGCGGCGGCGGCCCGGCCGCCCGTGCCGTGCTGTCCAGCGCCGCCGGCTCGCTGGCCGGCCGGTTCAAGGTCACCGAGCAAGGCGAGGTGGTGTTCGCCCGCTACGGCACGCCGGCGATCGGGGTACGGCACCTGGAACAGGTGACCACCTCGGTGCTGCGCGCGTCCGCGCCCGAGGCGGAACGGCGCACCGCGCAGGCCGCCGACCGGCACGGGGAGCTTGCGGCCTGCATGGGAACCGCCGCCAAGGCCGCCTACCGGGCGCTGGTCGGCGCCGAAGGATTCGCCGAGTTCGTCGCCCGGGTCAGCCCGCTGGAGGAACTCGCCCAGCTGCAGATCGGCTCCCGGCCGGCCCGGCGCGGGACCGGCGGCGACCTGGCCTCGCTCCGGGCCATCCCTTGGGTGTTCGCCTGGGCCCAGACCCGCTGCAACCTGCCCGGCTGGTACGGCCTGGGTGCGGGGCTGGCCGCCGCCACCGAACGGTTCGGCCCGCCGGCCGTCCGGCAGGCCTACCGCGAGTGGCCGCTGCTCGCCTCCATCCTGGACAACGCGGAGATGAGCCTGGCCAAGGCCGACCGCGGCATCGCCGCGCGCTACCTCGCGCTCGGCGACCGGCCCGACCTCAGCGAGCGGATCCTCACCGAGTTCGACGATTCGGTGCGCGAGCTGCTCGCGGTCCTCGGCACCGACCGGCTGCTCGGCGGGCACCGCGTGCTGGGCCGGGCGGTCGAACTGCGCAACCCCTACGTCGATGCCCTGTCCTATCTGCAGCTGCGGGCGCTGTCGGTGCTGCGCGGCACGCCGCCGCCGCCCGGCGAGCCGGCACCCGAGATCGCGGCCTGGGAGCGCCTGCTGCTGCTCACCGTCGGCGGGGTCGCCGCCGGACTACAGAACACCGGCTGACGCGTCAGTCCCGGACCACCGCGCCGGCGTCGTAGTCGTCGCGCAGGCCCTTGTACGACGGATGCCGCAGCCGGCCGTCCCTGGTCCACTCGGTGTAATCGACCTCGATCACCAGCTCGGGTGACACCCACACCGCGTCCTTCGCGTGCTCCCGCGGCACCGGCCGGCCGAAGGGCGAGTCGGCTCGGCGCAGCGGCTCCAACCGCCCGGCGAGCAGCGCCAACGTCGCCTCGCTGAAACCGGTGCCGACGTGCCCGGCGTACTCCAGACCGTCCGGGCCGTGCACCCCCAGCAGCAGCGACCCAATCCGGCCGGCCCGGCCCCCGGCGCCCGGCTTCCAGCCGGCGATGACAGCCGAGGTCCGCCGGATGTTCTTGACCTTGATCCAGCGCTCGCTGCGCCGCCCAGGGGTATACGGGGAGTCCCGACGCTTGGCGACGACGCCCTCCAGCCCCTGCGCCCGGGTCGCCTCCAGCACCGACGCGCCGCCGCCGGCGAAGACGGGGGGCACCTGCCAGTGCGGCCCGGCCAGCGCCAACCCCTCCAGGGCCGCCCGCCGCTCGTCATACGAGCGGCCCAGCAGCGACGTACCCGACAGGTGCAGCAGATCGAACAGCAGCAACTGCACCGGGGTGGAGCGCAGCAACGCCGCCCCCGGCTTCCCGACGTGCATCCGGGCCTGCAACGCCCCGAAGTCGGTCCGGCCATCCGCGGCGAACGCCACCAGCTCACCGTCGAGCAGTACCTGGCGGGAACCGAGCTGCAACCCCAGCCCGCGCAGTTCCGGATAGGACCCGGTCACGTCGTTCCCGTTCCGGCTGGTCACCGTCAGCCGGCCGCCGTCGACGGCCACCAGCGCGCGTACCCCGTCCCACTTCACCTCGAACGACCAGTTCTCGTCATCGGTGGGCAGCGGCCCGGCGCTAGCCAGCATCGGTGAGAGCCCGGCCGGCAGCGGCGCCCAGCCGGCCGGCGGCCCGTCCATCCGGTGCACCATCCAGTCCTTGCCTCGGGTCCGGAAGAACACGTAGCGGCCCTGGATCCTGCTGCCGCGCAGGACAACCTTGACCTCGCGCTCCTGCCATTTCTCCAGCGCGTAAGTGCCGCTGTCCCAGATGGTGACCTGCCCGCCGCCGTATTCGCCTTTCGGGATGTCCCCCGCGAAGGTGGCGTACGCCAGTGGGTGATCCTCGGTCTGCTTGGCGAGATGGTTGGTCGCCGGGTCGAGCGGCAGGCCCTTCGGCACCGCCCAGGACACCAGCACGCCGTCACGTTCCAAGCGCACATCCCAATGCAGCGCCGTGGCGTGGTGCTCCTGCACGACGAACGTGTCGCCGCGTCCGTCTTGCTCATCGCCGGTGTGGTCGACCACCAGATCGCCCGCGGCCGGCACCGGCTCAGGTGTCTTGCCCGGGTCGCGTTTGGCCCGATACGGATCCAGGCTCATGTCCGGCCCACCCCACCAATATCCCAGATCCCGGGGCCCCGCCGGCGCTCAGGGAACTCCCAGCGCGTTACCAAGGTGATCTCGCACGCCGCTGGAAACGTCCCGGTCGAAGCATCGACGACCGCGGACGCGAACCCCTGGAGGCTGCTCGTGCAGACCGCTCTCACCCTGCCGGACCGCTCGGCGAAGCCCCGCCGCGCCGGGCTCACGATGGTCATAGACAACGGCCTGCCACTGCACCTGTTCGCGGACCTGATGGCCAGCAACGCCCCGTACATCGATCTGGTGAAGCTGGGCTGGGGCACGGCGGTGGTGACCCCGCGGCTGGACGCGAAGCTCGACCGCCTGCGGGCCGCCGGGATCGGCTTCTTCTTCGGCGGCACCCTGTTCGAAAAGCACGTGCTGCAAGGCGCTTTCGACGCCTACCGATGGTTGTTGCGGGAGCATGGCTGCCGGTACGTCGAGGTGTCCAACGGCACCTGGCCGCTGCCGGAGGCGCAGAAGGCGCGCTACGTCGCCGAGCTGGCCGCCGAGTTCACCGTCCTGTCGGAGGTCGGCAGCAAGACCGCCGACGGCGATCAGCGACTGCGCCCTCGCGACTGGGCCCGCCAGGTCCGCACCGACCTCGCGCACGGCGCCAGCCTGGTGATCACCGAGGCCCGGGAGAGCGGCACCACCGGCATCGCCGGCGCCGACGGGCAGGCCCGCGACGAGATCCTGGACGCGATCCTCGCGGCCGGCGTGGACCCGGACCTGCTGCTGTTCGAGGCGCCCACCAAGGACCTGCAGACCCACCTGGTGCGCCGGTTCGGCCCGGACGTGAACCTCGGCAACATCGCCCCGGCCGACGTGCTGGCCCTGGAAACGCTCCGCCTCGGGCTCCGCTCGGAAACCCTGCTGGAGTTCGAGCCGCAGCGCGAACCGGCCGCGGCGCGGATCTGACGGGCCGGGACATGCGCACCCGCAAGGACGCCTTCCACCTCGCGATCCCCGCCCACGACCTGGATCAGGCCTACGGGTTCTACGTCGAGGGGCTGGGCTGCAAGCTCGCCCGGCGCTACCCGGACCGGATCACGCTGGATTTCTTCGGCGATCAACTGGTCTGCCACCTGTCCGCCGAACCGGTCCCCGATGCCGCCGAGCAGGACCTGTATCCCCGGCACTTCGGGGTCACCTTCCACGACCGCGGCGACCTGGATCGACTGCTCGACCTCTGCCACCTGCGCAAGATCCCGTTCTTCCGGGAGCCGGCGCTGCGCTTTGCCGGGCTGGTCGAGGAACACACCACCGTCGTGCTGCGCGACCCCAGCGCGAACCTGCTGGAGTTCAAGCACTATCGCGACCCACGGATGATGCATTGACCGCCGGCGCGGTGCCCGGGTGGCCGGCCACCTGCTGCGGCTGGCTGCTGCGGCACGGGGAGTCCGACGGCAACGTCCGGGGCCTGGTGCAGGGGCAGCTGCCGGAGATCGGCCTGTCGGCGCGAGGTGAGGAGCAGGTACGCGCGGCGGCCGCCGGCCTCACCGCGCACGGCGCGCCAGCCGTCGGGTTGGTGGTCAGCAGCGACCTGCGGCGCTGCCAGGAGACCGCGCAGCTGCTCGCCGCCGCTGCCGGCGCGTCCACCGTCCTCGAGCCGGGACTGCGGGAGCGGTCCTTCGGGCGGCTGGAGGGCACCGCCTGGGCCGATGTCGACCCGGCCCTGGTGGGGCTCCGGGACGGCCGGGTCGTCGACGCCGACGCCCGACCGCCGCGCGGGGAGTCGCTGACGGACCTGGCCCGGCGCGTGGCCCTGGTCCTCACCGGCCCGCTGGCCTACGCGCCCGGCCCGGTGCTGATCGTCACGCACGGCGGCCCGATCCGGATCATCAGCGCTGGCCGCGCCGGGCACCCGCTACTGGGCTTGGCCTGGGGCGAGGTGCCCTACGCCGCCCCGCTGCCGCTGTGCCTGCGCCCCGGCGAGCACGGCCGGCTGGGCGCCGGGGAGCACGCCGGGGGCACGGTCGGTGGGGAGCGGGTGCCCGCGTGAGGGCCACGCCTACCCGGATCAGCCACGTAGTTGCCGCAGGGGCGGGTGACCGAAGCCCGGTGTACCTGAACTCCGGCGGGGGCGCGTCGCTCAGCCGGGCCGGACTCGCCGCGGCGGCGACCCGCTGGTCCCGCTGGGCCGACTCGGGTTCCCCCGACGTGATCGGGCTCGCCGTGCGCGATCCGGTCCGGTTCGCCGGCGCCTACCTCGGACTGCTCGCCGCCGGCGCCACCGTCGCGCCGCTCGACCCGCAGGCGCCCCCCGAGGTCCAGGCCGGCGACATCGCCGAGCTGGGGGTGACCACGCTGATCACGGACGCCGCCGCCGGGCTGGCCGGCCCCGAGATCGGGTCCGGAGGCGGGACCCGCCGCCACCGGCCCGGTGGCGGCGCGGTGCTGCTGCGCAGCTCGGGTAGCACCGGGCCACGCAAGATCATTTCCCTGTCGGAGCGGCAGCTGCTGCACGTGGCGGCCGCGGTGGCCGGCGCTCACCGGCTCGGGCCGGCGGACGTCGGATACAGCCCGCTGCCGCTGTTCCACGTCAACGCCGAGGTCGTCGGGGTGCTCGCCACCCTGCTGTCCGGCGGCCGGCTGGTGCTGGTCGAACGGTTCTCCCGCGCCGGGCTGTGGACCGATCTCGAAGCCCACCGGGTCACCTGGCTGAACGCGGTCCCCGCGATCCTCGCGATCCTGGCGCAGGACGGTGAGCCGGGGGCGGCCCGCCCGCCCGGAGCCGGCCGGCTGCGCTTCGCCCGGTCCGCTTCAGCGCCGCTGCCCCCGGCGGTGCTGGCCCGGTTCGAGCGGGCGTACGGCGTGCCGGTGGTAGAGACCTACGGGATGACCGAGGCGGCCAGCCAGATCTGCGCCAACCCGCTGGACGGGCCGCGCAAACCCGGTTCCGTCGGCCGGCCGGTCGCGGTGTCCCTGCAGGTACGCGACGAGCACGGCCGGCCGGTGCCGGCTGGGGCGCTGGGCCAGGTGCACCTGCGCGGGCCGGGGGTCATCCGCGGGCCGCTGCCCGGCGGCTGGCTGGCCACCGGCGACCTCGGCCACCTCGACGAGGACGGCTACCTGTTCCTCACCGGCCGAGAAAGCGAGGTGATCAACCGCGGCGGGGAGAAGCTGTTCCCGCGCGACATCGAGGACGTGCTGGCCGGCGACGCCCGGGTCGCGGCCGTCGCGGTCGTGGCCGAGCCCGATGCCGTGCTCGGTCAGGTGCCGGTCGCGTACGTCTGCGCCCAGCAGCCGGGCCTGGCTGCGGGGGACCTGGCCGGCGACCTACGCCGGCGCTGCGAACGGCTCCTCCCGCGTCCGCGCCGGCCCCGGACGATCTTCGTGGTCGACGCGTTGCCGCATGGGGGGACCGGCAAGGTCAGCCGGCGCCTGGTCCGCGAGCAGGCGCCGGCGCTCGCCGCGGACGCGACGGCCGCCGCGTGAGCGCGGGGTTCGACCGGTGACGGCCCAGGTCGCGCACCGTCCCGGCGCGGCGCCGCCCCCGCCGCAATCGTCCCAGCCGCAAGCGCAGGCCGCGGTGACGGGACACCTGTGGCAGGTGGATGTCGTACGCATCCTGACCTTCGGGTGTGTCATCGGGGTGCATGCCACCTCGCACGCGAATCCGGGTACCAGCACCGCGGCGGGGGCGACCCTGATGTTGCTGCACTTCACCCGGGAGGTCTTCTTCCTGCTGACCGGGTTCGTGCTGTTCCACGCCCACGGCCGACGCCCGCTCCACCTCGGCCAGTTCTGGCGGCGACGCTGCACCCTGGTCGGCGTCCCGTACGTGGTCTGGACCGTCGTCTACTTCTTCGCGCACATCCCCGGCTCCCCCACCGGCGGCTGGTGGCTGCAGCGGCTCGGGTTCGAGCTGTTGACCGGAACCGCCTGCTATCACTTGTATTTCCTGCTGGTGTCGCTGCAGGCCTACCTGCTGTTCCCCGTCCTACGCGCCGTGGTGCGGCGCACCGAGGGACACCACGGCTGGCTGCTGGGCGCGGCGCTGGCCATCCAGCTGGCGCAGACCTGGGCGCTGCAGGCCGCCGGTCCGGTCGGCGGGGGCTGGGGGGTGCTTGCCCGGCATGCCGACGCGCTGCTCCCGACGTACATCGCATACCTGGTTGCCGGGGCGCTGGCCGCCTGGCATCTGCCCCGATGGCAGCGCTGGGTGGAACACCATCCGGTCTGGGTCGCGGCCGCGGTGGCAGGGGGCGCCGCCACCGCCCTCGGCGCGTACGCGGCGCAGCTGCACGGCCCGGCCAGCGCCGGGCACGCGCAGGCCGTGCTGCAACCAGCGATGCTGCCGTGGAGCCTCGCGGTCGGCGCCGGGCTCTACGCGCTGGGATCGGCGTGGGCGGCGCGCGGCCCGCGGGTCCGGCTCCGCCGCCTCGTCCAGGTCGGCTCGCACATCTCATTCGGGGTATATCTGGTGCATCCCCTGGCGCTGCAGTGGTTCGCCGAGCACGGGCTGGGTCTGCCGGACCGGCGGCTCCCGGCGCTGCCCGCCACGGTGCTGCTGGTGCTGGCCTCAATCGTGGTCGCCTCCGCCGCGGTGCTGGCCGTGCAACGGACCGCGCTGTCGCTCCCGCTGACCGGCCGGGAACGCCGCCCCGCGCCGGGATGAGAACCGGTTTCCCACGTATCCGGGCCGTCGCGCTGCTGGCGGTCGGACTCGGCGTGCTGCTCGTACTCGACGGCACGGGGGAAGGCCGGTCCGCCCAGCCGACCGGCACCGGATCGCGCGCGGCAGCGACGCAACCGGCCGCGGCGATCCCAGCCGCGATCTCCGTGCAGCAGCCGCTGCGCTTCGCCGGGCTGAACCGGTCCTACCGGCTGGTCACGCCCGCGGCTACCCGCGGACCGCTGCCGCTGCTGGTGGTGCTGCACGGCGCGAGCGCGAGCGCGCTGCAGGAGATGCAGCGGACCGGAGTCGGCGGCCTCGCCGGCGGACAGGCCGTGCTGGCCGGACCGGAATCGGTCGGGCCGGCGTGGAACACCGGCGCCGGCTGCTGCGGAGTGGCCGTCACCGACCACGTCGACGACACCGGATTCGTGACGGCGGTGATCGCCGACGCGCAGCGCCGGGCCGCGGTCGACCCCGCCCGCATCTACCTGCTCGGCTACAGCTCGGGCGGGAAGTTGGCCTACAACGTGGCCTGCACCGACGGCGGGGCGCTGGCCGCGATCGCTGTGTACGGCGCCGGACCGCAGGCCGGTTGCCCCGGTGCGGCGGCGCTGCCGTTCATCGTCGGGTACGGCGACGCCGACCCGGAGGAACCGCTCGCCGGCGCGCCCAACGACGCGCACGGCGCGCATCCCCCGGTGGCGCAGACCCTGGCGCAGCTGCGCACTCTGAACGGCTGCGCGCCCTCGTCCGCCGCCGTACGCACCGTCGCCCCCGCCAGCATCACGACATGGAGTGCTTGCCGGAGCGGCGC
>DASYGP010000069.1:0-4298 GCA_035999615.1 Mycobacteriales bacterium
GGGTCCCGGAACGGTTGTCGCTGACCACGTTGGCGGCGTTGTGCGACATCCTGTCGTGCAGTCCGGCCGATCTCATCGAGCCCTACCGGGCCACCCGGCCCCGGTCGGCCCGCCGTGACCCGGCCACCGACACCGCCCCGCCCCGCCCGACCCGGGCCCGGGTGCTGCCCGATCCTGGCCACTGAAACCCCATGCTGCCGAACGAGACTGGCTGCCCAGCCTGCGCCAAGGGGCGGTTGTGCAGCGGTTGCGGGCGCATCTGGATCATCACCGCTGTCGCGGCAACGCCAGGCATCCCGGTGGAGGTGCTGACCGACGCCGTCGACGCGGTGGCCGGCCACCCGGCGGTCGTCCGGTCGCTGGCCGCAGCCCTGGACGCCGATCCCGATGCGCTGACGGTCGGCGCGCCACCGGCGGTGGGCCGCCTCGTCGACGAGCTGCGGGCGCGCGGGGTGGACCTGCCGGAGCCGGCCTGCGGCCGGTGCGGCCGCACCGGCAAGCCACTGACCCGTTCGGCGGCCGGGGGTGTGTGCGCCCGCTGCCGCCGCCGGCAACTCGCGACCGCGTGCACCCGGTGCGGGGTGGTCAAACCGGTCGCCGGCCGGGACGGGCAGGGCCGGCCGTTCTGCGCCCGGTGCGCCGACCGGCCGCAACGGGTCTGCGGCAGGTGCGGCCGGACCCGGCGGATCGCCCGCCGCGCCCGGGACGGCCGGCCCGACATCTGCGATTCCTGCTTCCGGGCGCCGGAGGCGGTCTGCAGCCGCTGCGGGCGGCGCCGGCCGTGTTCGTTCGCGTCCGGCCCGAACCCGATCTGCGCCGGATGCGCACCTCGGGCGACCGCGCCGTGTGCGCACTGCGGCGCCGACCGCCCACCGGCCGCCCGCTGGCCCGAAGGGCCGGTCTGCGATCCCTGCTACATCAAGGCGCTGCGCCGCCGCGGCACCTGCACCGTCTGCGCAACCGAGCGGCGCCTCGTCCACCCACCCGGCCCGGACGCCACCACCTGCGCCGACTGCGCCGGCGTCCCGGTCCGTCACGCCTGCACCGACTGCGGCATCGAAGACAGGGCCTACGAACGCGGCCGCTGCGCACCCTGCTCGCTGGCCCGCCGGACCGCGGCGGCTCTGACCGGCCCCGACGGGCAGATCCGCCCCGACCTGGCACCGGTCTACCAGGCGATCACCGCCACCAAAGCCCCACGCACCGCCCTGAACTGGCTGCGCAACAGCGCCGGCGCCGCCCTGCTGACCCAGATGGCGTCCGGCGCAACGGATCTGACCCACCAGTCGCTGGACGAGCACCCCCGTCCGGGCGTCGCCGGATACCTGCGGGCCGTGCTGGTCGCCAACCAGGTCCTGCCGCCCCGGGACGACCAACTCACCGCTGCCGAACGATTCCTGACCCGAACCCTGACCGGCATCAGCCGCGACGGCGACCGTCGCCTGGTCCACGCCTACGCCACCTGGCAGGTCCTGCGCCGCCTCCGGGCGACGGCGGCACGGACCGACCGGCCCCGCACCCACATCAACCACGCCCGCACCAACATCAACGCCGCGGTCGACCTGCTGAACTGGCTCGCCGACCACGGAACCACCCTGGCCGAGGTCGGCCAGGCCGACATCGACAGCTACCTGGCCGGTCAATCGCCGTCCCGCTACCGGGTCCGCGACTTCCTGAAATGGGCCGCCGCAGCCGGCCACACCGACCCGGTCACCATCGCCACCCCCGGGCGCAACCCCGGCCCGGCCACCGACCACGACGAACGCTGGGCGCAGATCGCCCGGCTCCTGCACGACGAGGGCATCGAGCTCACCGACCGCGTCGCCGGCGCCTTGCTGCTGCTCTACGGCCAGCACCTGTCCAGGATCGTGGCGATCACCCACGACCAGATCAAAACCAAAGGCGCGCAAGTCTTTCTCCGCCTCGGAAGCGACGACCTGCACATCCCCGAACCCCTCGCCGGGCTCCTCCAGGCCCTTGCCCGCGACGGCCGCCCCTACACCGGCGTCGGCGCCCCGGCCGCCACCCGCTGGCTGTTCCCCGGCCTGCAACCCGGCCGGCCGCTCACCGCCGCCCGCCTGGGTGTCCGCCTGCGCAAACTCGGCATCCGAGCCCAACCCGGCCGCCGCGCCGCGCTGACCCACCTCGCCGCCCAACTACCCGCCGCCGTCATCGCCGATCTGCTCGGCATCCACCCCAATACCGCCGTCCACTGGGTCCACGACGCCGGCGGCGATTGGAACCGCTACGCCGCCGAGCTCTCCCGGGACGCCAGTCACCAACCATGACGAATGCCTCGACCGGGGGCTGCTCGGGGGCTGCTCGCGGCTGGGCATTCGCAGGGTTCGAAGATTGCTGGTTACCAGTTCCCGCGACCCCGAACTACCACTCACCGACGTGCAGTGGATCTTGGGGCATGCCCAGTTGACGACCACTCAGATCTATACCTCGGCTCCGGTCGAGGAAACGATCGCCAGCATCCTGGCCCATCAGGCCCGACGAGCCGCGGCGCCATCGGTGCCGGCGGCGGAAACGTTGGTGTATCGGCCGGAGTCGCTGGGCGTGCTGTTCCCGGGAGCTTCGCAGTGAGGGGGACATCGGAGGTCGTCGACGTCACGGCGAGGTCCGATTATGGTCCCGCGCAGCGCTCGGACCGGCGGAACCTGTTCGAGTTGCGCAGGCAGTTCCCGCCGCGCGGCAACCCGGCATCGTGGGATGCGACCGAGGCCTCCCGGGGCCGTGTGCTGGCCCGGGTGCTTGCCGCGCCCTTCACCGTTGAGGCCGCCGGCTACCAGGCGGAGGTGCGCCGGGGCATCAGCGCCGTGCTGGACTGGCTGGCCTTGCTACCGGGTCGCTCTTGGCAGCAGCGGTGGCTTGCCTCCGGCGCGGAACGAGCCGCCGATTGGCGGGTGCTGGCGGCTGCGCCGACTGCGGCCGGTCGCGCCGACACGGTGGTCCGCAGTCTTGAGCACCGGTGTTCCCGCGGTTTGACGGTCTTGATCTGCTCCGACGTGATCCGACCCAGCCTGCGTTGGCTGCTGGCCACCCCATCGCCGAAGAACTTGGCTGCCGCGCTGGCACGTAGCCGCGATCCTGAGGGTTTCGCCGCGTTGAGCGACCTGTGCCACAAGGTGGCCACGGGCGAGGCGACCCGGTATGTCGCGCTGGCCCGCATCGCGATGATCATGGCCGCGAAGGGAGGGCAGGCCTGTGACATCACTGTCGGCGACTGCATGGAAATGGTTCAGACCTCCGCGGAGGTCACCAAGGCCACCGGACGCGGCCGTGGATTCCGCAGCTCGTTCTTCTACCAGCTCGTCCGCTCGCTGGGCCGCTTCCCCGACAACGCGCCCGCCACCACCAGGGCCTTTCACGTCTTGGGACAGATGAGCATCCAGGAGATGGTCGACCGCTACGGTATCGAGTGCAAGCCGATCCGAGATCTGCTCGTGGACTATCTGCGGGAGTTCGAGGTCAGCTCGGACTTCAACACCGTGCTCCAACTGTCTTATGTGCTCGCCCGGCTGTTCTGGCGGGACCTGGAGTTGCACCACCCGGGCATCGATTCGCTACGTCTGTCCGCCGATGTCGCCGCCGCCTGGAGGCAGCGGATCTCGGTGAAGACGACCGCGACCGTCGAGAACGGCGGAACTCGTCGAGCGTCACGCGCTGCGGCTGTCGGCGATCCAGCACATGGGCAACGTCCGCTCGTTCTATCTCGACATTGCCCAGTGGGCCGCCGATAACGCCCCCAACACAATGGGCAACTTCACCTTCGAGGTGACGTTGGGTTACCGGCGGTTGGAGAAGCCGTGTCGTTAGCAAGGTCGTGTCCCTGCCTCGGTGTAGATGACGATGGACGTAGGTTTCCTCTCGAAGGCGATCAAGCTCTCGTGGAAGGATCCCCTTGTCCGTGTCTGTTCGAGTTTCTTTTGCCGACCGTTTGCGCGTCGAGATTGATCGGGTGTTCGCCGGCGTTGGCGATCTGGCCGGGGCGGTGGTGCGCAGTGCCTGAACTCCCGTCGCGTGACGCGGGCGTTACGGCTGACTGTCTGCTCTGCCGGGGCCCGCTGCCCGCCGGGCGGGCTCGTCTGTTCTGCTCCCCGCGATGTCGCCAGGCGGCCTACCGGGCGCGCCACAGCCGGCAAACCCCAGCCCCGCCGCCCGTCCCGCAAGGACGCTCCCGCGTCACCACCGGCGTCTACGAATGCCCCGGCTGCGGAGAACGCCTCGCCGGCGAACGCCGCTGCCCGCAATGCAACCTGTTCGCCCGACGCATCGGCGACGGCGGATGTTGC
>DASYGP010000143.1:0-4287 GCA_035999615.1 Mycobacteriales bacterium
TGACCCGGATCACTTCGACGGCGGTGGTCACGGCAGGTCCTGCCGGCCGAACGCCCCGGGCAGCAGCGCATCGAGCCGGGTGCCGTTGACGGTGCATCCCTCGGCGGCGTGCTCCCACAGCAGCTGCCGGCACCGGCCGCAGGGGGCCAGCGGCTCGCCGGCGCCGGACACGCAGATCACCTCGGCCAGCCGGCCGCCGCCGGCCAGGGCCAGGGCCGAGACCAGCCCGCACTCGGCGCACAGGGTCAGCCCGTAGGAGGCGTTCTCTACGTTGCAGCCGGTCAGAACCCGGCCATCGGTCGTCCGGGCGGCCACGCCCACCGCCAGCCCGCTATAGGGGGCGTACGCCCGGCCGGCGGCCGCCAACGCCGCCGCCCGCAGCTCGGAGCCTGCCGGGTCGGTCACGTGCGTTCGCCGCGCCGGAACGGCAGCCCGTCGGCGGCCGGCGGGCGCAGCCGCTGCGCGGCGAGGGCCAGCACCAGCAGCGTCACCACGTAGGGCGTCGCGCTGGTCAGCTCCGGGGCGACCTGCGAGGTCAGCGCGAACGTGAGCAACGCGGCGGCGGCCGCCACCGCGGCGCCCAGCGCCGCGGCCTTGCGCCGCCGGGCCAGCGCGTAGCCGGCATAGGCCACGAGGAGCAGGCCCGCGAAGAGCAGCAGCGCGTGCACCGCCGATGCCTGCCGCAGCTGCACGGCATCGGAGTAGCCGAACAGGCCGCTGCCCAGGGCCAGTGCGCCGGGCAGCCAGTTGCCGAAGATCAGCGCGGCCAGCCCGATGTAGCCGCGCCCCCCGGTCTGGCCCTGCTGGTAGTGATCAGAGGCGACGGTGACCAGGAACGCGCCGGCGAGCCCGGCCAGCGCCCCGGAGATCACCACCCCGGCGTACTTCATCCGGTAGACCCCGACGCCGAGCGATTCGGCCGCCGCGGGGCTTTCCCCCACCGAACGCAGCCGCAGCCCGAACGGGGTCCGCCAGAGCAGCACCGCCGACAGCGGGACCAGCGCGGCGGCGAGCACGGTGAACCAGGACACCCCGCGCAGCAGGCCACCGAGCAGGCCGGCGGCGTCGGACAGGGCGTACCAGTGGTGGCCTTCCAGCGCGGCCAGCGCATCCGGCGAACTCCAGCCGAAGATCCGGCCGCCGGCGAGCACCGGCATGCTGGCCGTCCCGATGTGCCCGGCCACGTTCGGCGACTGGGTGGGCCCGCCGCCGGAGACATTCGCATACGCGGTCACCGACAGGTAGCGGACCAGCCCGGCGGCCAGGATGTTGATCGCCACCCCGGACACGACGTGATCCACCCCGAAGGTCACCGTCGCGACCGCGTGAACCAGCCCGCCGAGCGCGCCGCCGAGCGCCCCGGCGGCCACCGCCGCCCACGGCCCGTGCTGGTAGCCGACGAACGCCCCCGACCAGGTCCCCAAGATCATCATGCCTTCGAGGCCGATGTTCACGACCCCGGCCCGCTCGGCCCACAGGCCGCCGAGCGCGGCCAGCCCGATCGGCACGGTGAGCCGCAGCGCGCCGGCGGCGGTGCCGCCGCTGGTCAGGTCACTGGCACCGGTGGTCACCCGTACCAGCGACAGCACCAGGAAGCCGGCCAACACGACCAGACCCAGCCGCAGCCGGCGTTGCCCCCGGGCCGGGGGCGGCGCCGACGCTTCGCGGGCCGGCGCCTCCAGCGCCGCGGTCATGCCAGCACCTGCTCGACGGCCCGCGCGGTGCTGCGCTCCGCGGCCCGGGTGCCCAGCCGGCGGACCACCTCGTAGGCGATCACGACCGACAGCACGATGAGCCCCTGCATGATCACCGCGATCTCGCTGGGAATGTTGTCGATCTGCAGGATCTGCGAGGACCGGTCCAGGAACGCGAAAACGACCGCGCCGACGGCGATCCCGCCGGGCCGGTTCCGGCCGAGCAGCGCGATCCCGATCCCGGTGAAGCCCAGGTCGGTGACGAACGCCTCGCTGTACCGGTAGGGCGGCGCGCTGAGCAGGAACGGCAACCCGGCCAGGCCGCCGATCGCGCCGGACAGCAGCATGGTGCGCACCACCATCGCCTTCGCATCGACGCCGGAGGCCAGCGCCGCGGACGGGTTCAGCCCGGTCGCCCGCAGCGCGAACCCGAACCGGGTCCGGGACAGCAAAAGCGAGACCCCGACGCCCAGCACCGCGGCGACCAGCAGCATGCCGGTCACCGACGACCCGGCCGGCACATGCAGGCCGATCGCGCGCAGCGGCCGGTCCAGCGCCGGCATCCGGGCCGCGATGTGCAGCGTGCCGGTGGCCCGCTCCAGCTCACCCGGCACCGGGGTCCGCAACGCCCCGGACAGCAACACGTTGAGCACTGCCAGCGCGATGAAGTTCAGCATGATCGTGCTGATCACCTCGCTGACCCCGCGGGTGGTCTTCAGCACCCCGGCGATCCCGGCGACCGCCGCCCCGGTCCCCGCAGCGGTCAGCACCACCAGCGGCAGCAGCAGCGCGGCGGGCAGGTTCAGCTTGGCGCCGACCGCCGCCGCGAACAGCGCCGCCAGCCGGTACTGCCCCTCCACCCCGATGTTGAACAGGGCCATCCGGAAGCCGACCGCGACGGCCAACCCGGCGAGGAAGTACGCAGTGGCCAGATCGGCGATGGCGACCAGCGAATCGGACTGTTTGCCGTACGACAGCATCGCCGAATACGCGTGCCACGGGTCGTGACCCGAGACCCGCAGCGCGAGCGCCGAGACCCCGACCGCGAACACCAGCGCCAGCGCCGGGGCGGCCAGGCCGAGCAGCAGCCGGCGCAGGACGGAGTTCATGCCGTACTCATGCGGCCGCGCCGGTCATCGCGGCACCGTGCTCATGCGGCCGCGCCGGTCATCGCGGCACCGAGCGCCTGCGCGTCGGTCGCCCGCGGGTCCACCGCGGCAACCAGTTTGCCGCGCAGCATCACCAGCAGCCGGTCGGACAGGCCCAGTAGCTCCTCCAGATCCGCGCTGATCAGCAGCACCCCGAGGCCGGCAGCGACGGCGGTGCGCAGCTGGGCCCAGATCGCGGCCTGGGCGCCGACGTCCACCCCGCGCGTGGGGTGCGCGGCCAGCAGCAGCACCGGACCGCCGGCCAGCTCCCGGCCGATCATCAGTTTTTGCTGGTTCCCGCCGGACAACGCGAACGCGGGGGTGTCGACCCCGGGGGTCCGCACGTCGTAGGTCCGCACGATGTCGGCGGTCTCCCGCCGGGCCCGGCGGCGGTCGAGCAGCAGCCCGCCCAGGTGGCCGAGCAGCCGGTTCTCCCACAGCGGCGCGCCGAGCAGCAGCCCCTGCCGCTGCCGGTCCTCGGGCACGTAGCCGATCCCCGCGGCCCGCCGACGGCGGGTGCTCCAGGTCGAGATGTCGGCGCCGGCCAGCAGGACCCGGCCGGCGGCGGGACGCAGCCCGATCAGGGCCTCCACCAGCTCGGACTGGCCGTTGCCTTCGACCCCGGCGATGCCGACGATCTCGCCCCGGCCGACGGTGAGCGTGATGTCGTCGAGCACGGTCCGGCCGGCGGCGGCGTGCAACGTCAGCCCGGTGACGGTCAGCGCGTCGGCGGTCGGCGCGATCCGCTCGGTGCGCGCCGGGCTGGGCAGCTCGCCGCCGACCATCAGCCGGGCCAGCTCGCGCGCGGTCGTCTCCCGCGGGTCGACGCTGGCCACGCTGCGCCCGCGGCGGAGCACGGTCACCGCGTCGGCGACCTGCAACACCTCATCCAACTTGTGGCTGATGAACACCACGGTCAGGCCCTGCGCGCGCAGGTCCTGCAGGGACGCGAACAGCGCGTCCACCTCCTGCGGGACGAGCACCGCTGTCGGCTCGTCGAGGATCAGGATCCGGGCGCCGCGGTAGAGCACCTTGGCGATCTCCACCCGCTGCCGCTCGCCGACGCCGAGGTCCTCCACCCGCCGGTCCGGGTCCAGCGTCAGCCCGTAGGCGCGGGAGATCTCGGCAATCTTGAGCCGCGCGGCCCCCCGGTCCAAGGCGCCGAACCGGCGCGGCTCGGCGCCCAGCACGATGTTCTCCAGCACCGTCAGGTTGTCGGCGAGCATGAAGTGCTGATGCACCATCCCCAGCCCGGCGGCGATCGCGTCCGCCGGGCCCTTGAAGCTGACCCGGCGGCCGTCCACCTCGATGCTGCCCTCGTCCGGCCGCTGCATCCCGTACAAAATCTTCATCAGGGTCGACTTGCCGGCCCCGTTCTCCCCGACCAGGGCGTGCACCGCCCCGCGCGCCACCGTCAGCTCGACGTCGTCGTTGGCGACGACACC
>DASYGP010000174.1:0-16306 GCA_035999615.1 Mycobacteriales bacterium
GCGGGCGAACGCATAGACCGCGAGCACGGCCACCCCGCCGATCACGGCATCGCCGCGCAGCAGGAAGCCCGGCCCCAGCAGCCGGCCGATCAGCGCCAGCAGCGCCGGTACGGCGTGCATCCCCTGCGGGAACAGCTGCCCTACCTGGGGCAGGAGCCCGTAGCCGTTGGTGTCGTAGTTGACTCCGGCCGCGAACGCGTGCACATCGATGACGACCGGTAGCTGGGAGTGATGCGCCAGGTACTGGGCGGTGGTCGCGTAGACGGCGGGATCACGGTCCACCAGCAGGTGCTGCGAGGCGTAGCGCGCGTTGATGACCGCGAAGGCGAGCGCCAGGCCTAGCGCCCCGATGTCCCAGCGGATCCCGCCCGGCAGGGCCGGGGTTCCGACGTGCACCCGCAGCACGGCTACCACCGCCGCGATGGCCGCCAGCCCGGAGAGGGGATAGATCAGTCCGCTGCGGAACGCATGCAGATCCAGCAGGAGCACCAACACCACGGTCACCGCCGCTACGGCGGCGGGCACGATGTCGGGAAGCAGGGAGATCACCCGGGGCACCGTCTGTCGGGCCTGGGCGGAAGTCACGGCGGGAGGGTACCGGCGGTCAGCCAAGCGCCGAACCATCCCTCATCGCCTCGGCGAGCGCCTCGTGCCACGGGCGCGGCACGGGTAGCCCGGCGTCCACCCACGCCTGCAGCCGCAGCACGCTGTAGGCCGGGCGTGGCGCCGGGCGGGGGAAGGCGTCGGTGGTGGTTGGCCGGACCCGGTCCGGGTCGTGCCCGAGCAACGCGAACACCGCCCTGGCCAGGCCGTACCAGCTGGTCTGCCCGGCGGCCGTCAGGTGCCAGATACGGCCCTCGGGGGCCAGCGCGCCGAGGTGCAGCAGCCCGGCGGCCAGGTCACGGGCCCAGGTCGGGCTGCCCTGCTGGTCGTCCACGACCTCGACGGTGTCCCGTTCGGTCGCGAGGCGCCCCATCGTGGCCACGAAGTTGCGGCCCGGGCCGTAGACCCATGCGGTGCGGACCACATGACCGCCGGCCGGGTGCAGCGCCCGGACGGCCTGTTCCCCGGCCAGCTTGGTACGCCCGTAGGCGCCGGCCGGGCCCGGCGCGTCGTCGGTGTCATACGGCGGCCCTCCGGTCCGGTCGCCGGCGAAGACGTAGTCGGTGGAAAGGTGCAGCAAGGGCGCGTCGTACTCGGCGCAGCTGGCCGCAAGCAGGGCCGGCGCGGTGGCGTTGGCTGCGAAGGCCGCCTCCTCCTGGCTTTCCGCCCCGTCCACATCTGTCCAGGCCGCCGCGTTCACCACCACCAGGCCGCCCCCGAGCTTGCCCAGTTGCGCTTCGTGGGCGATCCGCTGGCGGACCGCGCCCGGATCTGTCACGTCGAGCTGCGGCCGCGTCAGCCCGAGCACCGACGTCACGGCCGGATGTTTGGGAGCCAGTTTGAGCAGCTCACGGCCGACCTGTCCGGCGGCCCCGGTGACGAGCAGGCGCACCTCAGGCCGAAGCGTCGAGCGGGGTGACGGCAACGGGCGGGTGCGCCCCTTTCAACGGTCGCCACCAGTGTTCGTGGGCGCGGTACCAATCGACTGTCGCGGCCAGCCCCTCGACGAAGCCGGTCGCCGGCGCGTAGCCCAGCGCAGCGAGCTTGCCGCAGTCGACGCTGTAGCGCCGGTCATGGCCGAGCCGATCGGCGACCGGCTGCACCGCCGACCAGTCCCGCCCGCAAAGATCGAGCAGCCGCTCGGTGAGTTCCCGGTTGGTCAGTTCGGTGCCCCCGCCGATGTTGTAGACCTCCCCGGCGCCACCCCGCTCCAGCGCCAAGGCGATGCCGCGCCCATGGTCATCGACGTGCAGCCAGTCCCGCACGTTGAGCCCATCGCCGTACAGCGGCACCGGCAACCCGTCGATCAGGTTCGTCACAAACAGCGGGATGACCTTTTCCGGGAACTGGAACGGCCCGTAGTTGTTGCTGCACCGCGTCACGACCACATCCAGGCCGTAGGTCCGGCCGTAGGCGAGCGCCAGCAGGTCAGCGCCCGCCTTCGCCGCGCTGTACGGGGAGTTCGGTTCCAGCGGGTGCGCCTCGGTCCACGAACCGTCGTCGATGGAGCCGTAGACCTCATCGGTGGACACATGCAGCACTCGGCCCACCCGGTGCCGCAGGCACGCATCGAGCAGCGTCTGGGTGCCGAGCACGTTCGTGACGACGAAATCGGCCGCCCCGGTGATCGACCGGTCGACGTGCGTCTCGGCGGCGAAGTTGACCACCAGATCCTGGCCGGCGACCAGATCGTCCAGCGCCAGACCGTCGGCGATGTCCGCCTTCGCGAATGCGTACTGGCCATCCACGGAGGTCAGGTTGGCCAAATTCCCGGCGTAGGTCAGCTTGTCCAGGACGGTGACCTGGGCGCCGGTGAACGCGGGGTAACCCCCGCCGAGCAAGGTCCGCACGAAATGCGAACCGATGAACCCGGCGCCGCCAGTAATCAGGATGCGCATGGGGTCAGCATCTCAGGTGGTCGCGACGCTGACCTTGCTGTGGTCTCCCAGCACCAGCCGGTGGGCCTTGGGCAGCGCGTCGGTGGGAACCACCTCGACGTCCCGGCCGAGCAGCGAATCCTCGATCCGGCCGACCTCCCGGATCTGGCAACGTTCCATGACGATGGAATGTTCGACCTCGGTTCGGTCGATCACGCAGTCGTGGTAGATCGAGGTGAACGGTCCGATGTAGGAGTCCACGATGCGGGTGCCGCGCCCGATCACCGCCGGGCCGCGGATGGTGGAGCGGACCACCTGCGCTCCGTCCTCGAGAACAACCCGTCCGACCAGCCGGCTGGCCTCGTCGACGGTGGCCCCCGGGTGCACGGATCCGGCCAGGCCCTCCAACACCTTCCGGTTCGTGTCCAGCATGTCGTCCAGCCGGCCGGTGTCCTTCCAATAGCCGGTCACCAGATGGGAACGAACGTCGGCGCCGGCATCGATCAGCCACTGGATGGCGTGCGTGATCTCCAGCTCGCCCCGGGCGCTCGGCGCGATCGCGCGGACCGCCTCGTGCACCCGCGTCCCGAACATGTAAACGCCCACCAAGGCGAGGTCGCTGCGCGGCGCCGACGGCTTCTCCTCCAGGCGCACCACCCGGCCGTCCGGACCCAATTCGGCCACCCCGAACTGTTCGGGATTCGGCACCTTGGTGAGCAGGATCTGCGCGTCGTAAGAGCCGGCCGCGAACTCGGCCACCAGCTCGGTGATGCCCCCGACGATCAGATTGTCGCCCAGGTACATCACGAACGGATCGTCGGCGAGGAAGTCCCGGGCGACGAGCACGGCATGCGCAAGGCCTCGGGGCGCGTCCTGGCGCAGGTAGGTCGCGCTGATCCCCAGCGCGCTGCCATCGCCCACCGCGGCCCTGATCTCCGCCTCGGTGTCCCCCACCACGATGCCCACGTCAGTGATCCCGGCGTCGCGGATCGCTTCCAGGCCGTAAAACAGCAGCGGCTTGTTCGCTACCGGCACAAGCTGCTTGGCGGAGGTGTGGGTGATCGGCCGAAGCCGGGTACCGGCGCCGCCGGCCAGGACGAGGGCCTTCACGGGACCCGACGCTAGCAGCGTGGCGGCCCTCGCTCGGCGCGCGCGGCGCGCGGGGCGCTTCCCAGGGTCGCCGCCGAGGTAACCTGGATCGGACCGCCGGGTGAGCCGGAGGGCGGGACGTAACCGCAGCGTGGCTCGTTCCTGCTACGGAGGGCACCCTGCGCGCCCTTGGTCCCCCAGCGGAGAAGCCAGCTCATCCGCCGCCGCTCGAAGCTGCAAGCCCAGCCGACCAGCAAGCCCAGCCGATCTCGAAGAAGGTGACCGTGTCCGGCCCGTTCGACCAGCCCGCTGACGTGCGCCACGCTGCCCTGCGGTGGCAACGGACGGCCCCGCGTGGAGGTCAGCGATGACCACCCCGGACGGCGGTACGCCAGGCCGGTTGCCGCTCCCGCCGGAGCTGTCGCCCCGCCGCCGGGGAAAATCCGCGTCCGCCCCGAGGGTGGCGCGCCGGCGTTCGCCCTGGGGCCGGATGGTCTCCGGGACGGCGGTGCTGCTCAGCGTCGTGGTCCTCGCGACGAGCGCCTTCGCCTACGGCTACTTCCGCCAGTTGAACGGCAATATCAACCGAGCGAACGTATTCAGCGCCATCCAGGGCCACCGGCCGGCGAAGATCAGCGACGGCGCCCAGAACATCCTGCTGGTGGGGTCCGACAGCCGGGTCGGCGCGACGGCCGCGCAACTGGCCGCCGCCAACACCACCCAGGACGGCGGCGGGACCAACACCGACACGCTCATCCTGCTGCACATCCCCGCCGGGAATGGCCAGGTGACGATGGTCAGCTTCCCGCGGGACAGCTGGGTGGCGATCCCGGGCCACAACATGTTCAAAATCAACGCCGCCTATCAGGACGGCGAATCAGCACACAAGGGCGGCGGTCCGGCGCTGCTGGTACAGACCATCGAGAACCTGGCCGGCATCCGCATCGACCATTACATCCAGGTCAACTTCTTCCAGTTCATCGACATCACCAACGCGATCGGCGGCGTGCAGGTTTGCCTGACGCAGCCCGCCAAGGAGAAGGACAGCGGGATCAACTTGCCCGCGGGCGTCCAGACGATCAAGGGTTCCCAGGCCCTGGCCTTCGTGCGGCAGCGCAAGGGCCTGGCCGGCGGCGACTTCAGCCGGATCCAACGCCAGCAGCGGTTCGCCAGCGCGGTGGTGCACAAGGCCAAGTCGATCCGGAACCCGGCCACGCTCAATGCCCTGCTGCAGCAGGTCACGCAGAGCCTGACGGTGGACAGCGGTGAATCGGCGCAAAACCTGCTGGCGCTCGCCAACCGGCTCAAGAACGTCGATCCGGCCAACATCCACTTCACGACGATCCCGACCGTGGACCACGGCGCGAACCACCTCCCGCCCGGGTACCAGTCGGAGATCAACTACGTGACGGTCGACCCGGCCGCCGTCCAGCAGTTCATGGCGAACATCGAGGCCGGACGCGACCCCAACGCGCCGGCGTCGCAGCCGGTCGACACGGCGAGCCCGGTGGCGCCCGGCCAGGTGCACGTGCAGGTGCTCAACGGCAGCGGCGTGGCCGGCAAGGCGGGGAGCACCCGCGATGCCCTCACCCCGTTCGGGTTCGTGGTGGACTCGATCGGGAACGCGCCGGCCACCGATCAGACCACGATCCGTTACGGCAGCGCCGAGGCGGGCGCGGCCCATGAGCTGAGCAAGGCGGTCCGCGGCGCAAAGCTGGTTCCAGACGCGAGCCTCGGTTCGACCGTCGAGCTCGTGGTCGGCGCCTCGGGGGGCAGCGTGAGTGATCCGGCGTCGACCCCTCCCAGCACCGCGCCCAGCAGCAGCCCCCCTCCGTCCACGTCGCCCGCGCCTTCCGGCGGCGGCGGGACCGCGGCCGGCCCGGTCTGCGGGCCGTGATTGCCTTCGGCGCTGCCACCGGGCGGCCCGTGGCCAGCACGTTGCCGGGTCTGCTCGACGCCCGGCTCGCCGCGGACCCGGCCTCCCCGCTGATCACGTTCTATGACGACGCCACCGGCGAGCGCACCGAGGTATCCGCGGCCACCTTCGCCAACTGGGTGGCCAAGACGGCGAACCTGCTCGTGGACGGCGTGGGCACGACCGCCGGGGAGCGGGCCGCGGTGCTGCTCCCGGTGCACTGGCAGTCCTTGGTGGTGATCGCGGCGAGTTGGGCGGTCGACCTCACCGTCGACCTCGACGGCTCCCCGGGGGCGCGGGTGGCGTTCGCGGCTGAGCGCGGCACCCGCCCGGACGCCGACGATGCGGTGCTGCTCTCGCTGCGCCCGATGGGCGCGGCGCTGCAGAATCCGGACCCCACCGTGATCGATTTTGCGGCGGAGGTTCTCGCGCACGGCGATCGGTACACCGGCCCGGCTGCCGGCGCCTCGAGCGCCGCGCTCCCCGGGACCGGGCACGCGTCGTTGATCGCCGAGGCCGGCACGTTGCCCTACGCCGGCCGGCGGATGCTGCTCGCCCCGAAGGGGGACCCGCCGATGGACCGGGGCCTGCTGCTGGCCAGCTACCTCGTTCCGCTCACCGGCGGGGGCAGCATCGTGCTGGTCCGTCACCCGGATGAGACCAAGCTGACGCGGCTCGCTGAGGCCGAGCGGGCAACCCGCTACCCCTGATTGGCTAGGGTCCATGGCCATGGACAAGGTGATGGCCAGCGCGGCCGAGGCGGTCGCGGATATCGGGGAAGGTGCAAGCCTCGCGGTCGGCGGTTTCGGGCTCTGCGGAGTGCCGATCGTGCTGATCGACGCGCTGCACGCCCAGGGCACTGGCGGCCTGCAGACGGTGAGCAACAACTGCGGGGTGGACAACTGGGGGCTGGGCGTGTTGCTGTCCGCGCGCCGGATTGCCCGCACCACCGGCTCCTACGTCGGGGAGAACAAGGAATTCGAACGGCAATTCCTCGGTGGCGAGCTGGAAGTGGAGCTGGTGCCGCAGGGCACCCTCGCCGAACGGCTACGCGCCGGCGGCGCGGGCATCCCCGCGTTCTTCACCCCGGCCGGGGTCGGCACGCAGGTGGCGGATGGGGGCCTGCCCTGGCGCTATGACGGCGCCGGTGGCGTCGCGTTGTCCTCCCCACCGAAATACGTCCGGGAGTTTCACGGCGTCCCCTACGTGCTGGAGGAGGCAATCATCTGTGATTTCGCCTTGGTGCGAGCGGAATACGGCGACCGGCACGGAAACCTCGTCTTCAACAAGAGTGCGCGCAACTTCAACCCGATCTGCGCGACGGCTGGCCGGGTGACCATCGCTGAGGTGGAGAACCTGGTGGAACCAGGGGAGCTCGACCCGGACAAGGTGCATACCCCCGGGGTCTTCGTGCAGCGGGTGGTGCCGGTCAGCGCGGAAGGCAAGCGCATCGAAAAGCAGACGCTCCGATCCGGAGCCGCGAAGGAGCACGCGTGACACTGACCCGCGCCGAACTGGCCGCCCGGGTGGCCCGCGAACTACCCGATGGCGCCTACGTCAATCTGGGTATCGGCCTACCCACCTTGGTGCCGAACCACATTCCCGCCGGGGTGCATGTCGTCCTGCACAGCGAGAACGGGATCCTCGGTGTCGGGCCGTATCCCACCGAGGATGAGGTCGACGCCGACCTGATCAACGCCGGAAAGGAGACGGTCACCGTCCTCGCCGGTGCCTCCTACTTCGACTCGGCCACCTCCTTCTCGATGATCCGGGGCGGCCATATCGACGTCGCCGTGCTGGGCGCGATGCAGGTCTCGGCAACCGGTGATCTGGCCAACTGGATGATCCCCGGGAAGATGGTCAAGGGCATGGGCGGCGCGATGGACCTCGTGCACGGCGCCAAGCGGGTGCTGGTGATGATGGAGCATGTGGCCCGGGACGGCGGCCCGAAGATCCTGCCGGAGTGCACCCTTCCGCTGACCGGAAAGGCCTGCGTGCAGCGCATCGTCACTGACCTCGCGGTGATCGACGTCGAGCCCGAGGGGCTGGTGCTGCGGGAATGCGCGCCCGGCGTCACCGTCGAGGAGGTCATCGCCGCGACCGGGGCGCCGCTGATCGTGGCGGGCTGACCGGCCGGCTCAGCGCAGCGGAATGCCTTGCCCGCGTTCGTGGTCCGGCCGGGGACCGGTGATACGTCGCTCACCCTCCGCGATCGGCACGTCGTTGATGCTGGCCTCGCGGCGCGCCATCAGCCCGTCCTCGGCGAACTCCCACTGCTCGTTGCCGTAGGCGCGGAACCACTGGCCACTCTCGTCGTGCCATTCGTATTGGAAGCGCACGGCAATGCGGTTCCCACTGAACGCCCACAGGTCCTTGCGCAGGGCGTAGCCCTTCTCCCGGTCCCATTTCCGCGTCAAGAATGCGGTGACCTCAGCCCGCCCGGTCAAAAACTCATCCCGGTTACGCCACACCGTGTCCTGGGTGTACGCCGAAGCCACCTTCTCCGGGTCCCGGGAATTCCAGGCATCCTCGGCCGCCTGCACCTTCTGACGGGCGGTGTCCTCGGTGAAAGGGGGCAGGGGCGGTCGCATGCCCCACCGTAACGCCGCTCGCTACTTCAGGACGGCGCGGGCCATCACCATGCGCTGCACCTGGTTCGTGCCCTCGTAGATCTGGGTGATCTTGGCGTCCCGCATCATCCGTTCCACCGGGAAGTCCTGGGTGTAGCCGTATCCCCCGAAAAGCTGCACCGCGTCGGTGGTCACCGCCATCGCGGTGTCCGAGGCGAAGCACTTGGCCGCGCTGGACCGGAAGGTCAGGTTTGCCTCGCCGCGCTCGGCCGCGGCGGCCGCCACATACACCAGCTGTCGGGCGGCCTCGGTTTGCATGGCCATGTCGGCGAGCATGAACTGGACCCCCTGAAACTCGGCGATCGCCTTCCCGAACTGCCGTCGCTCCTTCACGTATCCGACGGCGGCGTCGAGGGCGCCTTGGGCGATCCCGACGGCCTGGGCACCGATGCCCAACCGGGTGTGGTCCAACGTTTTCAGGGCCGTCTTGAAGCCGGTTCCCTCCGCGCCGATCATCCGCGAGGCCGGGATCCGGCAGTCCTCGAAGTAGATTTCGCGCGTTGGGCTGCCCTTGATGCCGAGCTTGCGTTCCTTCGCGCCCACACTGAAGCCGGGATCGTCCGCCGCCACCACGAACGCACTGATGCCGTTCGCGCCGTGTGCCGGGTCGGTGACCGCCATCACCGTGTAGTGGGTCGACACGCCCGCCCCGGTGATCCAACACTTGGTGCCGTTGAGCACATACGCGTCGCCGTCGCGGACCGCACGGGTCTTCATCGCCGCGGCGTCCGACCCGGCCTCCCGCTCGGACAGCGCGTAGGAGAACGTGAACTCGCCGCGCGCGACGGCGGGCAGGAACTCGCGCTTGAGGTCATCCGAACCGGACAAGATCAAACCGGTGGTGCCGAGCTTGTTCCCCATCGGGATCAACGAGGAACTGGCGCACACCCGGGCGATCTCCTCCACCACGATGCAGTGGGCGATCTTGTCAGCCCCGGCCCCGCCGTACTCCTCGGGGACGTGAATCGCCAGCAGGTCCGCGTCCTTCAACGCCTGATGTACGTCCACCGGATACTCGGCGGTCTGATCAATCTCCGCGGCCCGGGGGGCAATCTTGTCCTCGGCCAGCTCGCGGACCACCTTGCGGAGCTGGTCATGCTCGTCGGTGAGACGGTAGATGTCGAACGCGGGATTCATGATGGCCTCCAGGGTCGAGCGTGAAGCGGGTGGCTCACCCCTACCGGGCGTCAGCTTCGCGATAGGTCAATCCTACGACCGCCGGTTCACCTCATCCCGATTCCTGCCGAGACAAGGGGGGCCATGACCGACAGCATCAACGGCCAGCCCAACGGCCTGCCACCCGACGCCTATGCCGCCCTCGCCGCGGCCGGCGCCGCCGCGCGCTCGGGTCTGGTGCTGTTCGACGAGCGCCGGGTGGTGCGCTACCTCAACGACCGGGCGTGCGCGCTGCTGGGCGTGCAGGCCGCTGAGGTGATCGACGTGGCACCGGGACACCGCGACTGGACCGTGCTGCGCGCCGACGGCACGCCTCTGCCCCTGGACAACTTCGCCTTCGTGCGGGCGCAACGCTCCGGCCAGCCGGCGACCGAATTGGTCAGCATTCCCGGCTCGGCGGGGTCGCTGCGCTGGCTGTCCGTGGACGCCGCCCCGGTCCCCGGCGGAGCTGACGGCCGCACCCCGTGGGCGGTCGCCGTGCTGAACGACGTCAGCGACGACGTGGCCCGCGTCCAGCAGCAGCAGGACGCGGAGCAGCGGCTGAAGGAAGTCTTCGAGCAGGCTCCCATCGCCATGGCGTTGATCGGGCTCGACCGGCGGTTCCTGCGCGTGAACGCGGCGTTCTGCCGCCTGTTGGGCCGGCCGGCCGGGGAGCTGTTGGGTCGCCCCACCGCGGAAGTGTCACTCGCCGCGGATCGTGAGGTGTCGCTGCCGTATATCCGTCGTTTGGTCGAAGGCAGCAGCGTTCAGGAACGTTGGCACAAGCGCTACGTCGGCGCGGACGGAACGGTTCTCGCCTTCGAGGTCACCGCCGGCGGACTGCTCGACGCCACCGGGCGGCTCACCTCCTACGTCTGCCAGTTCGAGCCGCTGGCCACCAGCACCGGCACGTCCGGGCGCCGGGACGAGGTGACCGGCCTCGTCGACCGCGATTCGCTGCTGGCGCTCATCGACGACTGGCGCATCGAGGAGGCCAGCGTTGCCGTCTCGCTGCTCGCCGTGCACGTCCACGGGGTCAGAGCCGCGAATTCCAACCACGGGCACGAGGTGGGTGACGCGCTGCTGCGTACCGCTGTCGAGCGGCTCGCCGCGCTCGCCCCGCCGCGGGCGCTGCTGGCCCGCATCGACGGCACAGATTTTCTGCTGGCCTGGCGCGACGACAACGTGATCAGCACGAGGCGGACCGCGCGGCAGGCCGAGGACGCACTCACCGCCCCGGTGAAAACCCTGGTGGGACCCCTGCCACTGGGTTGCGGTCTCGGGCTGGCGCGCGCCGGCCCCGGGCAGGCCGCCGCGTCCCTCCTGGCCGACGCCCAACTTGCCCTGGCCGCCTCCCTGGCCAGCTGGCCGTCAACGCTGGTCGAGTACGCGCCGCGGCTGCGGGCCGCGGCACGGGACCGGGGGCGCCGCGAACAACAGGTCCGGGACGCGATCGCCGCGGGCCGGGTGGAGATGCACCTGCAACCGATCGTCGACATGACCACCGGCCGGATCGAATCGATGGAAGCCCTCGCCCGGCTGCGCGACGCGGAAGGCGGCCTGCTGATGCCGGCGGACTTCCTCGCCGTCGCCGAGCAGACCGGGTTGATCGTTCCCCTGGGCGACGTCATCCTCGACCTGGCCTGCGCCCAGCTCGCGGCCTGGCGCGCGGCCGGGATCGCCGCCGATGACGTCACCATCAAGGTCAACGTCTCCGCCACGCAGCTGATCCGGCCGCACGCAGCGGCCCACGTGCTCGCCACCCTGGCCCGGCACGAGCTGCCTTCCACCGCGCTCGGTCTCGAGATCACCGAAAGTGTGCTGCTCGACGCCTCCGTCGCGACCCTGCGTCAGCTCACCGACCTGGCCGCCGAGGGCATCGCGCTCGGCATCGATGACGTCGGAACCGGCTGGTCATCGCTGTCGAACATCAGCCGGCTGCCGCTGGCCTTCTTGAAGGTGGACCGATCGTTCGTCAGCGGCCTGGCCGACCCCGACAACCACCGCGGGGACGTGGCGATCGTGGGTGCGCTGCTGGCGCTCGGGCGGGGGGCCGGGCTGCAGGTGGTTGCCGAGGGCGTGGAACAGCTCGCCGAGCAGCGTGCGCTGCTCGCCCTCGGCGGACGGCTGGCCCAGGGCTACCTCTATGACCGGCCGCTGCCCCCCCTGCAGATGGCGGCCCGGCTGCGGCGCGGCTGTACCCCGGCCGATGCGCCGCCGCCAAGCAGCTAGCCTCAGTCGCCGTGAGCACTCCCCCCTCCCCCCTGCCGCGACTGACTGTGCTGGGCACGGGCTACCTCGGCGCAACGCACGCCGCCTGCCTGGCCGAGCTCGGCTATGACGTACTCGGGCTCGATGTGGACGCGCACAAGGTGGCCCGGCTCAGCGCCGGGGAGGTGCCGTTTTATGAGCCCGGCCTGGCCGAGGTGCTGCAGCGCAACATCGCCGCGGGCCGGCTCCGGTTCACCACCTCCTTCGCCGAGGTCGGCGCGTTCGGCGACGTGCATTTCATCTGCGTCGGCACCCCACAAAAATCCGGTGAGTACGCCGCCGACGTGCAGCAAGTCGACGCCTGCGTCGCCGCGTTACTCCCGCATCTGACAGATGGCGCCTTGGTGGTCGGCAAGTCCACCGTGCCCGCGGGCACCACCGCCCGGCTGGCCGAGTGGATCGACCGCGAAGCCCCGGCCGGCGCGGACATCGGGGTGGCCTGGAACCCCGAGTTCCTGCGCGAAGGATTCGCGGTCCACGACACGCTGCAACCCGACCGGCTCGTGATCGGCATCCGCCGTGAGCAGGACGAGGCCACCCTGCGGGCCGTCTACGCACCGCTGCTAGCCGCCGACGTGCCACTTGTCGTGTGCGACTTCGCGACCGCCGAGCTGGTCAAGGTCGCCGCCAACGCGTTTCTGGCCACGAAGATCAGCTTCATCAACGCCATGGCTGAGGTCTGCGAGGCGACCCACGCGGACGTCACCGCGCTGTCCAAGGCGCTGTCCTACGACACCCGGATCGGCGGGCGCTTCCTGCACGCCGGCCTGGGCTTCGGCGGCGGATGCCTGCCCAAGGACATTCGCGCCTTCATGGCGCGGGCCGGCGAGCTGGGCGTGGACCAGGCGCTGTCCTTCCTGCGCGAGGTGGACGCGATCAACCTGCGCCGCCGGGCCCGGGTGGTCGACCTGGCCCGCGAGCTGCTCGACGGGACCTTCGCCGGTGCCCGGGTCGCGGTGCTCGGCGCGGCCTTCAAACCGGACAGCGACGACATTCGCGACTCCCCGGCGCTCGACGTGGCGGAGAGCGCCTACCGGCACGGGGCGCTCGTCACCGTCTACGACCCGCGGGCGGTGGCCAACGCGCGGATGCGCTACCCCGACCTCGGCTACGCCGATACCGCCGCCGACGCGCTCGCCGGTGCCGATCTGGTCTTACATCTCACCGAATGGCGGGAGTTCCGCGCGCTGGATCCCGCGGTCGTCAAGACGCTGGTCGCCGCGCCGCGCATCGTCGATGGGCGCAACGCCTTGGACCCGGTTGCGTGGCGGGCGGCGGGCTGGACCTACCGGGCGCTGGGCCGGCCGTAGCGGGCCCGTAGGGTCGGTTGATGGCGTATGGGACCGATGCTGAAGCGCAGCGCGTACTGACCGACTGCTCGACGTGGGCGGTTGTCGGGCTCGGCTCCGGGCCGCCGAGGACGGCGCTGCACGTCGCGGCCTGGCTGCAACGGCAGGGCAAACGGATCGTGCCGGTCCACCCCGGCGGTGGGCAGGTCCTGGGTGAGCAGGTATACCCCTCGATCGCCAGCATTCCCTTCCCCATCGACGTGGTCGACGTCTTCCGGCGCAGCGATCAGGCCGGCGCGCACGTGGACGAAGCCGTGGCAGCGGGCGCCAAGGCCGCGTGGCTGCAGTTGGGGGTCGTGGACGAGGACGCGTACGCACGAGGTCGCGCGGCGGGCCTCACCGTCCTGATGGATCGCTGCCCGCACATCGAGGGTCCCGCGCTGCTGGGCTGGCCCGCCTGACCAGCGGTAGGCTGGCATCTCTCATTACTCGCAAGACCCGCAGGAGGACGCTCGAAAATGGCTGGCACGAAAGACGCTGCCCTCACCAAAGCTTGGGCCGCCGTGGTTCTCATGATCGTGGGGTTCACGGTCTGCACGCTGGCCTTCATCCTGCACAACAACATCCCGATGTGGATCATCGGTGGCGTCATCGGGGGTGCCGGCCTGGTCACCGCGAAGCTCGCCAACATCATGAGCTTGACGGAGTAGGCCGGCTTCCGAGCTCGGTCGACCGACCTCGAACCCGGCTACCCGGCTATCCGGCTACCCGACACCCAGCTCCCGGGCGATCAGCAGCTTCTGCACCTCGCTGGTTCCCTCACCGATCTCCAGGATCTTGCTGTCCCGCCAGTGCCGGGCCACGGGGTATTCGTTCATGAAGCCGTAGCCACCGAAGATCTGGGTGGCCTCCCGGGCGTTGGTCACCGCGATCTCGCTGGAATAGAGCTTCGCGATCGCCGCCTGCTTCTTGAACGGTCGCCCGGCGAGCATCCGGGCGGCCGCGTCGTAATAGGCCACCCGCGCCACGTGCGTACGCATCTCCATCTCGGCGATCTTGAAGGCGATCGCCTGATTCGCCCCGATCACCCGGCCGAACGCCTCCCGCTCGCCGGCGTAGCGCACGCATTCGTCGACGCACCCCTGCGCCAGGCCCACGCCCAGCGCGGAGATCGCGATCCGGCCCTCGTCCAGGATCTGCAGGAAGTTCGCGTAGCCCCGGCCGCGCTCCCCGAGCAGGTTCTCGGCGGGCACCGTGACGTCGTCGAAGTGCAGCTCATGGGTGTCGCTGGCGTTCCAACCCACCTTGTCGTAGGCCTTGGCCGCGGTGAATCCGGCCCGCGGGACGGGGACCAGGATCGAGGAGATCTCCTTGCGCCCGTCGGGCTTCTCACCGGTCACCGCGGTGACCGTCACCAACCGGGTGATGTCGGTCCCGGAGTTGGTGATGAAGGCCTTCGATCCGCTGATCCGCCAGGAACCGTCGGCCAGCACGGCGGTCGTACGGGTGGCTCCCGCATCCGACCCCCCGCCGGGCTCGGTCAACCCGAAGGCGCCCAGCCCCTGACCGGACGTGAGTTGCGGCAGCCACTCCTCGCGCTGCGCCTCGCTCCCGAAGCGGAAAATCGGCATGGCGCCGAGCGACACCCCGGCCTCCAGGGTGATCGCGACCGAGGAGTCGACCCGGGCTAGTTCCTCAATGGCCAGGCACAACGCGAAGTAGTCGCCACCCATGCCGCCGTACTGCTCGGGGAAAGGCAGGCCGAAAAGCCCCATCTGCCCCATCTGGGCCACTACCTGATAGGGGAAACTGTGCTCGGCGTCGTGCCGTGCGGCGACCGGAGCCACCACCTGACGAGCGAAGTCCTCCACCGTCTTGCGAAGGGCCTCCTGCTCCTCGCTGAGAAACACGTCCATCTGCAGCCACCCCTGTCGTCGCGGAGGGTCAATTCTCCCACGGGCGGGTACCCTGTCGTAGTGAGCAGTGGACTGGCCGAACGCACCGCGGCCCTGCGCGACCCGGTGCAGCGTCGGGTCCTTTTCGGCGAGGTGGCCAAGTTCGGCGCGGTAGGTGCCGGCGGCTTCATCGTGGACGTGGGTCTGTTCAACTTCCTCATCCACGAGGGCGTCGGTCCACTAACCGGAAAGGCCGCGTCTACCTGTCTCGCGGCGGTTCTCACCTACATTCTGAATCGCAGCTGGTCGTTCAAGCACCGCGAGACCCGGGAACATCGCCGCGATCTACTGGTGTTCCTCGTTCTCTCCGGCATCGGACTGGCGATCGCTGAGGCGTGTCTCGCCATCAGCCACTACGGGTTCGGGTTCCACTCGCGGCTCGCGGACAACATCAGTGGGGTGCTGATCGGCACCGCCCTGGGCACGCTCTGGCGCTTCTGGTCGTTCAAGCGGTGGGTCTTCACCGCACCCGGCACCCGCACCGATGAGGTCCTTGCCGCCAGCGTGATCTGAGCTCCGGTGGCTGGCTGAGAGTCGACCGGATCAGCCCGGCCGCGGGTGGGGTGCCGCCCCCATGATCATCGTGTAGCTGGGCGGACCGTTCCCCCGCGTGCGCCTGACACGATGACCTTGGTCGACGTCGTGGGGTGCCCGCTCCGACTTTGGCGGCTGTGGCGCGTGCCCGCTTCATGATCATTGTGTAGCGGAACGAACGATTCCCCCGCGTGCGCCTGACACGATGACCTTGGTGGGCGTCGTGGGGTACCCGCTCCATGATCATTGTGTAGCGGAACGGACCGTTTCCCCGCGTGCGCCCGACACAATGACCTTGGTGGGCGTCGGGTGAAGGCCCGCCCCATGATGATCCCGCTCGAGGACCTTGGTGGGCGTCGGGTGAAGGCCCGCCCCATGATCATCCCGCTCGAGGACGGACCTTCGACCACCCGGGACCGCCTGGCCACGGTCCAGACCGTCCTACAACCGCCTAGAACGGCTATACCGTCCGCTAGCCCACCGCTAGCCCCCCACCTTCAACCCTGCGTAATCCTTCCCGCAACCCTCCGTGATCCCTCCCGGTGATCATGCAAGTTTGGTCGTGAATTCGCGATTTCCGCGACCAAAGTTGCATGATCACCGACGCCGGTCGGGCCAAGCCCGAGATGCTGCCCGGCCGGCCCGCGTGAGCCCGGCGCCGCTCAATGTGCGCGAAAACCGCAAACTGAACGACCTAGACCAGGGCCTAGACCGGGGTCACCCCGTGCCGGCGACGGGAGAAGGACCGATCCTTACCGACGGCGAGCTCCAGTCGGCCTAACAACTCCGCGCGCAGCTGATCAGGCTGGACGATCGCATCCACCACAAGTTCGCTGGCCAGCCGGACGATGTCGATGTCGGTTTCGTACTCGGCCCGCAGATCGGCCACATATTGCGGCCGCTCGGATTCGGGGAGCGCCGCGATCTTGTTGGCGAACACGGCATTCACCGCCGCCTCGGCGCCCATCACGGCGATTTTCGCCGTCGG
>DASYGP010000026.1:0-3915 GCA_035999615.1 Mycobacteriales bacterium
TCCACCACACACTCCCCGGCCGCATCGAACCGGGCCAGCCGCGCCAAATACAACGCCTGCACCCGATCCGCCAACCGGCGCAGCTCGATCAACTCCACCGGGTCCACCGGCGCGTCGACCGGCACCCCGGCCACCCCCGCCAACAACCCCGCCACCGTCGAACACATGTTCGCAGTATCCCAGCCACCTCCGACAAAAACCGGGGCCATCCACAGCCCCACAGGAAGAATCTGGGCACAATTTTTCGGGCGGAACTACCGCCCCTGCGCGGCCACCGCGGCGACGCCCGCCGAAGCGAGATCCAGGTAACGCCCGGCACCGACCGGACAGCTGGTCGGATCCTTCGCAGAGGTTCAATTTCATCCGATATAGATGCAACGCGGCAATAGTCGCGCTCGGGGACTCGCTCATCGCAGTCGGCCGCACCGGAACTGTTTGCCTCAGGCCGGCCGGGAGAGACCATGGGCCATGCGCACACCCCGATCGGCCGGTGCGGCGGTGACCGCGGTCCTCCTCGCGGCCGGGTTGCTGCTCACCGGCTGTAAGTCCAGCAGCACCGCCGGTGGGACGCCGACCGTCACCGTCACCGCGTCCAGCCCAGGCGCGAACGCCGGATCCGCCACCAACGCGGCGGCGTCTTGCCCGACCTCGAACACCACCGCGTTCGCCAAGACCAAGTTCGTGCTGCACGCCGGGTTGGCGTTCGGCGCGTTCCACCGCTACCTCTACAAGCCGTTCCGGGCCGGCAGTTTCTCCTCCGGCGCGCACGGCCGTATCGCCGCGTTCGTCAAGGCCGGCCTCGCGGCGCTGTTCATCAAACGCGAGGTACGTCTCGCCAGCGCCGACGTGCAGGCCAACCCGACCCTGTGCCGCGACATCGCCACGCCGCTGCGTGCGATCGGCGACACGGTCAGCGGCGCCGTCGACAAGCTGAAGGGCGGCGACCCGTCGGCGCTGCAGACCGCAAACAGCACCATCAGCGCCGTCGAGAGCAGCTCCAGCGCCCACGCGGCGACCATCACCGAGGCGGCGAACCCGTCGATCGGGTAGACACAGACCATGCGGGTCGCCCTGTTCGTCACCTGTCTCGCCGACACCCTGTTCCCCGAGGTGGGCAAGGCCACCGTCACCGTGCTCGAGAGGGCTGGTGTCACCGTCGATTTCCCGGCCGCGCAGACCTGCTGCGGGCAGATGCACATCAACACCGGATACGCCCGTGACGCGGTCCCGTTGGTCCGCCACTTCGTGGACACCTTCGCCGGCTATGACGCGGTCGTGGCACCGTCCGGCTCCTGCGTCGGCGCCGTGCGTCACCAACACGCCCAGGTAGCGCGGGGCGCCGGGGACGCGGCGTTGACGGCTGAGGCCAGCCGGCTGGCCACCCGTACCTACGAATTATCGGAATTCCTCATCGACGTTCTCGGCGTCGAAGACGTCGGTGCCTCCTATCCGCACCGGGTGACCTATCACCCGACCTGCCACTCGCTGCGGATGCTGCACGTGGGGGACAAACCGCTGCGGCTGTTACGGCACGTCCGCGGATTGGAACTGGTGCCGCTGCCGGACGCCGACAGCTGCTGCGGCTTCGGTGGGACGTTCGCGCTGAAGAACGCCGACACCTCCACCGCAATGCTGGCGGACAAGATGCGGCATGTTCTCGACACCCGGGCCGAGGTCGTCAGCGCCGGGGACTCCTCCTGCCTGATGCACATCGGCGGCGGCCTGTCCCGGCTGCAGACCGGCACCCGGCCGGTGCACCTCGCCGAAATCCTGGCCGCCGGCGATGTCGCATGAGCGGGGCCTTTCTCGGCATGCCGGCGCACTCCTCCCCCGGCACCGGTCACCTGCAGGGCACCGCCTCGTTCCCGGCCGCCGCCCGGGTGGCGCTGGCCGACACGCAACTGCGCCGCAACATCGGTAACGCCACCACCACCATCCGGGAGAAGCGGCTGCGCGTCGTCGGCGAGTGCGCGGACTGGGAGCAGCTGCGCGAGGCGGGCCGCGACATCAAACGCCACGCGATGGCCAACCTCCCCGAGCTGCTGCGCCAGCTGGAGGGAAACGTGCAGGCCCGCGGCGGTCAGGTGCACTGGGCTCGCGACGCGGTCGAGGCCAACGCCATCGTCGCCCGGCTCGTGCAGGCCACCGGATCCCGCGAGGTCGTCAAGGTCAAATCGATGGCCACCCAGGAGATCGGCCTGAACGAGGCGCTGGCCGAGGCCGGCATCGCGGCGTACGAAACCGACCTCGCCGAACTCATCGTGCAGCTGGGCCACGACACTCCAAGCCACATCCTGGTCCCCGCGATCCACCGCAACCGCGCCGAGATCCGCGACATTTTCCTGCGCGAGATGGCCGGCGTGGACCCCACCCTCACCGACGACCCCCGGCGCCTGGCGATGGCCGCCCGGTCTCACCTACGGCGCCGCTTCCTGGCCGCCCGGGTCGCCATCTCCGGCGCGAATTTCGCCGTCGCCGAGACCGGCACCCTGGCGGTCGTCGAATCGGAGGGGAACGGCCGGATGTGCCTGACCCTGCCGGAAACGCTGATCACGGTCATGGGCGTCGAGAAGGTCATCCCCCGCTGGCAGGACCTGGAGGTTTTCCTGCAGCTGTTGCCGCGTTCCTCGACCGGCGAGCGGATGAACCCGTACACCTCCCTGTGGACCGGCATCACCCCCGGCGACGGGCCGACCGAATTCCACCTGGTACTGCTGGACAACGGCCGCAGCGCCACCCTCGCCGACGAACACGGCCGGGAGGCATTGCACTGCATCCGCTGCTCGGCCTGCCTCAACGTGTGCCCGGTGTACGAGCGAACCGGCGGCCACGCCTACGGGTCCGTCTACCCAGGCCCCATCGGGGCGGTCATCTCCCCGCAGCTGACCGGGCTGACGGGCAGCTCGGTCAACGACAGCCTGCCGTTCGCCTCGTCGCTGTGCGGGGCCTGCTATCAGGCCTGTCCGGTGATGATCGACATCCCCTCCATGTTGGTGCACCTGCGCACCCAGCACGTCGAGGCGGCCCGGGCGGCGCACCGCACACCGACCCCGGAGGCCATCGCGATGGCGGCGGCCGCCTGGACGATGCGCTCCCCGACCCGCTTCGCCCTCGCCGGCCGCGCGATGCGGGCCGGCCGGCTACTGGCCCGGCGCGGCCGGATCCGCCGGTTACCCGGCCCGTTGGCCGCGTGGACCGCCGCCCGCGATGCCCCCGCCCCGCCACCGGAAACCTTCCGGGACTGGTGGGCCCGGACCCGCGGGCCGGGCCAGTGAGCGCCCGGGATGAGGTACTCGACCGGCTGCAGGCCGCGATCGGTACCAGCACCGAGCCGCCGATCGCGCGGCAGTACGCCACCACCGGCACCGCCGCCCTCGGGGATCCGGCGTTGCTGGATCTGCTCGATGAGCGCATCAGCGACTACGCGGCGACGGTGCACCGAAGCACGGCCGCCGACCTTCCCGCGACGGTGAGTCGGGTGCTGCGCGACGGCCAGGCCAGTCGCGTGGGCCTCGCCGCCGGACTGCCGCCCGGCTGGCAGCCCACCGCGCGGGATGCGCTGACGCTCGCCGTCGACTCGGCCGCTCTGGGGGTGGCCGAGCTGGACGCCCTCGATGGCGTCGTCACCGGCTGCGCCGTCGCGATTGCGGTCACCGGCACCCTGGTACTGGACGGCTCGCCGCTGTGCGGCCGGCGGGCCCTGACCCTGGTCCCGGACCTGCACCTGTGCATCGTCCGGCTCGATCAGATCGTGGAGACCGTCCCGGAGGCCATCGCCCGGCTGGACCCGACCCGTCCGCTGACCTTCATCAGCGGACCGTCGGCCACCAGCGATATCGAGCTGGAGCGGGTGGAAGGCGTACACGGTCCGCGGACGTTGCACGTCATCCTGATCACCGACGGCTGACGCCGAAC
>DASYGP010000185.1:0-9411 GCA_035999615.1 Mycobacteriales bacterium
CCGCACCCGCCGCCGGTGCTGGACGGCGAAGTGCTGGGCCAGCCCGCCGCCCCAGGAGAAGCCCAGGACGTCGACCGGCCCGGCCAACTCGAGGCGGTCCAGCAGCGCGGCCACCACCGGGGTGAAGGTGCCGAAGGTGTAGGGCAGCACCGGCCGCGGTGAGCCGCCGACGCCGGGGACGTCGAACCGCACGACGGTGCGCCCGGGGTCCAGCGCGTCGACGAAGGGCTGCAGCACCTCCAGGCTCGCGCCGATGCCGTTCATCAGCAGCAGCGGTGTCCTGCCGTCGTCCCCGGGCCGGACGGCGACCCGCAGCGTGCGGCCGGCGGCGCGGACCGTGCGGACCGAGGGGAGGCGCCGCCCGGGGTCGCTACTTGTCGAAGACATACGTGCCCGGCGCCTCCGCCAGCACCTCCCGCCGGCCGCCGCCCAGCGCCGAGGGCGCGGGCACCTCCTCGCCGGACCGCTCGGCCAGCCAGGCCGTGTAGTCCGGCCACCAGGAGCCCTTGGTCGTCTCGGCCGCCGCCAGCCACTCCTCCGGGTCGGGCGGGGTGCTCGCGGCCACCTGGAAGGTGGACTTCGGGTTGGTCGGCGGGTTGACCAGCGAGGCGATGTGCCCGTTGGTGGACAGGATGAACCGGCTCTCCCCGCCCAGCAGCTGGGTGGTGCGGTAGCAGCCCTGCCAGGGGCAGAGGTGGTCGGCGATCCCGGCGGTCACGTAGGTGTCCACGGTGATCGTCGAGAGGTCCACCGGGGTGCCCAGCATCGTCGCGCGGCCCGCCTCGGTGAGCGAGTTGCCGACGGCGATCTCGATGAAGTCCCGGTGCAGCCCGGCGGTCATCCGGGTGGTGTCGGCGTTCCAGTACAGGATGTCGAACGCCGGTGGCTGCCGGCCCTGCATGTAGTTGTTGACCCAGTAGTTCCAGATCAGGTCGTTGGGCCGCAGCCAGGCGAATACGCCGGCCAGCGCCTTCCCGTCGAGGTAGCCCTTGCGGGCCGACTGCGCGACCGCCACACGGGCCGTGGCCTCATCGACCATCGCGCCCACCGTTCCGGCCCGTTCCTGGTCCAGCAGGGTCACCCCCAACGTGAGGCCGGCGATCCGTTGCTGCTCGCCGATGGCGGCGAGGTGCGCCACCGCCAGCGTGCTGACGATGCCGCCGGCGCACAGCCCCAGCAGGTGGCTGCGCTCGGCGCCGGTCACCTCCTGCAGCACGGTCAGCGCGTCCAGCACCGACCGCACATAGGCGTCCAGGTCCCATCCGCGGTGGACCGCCGCGGGGTTACGCCAGGACATCGCGAAGACCTGGTGGCCGTTGTCGAGTAGGTGCTCCACCATGCTGCGCCCGGGTGCCAGGTCCGCGATGTAGAACTTGTTGATCATCGGGGGTACCAGCAGCAGGGGCACCTCCCGCACCTGCTTGGTCCGCGGAACGTACTGCAGCAGTTCGAAAATCGGGGTCTGCAGGACCACCGCCCCCTCGGACACCGCGATGTTCCCCCCGACGGTGAACCCGCTTCCGTCGACCATCGCTGGGATCCGCGGGGAGGTGCGCATGTCCTGCGCGAACTGGCGGGCCCCGTCGCGGTAGTTGCGCCCCCCGGTTTCCAGTCCCGCCTTGAGCGCAGCCGGGTTGAGGAACGGGTTGTTGCTGGGCGCGCTGGCGTCGACCAGCATCTGGACGAGAAAACGCATCCGCCGGTCGCTGCGCCAGTCGAGGTCCGCCGCGTCGACGAGTTGCTCGAGCGCCGCACCGCTGACCAGGTAGGCCTGACACAGCCGCCGCAGCAGCGGATTGCCGGTCCACGCCGGGTCACTGAACCGCCGGTCGCGGGGCGGCGGTTCGACGGCCGAGCGGCCCACCGCGACCTTGCCCAGGGCCGCGGCGGTGCGCAGCGACAGCGCCGCCGTCGCCACCGGTCGGGCGGTGAGCCGACCCGCCAGCTTGACGGCGGCCATGCCGGGGAGCAGGCGGCGGATTGGGCCGAGGGCCGCGTCGGTGAGCATCACGTCCAGCGGGGAGCCGTCCGCGCCGCCGGTCCGAACGCCGTCCTGCGCGGGGCTGGTCACTCCGTCAGGGTAGGCCGGTCCCGGCGCCGCGGTGGGCCGCTCCCGAACGGCTCAGACGGTGATCACGAAGAAGGACTCGGCCAGCCGGCCGGCCGGCAACCCAGCGCTTCGGGCATTCGCCCCCAACCAGCCGCGCAGCAGCCCCTCCAGGTCATCCATGTGGCCGGTCTGGGAGGTGTGCGCCCGCAGCGCGGCCAGCTTCCGATCGAAGGTATCGGTGATGTCGACGTAGTGGTCGGCCGTCGGATGGGCGCCCAGCCAGACCTCCGGGACCACCCAGTCGGTGAGGCCCTCATCGGCCAGCAGCTCGGGGAACGCGTAGGGGTTGCGCGCCGCGGGATAGACCGCGTCCAGCGCGGCGGCGCCGACCGCCCGGTGGTCCGGGTGGCTGGCCGGCAGCCGCCGATAGTTCCGTTCCGGGCTCTGGGTCAGGACCCGTTGCGGGCGCACCTGGCGGATGACCCGGGCGATGTCCCGCACCAAATCCGGGCCGGCGACGACCGCGCCGTCCCGGTGATCCAGGAACCGGACGTCCGACACCCCGACCTCGGCGGCGGCGGCCCGCTGCTCGGCCTGCCGCATGATCGGTATCTGCTCGCGGGGCGTCGCGGCGTCGAAGCCACCCGCGTCGCCGGATGTGGCGATGCAGTAGGTGACCGCGATGCCCACCTTGGTCCAGGCCGCGATGGTCCCGGCGCTGCCGAAGTCGGCGTCGTCCGGATGGGCCACCACCACCAATGCGCGCTGTACCTCGTCGTCGCTCAGCACACCAGCTCCCACTCGTCGTGCCCGCCGCGGGCGACCCATTCCTGCGGTCGAGTCAAGCACGTCCGGCGCCGCCTGGTCCCACCCACTGCTCCAGTTGGCCTACCCGACGATCCAGCGGGGCGCCGGGCGTGCGGCCGAGGTCAAGACAAGGCGCAGGGACGCCGATGGCCGTGTGCAGGTGGATGCGACGAGATGCATCTCCGGCAGCACGCGACCAGCGGACGGTGAGCGGGACATGAGCACGGTGAGCGAGCGAAGCAGCGGGCAGCGGGCGGGGCTGCGCGGGCTGCTCCCGATCGGTGACACCCTCGACGATGCGGTGTGGCGCCAGCGGCATCATCTGCTGGTAGCGCTGCTGGTTGCGCACGTGCCGGTACTGTTCCTGCTCGGCCTGTGGTGGCACGTGTCCGCCGCCCACGCCGCGCTGGAGGTCGCACCCGCCGCGGTCTGCGTCTATCTGGCCCTGCGGTTGCCGGGGCGTCGGCTGCGCGCCGTGCTGGCCACCGTCGGCCTGGTCTGGTGCTCGGTCACGCTGGTCGACTTCTCCGGCGGCGCCATCGAGGCCTACTTCCACTTCTTTGTGGTCATCGCCTTCATCGCGCTCTACCAGGACTGGGTCCCGTTCTCCTGGGCGGTGCTGTTCACCGTGGGCAGCCACGGGGTGAGTGCCCTGTTCGGCTCGCGGATGGCCGTGCAGCCCACCGCCACGCACAGCCCGTGGGTGGCCGCGTTGATCAACGGCGCCGCCGTGCTCTGTGAATGTGTGGCGCTGGTCCTGCTGTGGCGAGGCAGCGAGAGTGAGCAGCGGCGCGCCGCGAGCCTGGCGACCGAGCTCAGCTCGGCGGAACTGGCGCGGACCCAGTTGCTCGCCGAACAACGGGCCACCACCGGTGCCCTGCTGACCAACCTGGCCCGGCGCAATCAGACCCTGCTGCACCGCCAGCTGGCCAAGATCGACGAGCTCGAGGCTCGGGAGGAGAACGCCGAGGCGCTGGCCGAGCTGTTCGCCCTCGATCACCTCGCCACCCGGATGCGGCGCAACGCCGAGAGCCTGCTGGTGCTTTCCGGTGAGGAGCTCCCTCGTCGGTGGAGCCGGCCGGTGCCCGTCGGGGATGTGCTGCGCGGCGCGGTCGCCGAGATCGAGGACTTCGGTCGGGTCGACGTCAGCCTCGACGGCGAGGCGGACCTCAGTGGCCGTGCCGTGGTGGACGTCGTGCACCTGGTGGCCGAGCTGATCGAGAACGCCACGGTGTTCTCCGGGCCCGCCACCCGGGTCAGCGTGCACGGCGCACCGGCCGAAGACGGCTACCAGATCACCGTGACCGACCACGGTGTCGGTTTCGCTCCGGCGGACCTCACCGAGCAGCGGGCCTGGCTGCGCAGCGACGGCGCGGATGATCTCGGTCTGTCCGGCATGCTGGGCTTTCGGGTCGTGGCGCGCCTCGCGCACCGGTTCAACATTGCGGTCGACCTGGCCAGCGAGCAGGAACAGGGCACCGTCGTCACCGTCACCCTCCCGGCCGACCTGTTCGTCGTCGACGACGAGCCGCTGCAGGACCCGGAAGGGCTTGTCCCGGCCGGACCAGCCCTGCTTGAGCCTTTCACCGGGTGGAACCTGGGCCACGACCCGGCCGTCGCGCCGCCATCCCCCGAGAGTGCCGACCTGTCGGGCGCAACCATGCTCGGGGAGGCCGTAACCATCGATGAAGGGGCCGACGACACCCTGCCGTCGCGCATCGCCTTCGTCGAGGCCGATGGCGCCGCTCACGACGAAGTACTTACAGTCGCTGCCGCGCCCGAGGCGTCGGCCGAAGGCGACGGCCCGGTCGCCGCGACGGTTGCCGCCGAGTCCGCGTCCATCGTGGAATTCGAGGCCGTCGAGGCCGTCCAACCCGCCGAGGCCGTCCAACCCGCCGAGGCCGTCGAACCCGTCGGGGTCGAAGGGGTCGACACCGACAACGGTGAGGTCAGTGCGGATGACCACGCACCGTGGGGAACCGCCCCGTGGCAACCCGTGCAGGTGCAAGCCGTACACGGGGAGCCGGTGTCGGTGGAACCGGCGCAGCTGGAACCGGTGTCGGTGGAGCCGGCGCAGCTGGAACCGGTGTCGGTGGAACCGGCGCAGCTGGAGCCGGTTTCGTGGGCACCCGTGCCGCTGGAACCGCTGCCGGTCGAGCGCGCCGACGTCCACGAGCCCTACTCGCCGCCCGTCTCGCCGAGCTTCGTGCCGCCCGTCTCGGCGCCCGACCGGGAGGTCGCTGACGCGGGTTTGGACGCCGGGCCACCGGCCGGGACGGTCGAGCCGCTGCCCACCCGCCGCCCGCTGGAATCACTACCGGTGTTTCAGCCGCTCCCCACGCCGCTCCCCACGCCGGTCGTGCAGCCGGCCGCGCAGGCGCCCACCCTTGGCGTGCCCCGGCAGTACGTCCCCGCCGACTGGACGGTGGACGAGCCTTCCTGGGAGGACGCGCTCCCGCCGGGCCCGGCTCCGCACGCCCCCGCCGCCCCGACTCCGCCGGGACCGGCCGCCTTCCCGGTCGCCCCGGCGGCGCAGCCGGTCGGCTTCGATGCTCCGGTCGAGAACGGCTGGCCGGTGGACGTACCGGTGCTGGCCAGCGCTCCCGCGGCCGGTCAAGCCGGCCCAGCAGCGGCACGGGAGGTTCCGGCACCCGCGCTGACGGCTCCGTCGCTGACGGCCGCTGGCTTGGTCCGCCGCGTGCCGCTGGCAAACCTCGCGCCGCAGATGACCGGGATTCCCGTGGCCCCAGCGCTGCCGGCGGACAGCGTGGCGATGCCCGCGCCGGAGCGGGCGCGATCGCTGCTGTCCACCTACCGCGACGGGCTCACCCTCGGCCGGGCGGAAGCCCCGGTGGCCCGGCCCGAGCCGGCTGACTCGGACCCAGCGAATCCAGGAGCACCGGCATGAGCATGCCCCCCGAGGTCACCGACCTGAACTGGTTGGTCAACCACTTCGCCCGGGCCGTACCCGGGATCCGGTACACCGCGGTGGTCAGCGCCGACGGGCTGCTGCTCGCGATGAGCGACGGGCTGGGGCGCAATCAAGCCGATCAGCTCGCCGCCATCTCCTCGGGACTGTCCAGCCTGACCCGAGGCGCCGCCCGCTGCTTCTCCCACGGCGCGGTGAACCAGGTGATGGTGGAGATGGCGAACGGTTTCCTGTTCGTGATGTCGATCAGCGATGGTTCGATCCTGGCCACGTTCACCGACGCGGGGGCCGATGTCGGCCTGGTCGGTTACGAGATGGCCCGGCTCGTCGCCCGCGCCGGCCAGGTCCTCACCCCGGAGCTGCGCCGCGAGCTGCAGGCGGCGCTGCCGCTGTGATCGGCTACGGGGCGCACCCATGAACGGGGCGAGCGGCGGCCGCTTGGTCCGTCCGTACACAGTGACCGGCGGACGCACGCGGTCCACCGGGACGTCGGAACTGCCGATGGAAACGCTGGTAGTCGTGAACGCGCGCGGCCAGGCAACTAGCACGCTGCAATTCGAACGGGCCGATGTCATCCGGCTTTGCGGTGGCCTGCAGTCGGTCGCTGAAGTCTCCGCCCGCCTCAACCTGCCCCTCGGCGTCGCCCGGGTGCTGGTCGGCGACCTGCACGCTGAAGGACTGCTCGACGTACACCTGCCGCTGTCCAACCACACGGGACCGGACGCTGCTCTGCTGGGGAAGGTGCTCGATGGATTACAGGCGCTCTGACATGGCGGTCGGTACGGCGTCCGGCGGGGGAGGGACGGCAACGCTGATCACCCGACCGGTACCGGTGAAGATCATTGTCGCCGGCGGCTTCGGAGTAGGCAAAACCACCTACGTCGGCGCCGTCAGCGAGATCACGCCGCTCACCACCGAAGCAGCGATGACCTCGGCAAGCATCGGGGTGGACGACCTGTCGAAGATCAGCGGGAAGACCACCACCACCGTGGCCATGGACTTCGGCCGGATCTCGCTGCCGGGCAATGTGATCCTCTATCTGTTCGGCACGCCGGGGCAGGACCGGTTCTGGTTCATGTGGGACGAGCTGGTACGCGGCGCCATCGGTGCCGTCGTCCTCGTGGACACCCGTCGGCTCGCGGATGCCTTCCCGGCGATCGACTTCTTCGAATCCCGCCAGCTGCCGTTCGTCATCGCCCTGAACGACTTCGACGGGGTGGCCGAGCACGATTTGGTCGACATCCGGGAGGCGCTCGCTGTGGGTCCGCAGGTGCCGATCGTGCGCGTCGACGCCCGCTCCCGCGAGTCCGCGAAGGCGGGCTTGGTCGCGCTGGTCAAACACGCGCTGGCGCGGATCTCCGGGGGCTGAACCCGGGGCTGAGCCCCACCGCCGCCCGCCGCCGCTGTCCGACGCGGCACCTAGACTCACTGCCGAGATGACGGCGAGCACACACGAGGCACCGACGGTGGAAGATCCGCGGGTCTCCGCGCTGCTCGAGGGGCTCAACCCGCAACAGCGCAAGGCCGTCGTCCACGAAGGTTCGCCGCTGCTCATCGTCGCCGGGGCCGGCTCGGGCAAGACCCGGGTGCTCACCCACCGCATCGGCTACCTGCTGGCGGCGCGGGGCGCCCAACCCGGCCAGATTCTTGCGATCACCTTCACCAACAAGGCCGCTGGGGAGATGCGGGAGCGGGTCGCCCGACTGGTGGGCGGTCGCGCGCGGGCGATGTGGGTCTCCACCTTCCACTCGGCTTGCGTCCGGATCCTGCGGGAGCAGCACGCCAAGATGGGTTTCACCTCCACCTTTTCGATCTACGACCAGGGCGACTCCCAGCGCCTGGTGGCCCTGGTCGGCCGCGATCTGGATCTGGATCCGAAGCGGAATCCGGCCCGCCAGCTGGCGAACGCCATCAGTGACCTGAAAAACGAACTGGTCGACCACGAGACCGCGGCCGCGCGCGCCACCAACCACGTGCAGAAACTCGTCGCGGAGGTCTACGGCGGCTACCAGCGCCGTTTGGCCCAGGCCAACGCCATGGACTTCGATGATTTGATCATGACGGCGGTCAACCTGCTGCAGGCCTTCCCTGACGTGGCCGAGCACTACCGGCGCCGGTTCCGGCACATCCTGGTCGATGAGTATCAAGACACCAACCACGCCCAGTACGTGCTCGTACGTGAGCTCGTCGGCTCCGGCACGGAAGCGGCCGAGCTCGCGGTCGTGGGGGACGCGGACCAGTCCATCTACGCCTTTCGCGGCGCGACCATCCGCAACATCGTCGAATTCGAGCGCGACTACCCGGACGCGACAGTGGTCCTGCTGGAGCAGAATTACCGCTCCACGCAGACCATCTTGTCCGCGGCCAACGCCGTCATCGCCCGTAATCCGGATCGCAAGCCGAAGAACCTGTGGTCGTCCGCCGGGGCCGGTCCACCGATCGTCGGCTACATCGCTGATTCCGAGCACGACGAGGCGGCCTTCGTGGCGGCCGAGGTGGATCGGCTCGCCGATGAGCACGGCATCGGCGCCGGCCAGGTGGCCGTGTTCTACCGCACCAACGCCCAGTCCCGCGTGTTTGAGGACGTGTTCATCCGGGTGGGGCTGCCCTACCGGGTCGTCGGGGGAGTGCGGTTCTACGAGCGGCGTGAGGTCCGCGACCTGCTGGCCTACCTGCGGGTGCTGGCGAATCCCGCCGACACCGTCAACATGCGGCGGATTCTCAACACGCCGCGGCGGGGGATCGGCGAGAAGGCCGAGCAAGCGGTGGCGCTGTTCGCCGACCGGGAACGGATCGGGTTCGGTGCCGCCCTCGACCGGGTCGAAGAGATCGGCACGCTGGCGACCAGATCGCTCACGGCGCTCAAGGAATTCACCGTGCTGCTCGGTGACCTGCGTGATCTGGCCCAGGCCGGCACCCCGGCCGCCGAGGTCGCGGAAGCCGTCCTGGAGCGCACCGGGTATCTGGCCTCGCTCGCCGCCGAGGGGGAGATCGAGGCCGAGGGACGGCGGGAGAACCTCGCTGAGCTGATTGCGGTGGCCCGCGAATATGAGGCGGGGACGCCCGACGGGGGGCTGGCCGGTTTCCTCGAGCAGGTCTCGCTCGTCGCGGACACCGATCAGCTTCCCGACGCGGATGAGAGCGGCGGCGTGGTCACGCTGATGACGTTGCACGCCGCAAAGGGGTTGGAGTTCCCGGCGGTTTTCCTCACCGGCATGGAGGACGGCGTCTTCCCGCACCTGCGTTCGTTAGGCAACCTCGCCGAGATGCAGGAAGAGCGTCGGCTGGCCTATGTGGGGATCACCCGCGCGGAGCAGCGGCTGTACTTGTCGCGAGCGACCGTTCGCTCCGGCTGGGGGACTCCCTCCTACAACCCGGCTTCGCGGTTCCTCGACGATGTGCCACCCGAACTCGTCGACTGGCAGGGCCGGGTCGGGTCCGCCCCGTCGGCGACGATCACCGCGAAGGTGATGGCGGCCGGCCGGTCGGCGGGCGTGGGCCTCCGGCCGATTCCCGCGCTCACGGTCGGCGACCGGGTCAACCACGACACCTTCGGGCTGGGCACCGTCGTGGCGTTGCGCGGTGAGGCGGACAAGGCGCAGGCGCAGGTCGATTTCGGGGGCGA
>DASYGP010000041.1:0-6789 GCA_035999615.1 Mycobacteriales bacterium
CGACGCGCACGGCGCGCATCCCCCGGTGGCGCAGACCCTGGCGCAGCTGCGCACTCTGAACGGCTGCGCGCCCTCGTCCGCCGCCGTACGCACCGTCGCCCCCGCCAGCATCACGACATGGAGTGCTTGCCGGAGCGGCGCGCCGGTCACCGAGATCCTGTGGCACGGTCAGGATCACCGCTGGCCGGCCGCCAGCCCGGGCCTACCGGCCCCAGCCAGTGGAGCGAACTTGATCTGGCCGCTGCTGTCGGCCCAGCACCGGACCTGAGCCTTTCCGCATCCCGGCCCTGCCGCGAGATCGCCAACCTACGATGAGCGGGTGAGCAGATCGGCCCGACGCGGGCAGCGGGCCCGGATCGCCGCGGCTGCGCTGGTCCTGCTGACCGGCCTCGGGGTAGCCGCCGGCTTCGGGCTGGGCGCCGGCATGGGCGCGCACCCGGGCGCAGGCCGACGGCCGGTGGCGACCGCCGACGATGACCAGATCACGCCGCCCGCGGCGACACCGACCCGGCGCGTCGGCGGTTCCCGGGTCGTGCTGGCCGCCGGTCTCGCCCCCCGGGTAGGCACCCGGTTCACCAGCATCACGCTGATCCACGCCGGCCGGAGCCGGGCGTACCTGCTGGTGCACGACGCCACGTCCGCCCACGCCCCGCTCATCGTGCTGTTGCACGGATCAGGGATCACCGCGGAGGGCGAGCTGGCTCGCACCGGCTTCGGTCCGCTGGCCGCGGCGCAGCACCTGGACCTGGCGGTCCCGCAGAGCATCGGCAGCACCTGGAACTCCGGACGCTGCTGCGGCGCGGCCCTACGCCAACGGGTCGACGACGCCGGTTTCGTGCACCAAGTCGTGCAGGACGCGATCCGCCGGTTGGCCAGCGACCCGCACCGGGTGTACCTCGTCGGCTACAGCAACGGGGGCAAGCTCGCCTACGGGGTGGCCTGCGCCCTGCGCGGCGGCCTGGCCGCGCTCGCGACGTACGGTGCCGGCCCGCAGCTGCCCTGCCCGCACCAGGCCGCGCTGTCGGTGTTCCAGGGCTACGGCGCGAACGATCCGCTCGAGCCGCCGGCCGGGAAGCCGGCGAACGACCGCGGGCTGCACCCGCCGGCGGAGCAGACCCTCGCCGGCATCCTGGCGCGGAATGGCTGCCCGGGCGCTCCGCAGGTGAGGAGCGTGGGGTCGGCGACGATCCGTACCTGGACCGGATGTGCCGGCGGGCGCCGCGTGCAAGCCGTTCGCTGGGCCGCCCAGTCCCACTCCTGGCCGGCCGCCCCCCAGGTGCCGTCCGCCGCGAGCGCCACCGCCTTGATGTGGCAGTTCCTCGCGTCAATCCCGCCCGCGTGAGCGGCGATCAACTCGGCGACGTGGCCCGCGGCCGGGCCGCGCTGCTCAACACCTTCGCCTGGCACGACGGGCATGCCGACGTGTGGCGCGTGTTTCGCGACGCGCACGCGCTGGCGGACGTGGTCCGTGGCCTGGTCGCGCCGTACACATCCTTGGGCGTTACGGCGATCACCGGAATTGAGGGGCGCGGCTTCCTGCTCGGCGGGGCAGCGGCCATGCAGCTGGGGGTGGGGTTCGTGGCGATCCGGAAGGAGGGTGCGCTGTTACCCGGCGCGAAGGTCCGGCACACCACTGACCCGGATTACCGCGGTCACCGGCATGAGTTGCTCCTGCAGCGCGACACACTCAGCGCGAACGATCGCGTCCTGCTGGTCGATGACTGGGCCGAAACCGGCAGCCAGGCCCGAGCCGCGCGCCATCTGGTGCAGGCCTGCGGGGCCGAGCTGGTTGGCGTGTCCGTCATGATCGACCAGCTGACGGCGGAGGTGCGGAGGGCGTTGCCGGGCTTCACCGCGCTGGCGCCTTTTGCCGACTTGCCCGTCCTGGACGCGAGTCATCCGTCCGGCTGCGGCTAGCTGGATTCGGTGGCCAACCGGACGCCGAAACCGATCAGGATCAGCCCGGTGATCCGGTCCAGGCGCCGGCGGACTATCGGGTGCGTCATCCAACGGTGCACCCGCCCGGCCAGGGCCAGCATCCCGGCGAAGTAACCGGCGGTAAGCGCGACAAACAGGCCGCCGAAGGCCAGCGCGGTCGGGCCCACCGGGTACCCGTGCGGGATGAAACCGGGCAGGAACGTGACGAAGAAAATGCCCACCTTCGGGTTCAGGAGGTCCGTGGCCAGGCCGGCGCCGTATCCGGTGCCGAGCAGGCCTCGCCGCGCCCGTCCCGATGGCTCGCCCACCGCGGGGTCGGGGGGCGCCGGGTCGGGGCTCGCGGTCGGGACGGTCCGCGAGCGCACCGACTGCACCCCGAGCCAGAGCAGGTACGCGGCTCCGGCCAGGCGCAGCGCGGTATAGCCGTCGTGGCTGGCCCGGAGCACAGCCGACAGACCGAGGGCCGCCGCCAGCACCCACACCGTCAGGCCACACAGGACACCCGCGACGGTCTGGATGGCCCGGCGCCGGCCACCGCGTACCAACGCACGCAAGACGACCAGGGTGTCCGGGCCGGGCAGCAGCACGATGAAGACGGCAGCAAGCGTGAACGTCGCGAGCGCAACCACCATGGGTTGCACCGTAGCCGCCCGCGCAGGTCGGCGATCGGGCGTCACTTCTCGCAGGTCGGCGTCGTTGGAGGTGCAATCCACGACGAAAGGGACCAGATGCGTGCTCGACGCTTGCTGACCGCCGGGATGGCCACTGCTGCGCTGGCCGCGGCCGCAGGGGTTGCCCAGGCGGGTGCCCCGCCTGCCTCCTGGGTCGACACCGGGACCCGGGCACTGTCGCTCACGGGAGCCACCTCGCTCGGCGCCGCCCCCACCGGTACCCCCGTTCGCCTCGCCGTCGGGCTCACCCCACAGCACAAGCAGCAGATCGCCCCACTGATCGCGGCGCAGTCGACCCCCGGCAACGCGAGTTACGGCCAGTTCCTGACGCCGGCCCAATTCGTCAACCAGTTCGCGCCGAGCGTCGGGCAAGCGCAGGCCGTGGCCGCGTACCTGAGCAGCCAGGGTTTGCGCAATGTGCAGATCGCGGCCAACCGGCTGCAGGTCACCGCCGAAGGAACCGTGGGGCAGGCGCAGAGCGCGTTCCACACGAGCATCGGCCTGTTCTCGCTCGGCGGCCACACCGTCTACGCGAATACGGCCGCCGCGCAGGTCCCCACGGCTTTGTCGGGCGCGATCAGCGCGGTGCTCGGTCTGAACGACCTGCCGATGAACCTGCCGCACAAGCGGGCCGCGGCCGGGACCCCCAACCTGACCGGCTTCTACCCCAAGCAGTTCCAGACCGTCTATGACGCCGCGGGCACCTCGACCGGGTCGGCGACCTCGATCGCGATCATCGCCGAGGGCAATCTGACCAGCACGATCAAGGACCTGCGGGTCGCCGAGGCCAAGCAGGCGTTGCCGCAGGTTCCGGTGTCGGTGCTGCCAACCGGGCCGGCCAGTAGTGACACCGCCGGTGCCGATGAATGGGACCTGGACAGCCAGACCTCGACCGGGGTGGCGCAGACAGTGCGGCACCTATATTTCTACGACGCGACTAGCCTTTCGGACTCAGATCTGGCCCGGGCGATCAACTCGTTCGCAGCGCAGAACATCGCCCAAGCCGGCTCAGCCTCGCTCGGCGAGTGCGACGCGCTGGCCTACGCCGACGGTTCGATGCTCGTGGACGACATGGCCTTGGCCCAGGCGGCCCTGCAAGGACAGAGCTTTTTCGCGTCCTCGGGTGACACCGGCAGCTCCTGTGCCATCGCACCGACCAACGGGGTGCCTGGCTCCGGCGCACCGGACACGGAATACCCGGCATCCGGCACGTACACCACGGGAGTTGGCGGAACGACGCTGCTCGCCGGCGCGGACGGCAGCTACCAGAACGAGATCGCCTGGAACGCGGGCGGCGGCGGGGCGAGCGTGCTGGAATTCCCCGGTATCTGGACGGCCAACGCGAACCCGGCGTACCCGGCGCTCGGCGTGATCGGCGCGGGACGCGGGGTTCCCGACATCGCGGCCGACGCGGATCCGAACACGGGGGCGCTGATCTACGTGAACGGCGTACCGACACAGATAGGTGGCACGAGCCTGTCCTCGCCGCTGCTGCTCGGGGCGTGGGCCCGGCTGGAGTCCGGGCACGCTAACCGGCTCGGGTTCGCCTCGCCGAAGCTGTACGGCATTTACAACGCGGTGAACTCCGCGCCGACGAGCCGCGCGGCTGTTCCCGGGTTCCACGACATCGTGATCGGCGTGAACGGGATCTACCCCGCGACGCCGGGCTACGACTTCACCACCGGGCTCGGCACCCCAGACCTGAAGGTGCTGAACAGCAAGCTGCACTGATCGGGTTGACGACGGCGTTCTCGGCGGCTGAGGTGGGTGGCCGCTGAGGGCGCCGTCGTGGTGGCGGAGGGTGATCACCTACCGGACGGCCGGAGCCCCCCGACCTGGTATGCCGCACGGGCGGTACGCGGCGCGGCAAATCGGCTGTGCCCCAGCTCTTCCGCGCTTGACGACGCCAAGGTGGGCTGCGCTGGTCAGCGCACTCCATGCGGAGCACGCAAAGAGCGGAACCCGTCCTGCGAGGGGCACCACCGACCGAACGACGCTCAGGCCGTGGCGTTCCAGACGAACGCACCGCGCAAACGGAGCGATTCAAGCGCCCAAAGGACTAACCGGACCGGGGATCTCGATGGCAAGCCGTGCCGGCGAGGGACGAGCCGGCGGGGCGCGGCAGCCGGGGTGCGGGGCGGGAGCCCCGCGGCCAGCCACGAGACCGGCGGGCGCTGCGACCAACATCGACTCTTTGCTTCGGGCTCCTGGCTCCGGTGCCGGTGCTGGTGCCTGGCCCGGCCCCCGGTTCGGTTCCGGTCCGCCGCCGGGCGCCCCCCTTAGAAGGGGGGTTCGTCGGGGAGGTCGGGCTCGGGCGCGGGGTTGTCGGTGCGGCCGCGCTTGCCGCGGCCGCGGGCGAGATTGCTGTTGTTGTTTTTCGGCTTGCTGTCCTCGTCGTAGCGAAGGCAGCGGGGGATCACCTCGCCGGCGGTGTTCTTGGCGGCGAGCTGTTCCCGGTCGGCCCGCCGCCCGTCCGGCACCAACGCCGCGATCTTCACCGGGCTGATCACCGCCGGCGAGGCCCCGGCATCCTCGGCATCCCCGGCGCCGCCCGTACCGCGTGCATCGGCATCACCGGCACCGCCGGTATCGCCCGCATTGCCAGGGGCGCCGCCGGCATCGCCGGTCAGATTGCCGCCGGAATCGGCCGCCCCGGCACCGCCGGAACCGCCGCCGCCCGGGCCAGTGCCATCCGGGCCGTCGCCGTCGGTCGGGTCCCCGCCGCCGCTCGGGTCGTCGGGGTCGGGGGGTTCGGGGCCTTCGGGTTCGGTGAGTTCGGGGGGTTCGGCCAGCGGCGGGGTGCAGCTGATCTCGCCGCCGGCCGGACTGCTCCAGCGGGCGGTCGCCCCGGCGAGGGTGACCTGCCAGCCGCCGTCGTGGATCGCCTTGTGATGGGCCAGGCACACGATCAGCAGGTTCGCCTCATCGGTCCGGCCGCCGTCCTGCCAGGGCCGGATGTGGTGCGCGTGCAGGTTCACCCGCGCCCCGCAGGTCGGGAACCGGCAGCCCCGGTCCCGGGCCAGCAGCCGGGCCCGCAGCCGGCCCCCGACCAGCCGGGACTCCCGGCCCCGGTCCAGCACCGCCCCGGACACCGGCTCGAACACCAGCCGGCTCAACGTGCAATCACAGGCCAGCCGGGCGAACGTCGCGCCGTCGACCGGTTCCCCGCCCAGCAGCGCCGGCGCCCACCCCGGACCCGACCACCACTCCCCATCCCCACCCGGCCCGCTGGGCCCGTCGGCACCGCCGGCCGCGCCCACGCACGCGCCGCTGGCACTGCCGTTCGTGCCGGTGCCGCTGGTCTCGGTGCTCGCGCCGCTCCCCGGCGGGCTGCCGGGCGGGATGCCGGGCGGGATGCCGGGCGGGATGCCTGGTGGGATGCCGGGTGGGTGGCCGGGGGGCCAGCCGGCCGGCCACCGGCCCCGGGTCAGGGTGGCCAGCGGGATCTGCACCGACAGGTGCGGCCGGATCCCGCCGTCGGCCGGCAGCCGGCCGCTATCGAGCCAGCCCGCGCACAACCAGACCAGCGCATCAGCCCGCCGCGTATCCAACGGCCGGCCATCAGCAGCCGTGAACGGGCCCGCCAACGCGCTCAACGCGGTATCCACCATCACCCAGTCCGCATCCGGCAACTGGGCGTACAACTGCCCCCCGCCGCTGCCTTCCCGCCAACACCGCAAACTCCGCCGGCCCGCCGCGGCCCCGGCCTGCTCCTCGGCCCGCTGCGGGCAGGCCCGCGCGGCGAGCAGCCCCGCCGCCCGCCGGCACTGCCACGGGCTGATCGCCCGCGGATCGGCCAACACCGCCCGCTCCGCCCACCCCGCCGCCCGCGCCGGCAACTCCCCCAACACCCCGACCAGACCGTGCGCATGCGCCATCGAAATCCGGCCATCGGCCAACGCCTGCCCCGTCGCCGGCAACACCCCACCCGGCCCCAGCAACCGCGCCGCCCGGACCCGGCGCCGCGCCTCCCCCCGGCCCAACGCGCAGCCGGCCCGCAACTCATCAGCCAACCGGTCGCCCGCCGCCGCCCGCACCACCGCCGGATCGGCGCCCAGACAGCTCGCCTGCACCTCATCCTCCGCCGTGCACCGCCCGCCGCCGGTGGCCCGGTCCAACGCCGCGATCACCGCCAGCCGGCGGCTCTCCAACCAGCCGAACTGCCCCTCCAACAACACCA
>DASYGP010000098.1:0-6825 GCA_035999615.1 Mycobacteriales bacterium
CCCTACCTCGCGCACGCCTCGCTGGGCCCGTCCTGCGGGGTGGCGATCTGGCCGGGGGACGGCAGTTTGCGGGTGTGGAGCCATTCGCAGGGCGTCTACCCGCTGCGCGCCGAGCTGGCCCGCGCGTTCGAGCTGGCGCCGGACCGGGTGGTGGTCGAGCACGTCGAGGGCGCCGGCTGCTACGGCCACAACGGGGCCGACGATGCCGCCTACGACGCGGCGCTGCTGGCCCGGGCGGTTCCGGGGCGGCCGGTACAGGTGGTGTGGTCGCGGGCGGATGAGCTGGCGTGGAGCCCGTTCGGCCCGGCGATGGTCGTCGAGATCGAGGCGGGCGTGGACCAGGCGGGGGCGGTCTGCTCCTGGCGGCACGAGGTGTGGGGGAACGGGCACTCCAGCCGGCCCTCGTCGCCCGGCCACCCGCCGCTGCTGGCGACGACGATGCAGGACCCGGCGCGGGTGCGGCCGCCGGCCGGCGACCCGCCGATGGAACGCGGCGGAGGTGCGGGCCGAAACGCGGTGCCGCTGTACGACTTTCCGGGTGTCTGCGTGGTCGGACACCGGCTGGAGTCGATGCCGCTACGTACGTCTGCACTGCGGGCGCTCGGCGCGCACCTCAACGTGTTTGCGATCGAGGCGGTCGTCGACGAGCTCGCCCTCGCGGTCGGCGCCGACCCGATCGCCTACCGGCACGCGATGGTGAGCGACGAGCGGGCCCGCGCCGTGCTGGCAGCGGTGGCGGAGCGCAGCGGTTGGGACCGGCTACCCCCGGGCAGTGGCCGCGGGGTGGGATTGGCCCGCTACAAGGGGGTTGGCGCCTGGTGCGCCGTCGTCGCCGAGATCGAGGCGGAGGACTCGGTCCGGGTACGGCGCCTGACCGTGGCTGTCGATGCCGGGCTGGTCGTCAATCCGGACGGGGTGGTGAATCAGATCGAGGGCGGGGCGGTGCAGGCGGTCAGCTGGACCACGAAGGAGCAGGTGCGCTTCGACCGGCGCCAGGTGACGAGCACGACCTGGGAGGACTATCCGATCCTCACGTTCCCGGAGGTTCCGCCGGTGGACGTGGTCGTGATCGACCGGCCGGAACTGCCCTCGCTCGGGGTGGGGGAGGCCTCGGTGGGACCGACCGCCGCGGCGATCGGGAACGCGCTGCGCGACGCGCTCGGGGTCCGCTTCGGCCAGCTCCCGCTGACCCCGCAGAACATCGTCGCCGCCCTGGGGGCGTGAGCCGGGAGGGTGTTTGATCAGGGGGTGGCTGAAGTACCGGCGGGTCTGGCGGTCCGGGAGATGCACCTCGCCGAGGTCGACCTTCGGATCGACTATTTCCATGACTCATCCGACGAGTACCTGCAGCGGCTAGGCGTGGATCGGGCCCTGCTTCCCGCGCGCGCCGCGTGGCGGGAATTCTACGAAACCGACTACGCGCGGCCGATATCGCAGCGGCTGAACTACTCCCTGATCTGGGAACTGGAGCACGAGCCGGTCGGGTTCAGCTCGACCGACCAGATCACCTTCGGGGTGCAGGCATTCATGCACCTGCACATCCTCCAACCCGAGCTGCGGAAATCCGGCCTGGGCGAGGCGTCCGTCTCTCGGCGGCGCACTACTTCGACGTGTTGGAGCTGCAACGGCTGTTCTGCCAGCCGAACGCGTTCAATGTCGCCCCGAACCGGACCCTGCAGCGTGCCGGGTTCCGCTACCAGTTCACCCACCACACCAGGCCGAGTGAGATCAACTTCCCGCAGCCCGGTGACCCGCTGGGTCTTGCCCCGTCCCGAATAAGCCCACCTCGGCGCCGGTAAACCCCGGGGCCCGCGCGTGAACCTGCGCTGGCGGGACCGCCCTTCGTGATCATGCAAGTTTGGCCGTAAAAATCGCGAATCAGCGACCAAACTTGCATGATCACCGCGAGGGATCACGGAGGGTTGCGGGAGGGATTACGCAGGGTTGAACGGCGCTACTGGGCTACCGGCGCTACTGGGCGAAGGGTTGCTCAGGCCAGCCCGCACGCGCTTCGCCGCGCCGGCGGTTTCGCCTGCCGCAGTAGCCGTCACGCGGACGGTTTCGCCTGCCGCAGTAGCCGTCACGCCGGCGGGTTCGCGTGCAGCAGCAGCCGCTCCAGAACGGCGTCCTGCGCCTGCAGATGAGCCTGGATCTGGAGCGCCTCGTGCAGCACCGCCTCGGCGTCCTCGTAGGTGTTCTGGGCTCGCTTGTCTGATGCGGCCGCCTGCACGTTCTGCCCCACGATGATGATGGATAGCAGGACAAGTTGCAGGAAGGTCTGGGCGATCCACTGCACGATGCCCAACGTGCCCTGCTTGATCGCGCCGGGTAGCCCGAACAGGGCGATGGCGGCGAACAGGTAGGCGCACCACATCGAACCCACGACGTTGGTGATCTTTACCGCGAAGCTGGCGTTGAACCGGCCTATCGGTCCGGTCCGGTCGAGCTGATCGGCGACCTTGACCGGGCCGACTTCCTTCCGCCGCGCGATCCGCGGATGCGGGATGTGCTGGTAAAGATGCGGTTCGGTGCCAGCGTTCTGCGTCATTGATCAAGACTATGGCCGCGGCGCTGCGAAACTCCTGAGCTCGGCTCATCGCACTCGTCGGCTATGCAAGATCATCGTCGATCCAGATCAGACCTGAAGACACCGGCGGCCGCGTCAAGCAAGCTCGTTCCATCCCGCGGGCGGCTGACCGACAGGCGATCCCCCTCGCCTGTACGATTCGTACATGACCGAGCTTGCGGTGAGCGACGCGCGCAATCATCTCGCCGAGACCATTGAGCAAGCCCGACGCTCCGGCGAGCCGGTCTACGTGACGCGGCGGGGTCGGCGGATCGCCGTCATCGTGGACGCGGACGCCTACGAGCGCATTGTCGAGGCTGGCGAAGACGCCGTCGATCGCCGCGAGTTGCAGGCTGCGCGCGCCGAGGACGACTACGTGCCGTGGGATGAGGTCAAGGCCGACCTCGGCCTGGTGTGACCCGCTACCACGTCGAAGTCGCCCGCCGGGGGCTGAAGTCGATCACAGCGCTCCCGCGCAAGGACCAACAACGTGTCCGCGCGGCGATCGACCTGCTCGCCGAGAACCCGCGACCGTCGGGGTGCGTCGCCCTGGCGGGCGAGGCGCACGCATACCGGGTTCGTACCGGGGACTACCGCATCATCTACGAGGTCTTCGACGAGCGACTCCTGGTTCAGTTCGTACGGGCCGGTCATCGCCGCGACATCTACCGGAAGTAGCAGTCCGAGCGATCACCCGACACGAAGCAGGCGCGTGCCCGCAGGAACGCCGGTGGACACGGGGACCAGATCACCCCGGACGCTACCCCGCAGCGCCCCCGACCCAAGGATCGTCCCGGGCTCGCTCAATCGCCCGGCCGGGCGCCCCCCAAGGTCGGCGAAACGTCGGCCAAACGTCGGCCAAACGTCAACCAAGGTCATCGTGTCGTCCGGCGGACATTCCCCCGCGGCGGCTCCTACACAATGATCTTCCCGGGATCACCGACCAAGGTCATCGTGTCGCCCTGGGGACACTCCCCCGCGGCGCCCCCGACACAATGATCTTCCCCACCCCTCGCCCAACCCCTCGGCCAACCCTCGCCCAACCCTCGGCTCCCCCCCCGAACGGGTTGTCACGGCCCCTGTTGGCCCGATGCGGTGCAGGAACGCGGATCCCAGGGCGCGAGAGCTTCGATCGGCGGGCTGACCGGGCTGACCGGGCTGACCGAGCTCGGGGAGGCCGTCCCGGTCGGGGGAGCGGGGCTGGCGGTGCTCGTAGGACCCCCCGTCGACGGGAGCGATGGGGGCGCCGTCGACGAGGGCGCGGGCGGCTGCACGGTGAACTGGCTGCCGGTCACGACGGTGACGTCTGCGCCGGGGGTGGCCATCGCCGGGTTCATCCCCAGTACGGCGTAGCCGGTGAGGGTGTGCAGGACGGCCTCGGCGGCCGCCTCCTGCTGCGGGGTGGCGTAGTAGACGACCGTTTCGGACTGCGCGCCGACCGGAGGTGTGTCGCCGGTGTGCACGACCGGAAAGCCCAGTGTCGTCAGCGCTTTCGCCGTACTCGTTGCCTCATTCAACCGCCCCGTCCCGTTGAGAACCGACACGGTCACGGCCGCGGGGACCGGCAGCGGCTGCCCGCTCATGGTGTCCACGTTCGGGTCGATGCCGAGAAACGTGTCGATGGTCTGCTGGTCTTGCACCTGCGAGGGCCAGACGATGTCGCCGTAATCGCCGCCCTTGTAGTGGTAGCTGCCAAATGTGGTGGCGACGATCGGGAGCGTCAGCTGCGGTGCACCGTTGATGTTGATCCGGTGATAGGTCAGCACCAGATTCACCAGGTGGCTGGCCGACAGCCCGGAGTCGATCTGCAGCTGAGGGGCAACCGCGGCGACCAGCTGCTGATCGCGCAGCGGATTGCCCAGGCCCTGCTTGGCGACCGCGCTGGCCAACACTCGTAGGAATTCGTGGTCGCGCCGGATCCTGGCCAGGTCGCTCTGGGTCTCCTGCGGCCAGGTTTTGGGATCGGTCCCGGTGACCGTTGCGTCCTTGTATTGCAGGTGCCGGGCCCGGACGACCTGCAGCGCCTCGGTTCCGTTCAGGTCCCGGCACCCGGGGGCGGCGACGTTCAAACCGCTATAGGCATCGAACACCGGCTCCGGGAAATACATCCGGACGCCGCCCAACGCGTCCACGACTCCGGCGAAGGTGTCGAAGTTGAGCGCCATGTAGTGCTGGATGGGGATCCCGAAATCCTGCTGGATCGCGTTGACGAGTTGGCTCGGACCCTCCGCCAGGGCCGCGTCGATCTTGTTCGCCCCCTCGGCGCGCGCGTTCGGGATGAACGTGTCCCGTGGGATCGACAGGATCGACACTGAATGTGCGGTGGGGTTGAGGTGCAGGATCATCACGACGTCGCTGTTGACGCCGGTCACTCCCTGCGAACACAGGCCGTATGCCGGGTTCTGCACCTTCAGCGCGCACCGGGACGTGGAGCCCACCAGCAAGATGTTCTCGGTGCCCTTCGCGCGGCCCACCGCGGTGGCATGCGTGAGGCCGGCAACAGCAACCCGGCGAATCTTGCTGTTCAGGTAGAACCCGTAGCCGGCGACACCCGCCACGAGCAGGACGATGACGATGCCGATCACACTCGCGGCGAGGATGAGCCGTCGTCGGCGGCGACCCGGCCGCCGGAGCCGCCGCCTTCGGCCCGGCCACGGCCCCTCCGGCGGATCCGCCCCGCTTGCGCCTTCCTCCCCGCCGCGCCCGTCGGGATTACCCGGCGTGCCTTCAGCCGCGGGGCCGCTGTCCGGCGTGGTCAACTGCCTCTGCCTCCTGGGCGGCTGGGGAGATAGTGGCCGCGGCACCCGATCCGGGTCGGTCCGCGGTCAGCGACCTCTAGCGTCGACCGTACCTGTTCGCTTTCCTCAACCGCCGCCCCGCGGGGCAACCGCCCGCACGCCGTGGGGTCGCGTGCCTGATCCGCCAACATACGGCAGGATGATCACCAACCGGACAGTCCAGCCGGGGAGGCCACGGGGTGAGCATGGCGGTCAGTGAAACCACTGGGGTGGTCCGGCTGCTGGTGACCTTCGGGCTGAGTTTCTCGTTGGGCTTCGAGCGGCAGTTGCGTGGCTCTCCGGCCGGGAACCGCACCTTCTCCCTGATCGGGCTGGGCGCCGCCGTGATCGGCTTGCTGTCCGCCGCGTCGGCCCCGAACGCCTTGGCCGGGGCGGTGACCGGCATCGGGTTCATCGGCGCTGGCCTGGTGTTCCGGCAGAAGAGCGGTCGCTCCGAAGTGGTCCGAGGCGTGACCACCGCCGCAGCGATTTTCGCCACCGCCGCGATCGGCGCCGCCGCGGGCGAAGGCCAGCTGCTGGTCGCCACGGCCGCGACCGTGCTGGTTCTCGTGTCGTTGGAATTGCCGCATACGCCAGGTCTCCGGCTGCTCGATGCCGCCCGCTACGAGTCCCGGTTCACTCCGGACAACCCCCCGCCGCCCCCGCACGGCGAGGATCCCGCCCGGGAATGACACCCGTTCGCGCTGCCACGGCCACGTCCAAGCACCGCGAGGACCGCGAGGTCGGTAAGGACCGTAAGGACCGCGTCAATATCGTCTCCATCCGCGCCTTAAGGGCGTAAGGATCGACCCGCTGTCCGGCCCCGGAATGTTCACTGCTGGTGAGGTAAGTCGTAGACGTGCCAGCACCAGGGAGCAGCGGTGGGAACCAGATCGCGCACACCCGTGGACTCCGGGGACCGCTCCCGGAAGGCAACGGCGCGCCCCCGCACGAACGCCCCGGCCGGCCCACACCAAAACCGGCAGGACCTGACCGACCCGCGCCTGCAGTGGGAGTTCGCGGCCGCAGCGGGATTCACCGCCACCCTGCTCGGCGCCGCTCTGCTCGACTCGGCCCGCCCGGTGCTGTCGGACGGTACGGCACTCACCCTCATGACCGCCCTCGTCGCAGCCCTGGCCTGGTGGTCGACCTGGCCCGGCTCGGTGGCGACAGCAGGCTGCGCCTGGCTGATGTTCAACGGCTTCGTGGTGAACGGGGCCGGCGTGTTGCAGTGGCACGGGAGTGCCGACCTGCTCCGATTAACCGTGCTATTCGGAACGGCTCTCGCGGCGGCACTCACCCGGTCGCTGCGACTCTCCTTCCGGCGGCGCCGCGCCCTGACGCGATGGTTGCAGGAAAGCCCCGACCACGACGCGATGTTCCTGCGCGACAGCAGGATCACGCACTAAACGTGAGGATGCCGTGAGGAAGATTCCGCTCGCCGTGAGGGTCCCGTGAGGACATCGCCCGAGCCGGCCGCGA
>DASYGP010000105.1:0-3377 GCA_035999615.1 Mycobacteriales bacterium
CGAGGATGTCGGTTCGCGGCAGCCGGAGCTGCGTATTGCTGCCGCGGCCGACTTCAGTGGCCGCGGGGTAGCGATCGTGGGACAGATCGCCGAACGCTGGGGCTGCGATGCGCTGCCCGAGGGAAAGATCGTGTGGGCCGATCTCGCGTCCGGAATATCCCTACCCGACCGGAATCGGGACGTCGTCGGCGAATAATCCACCACCCGATCGTGACTCGCAGGCCCTACCTTCGGGGCTGTGCCTGATCTGACGCGTCGCAGCGTTCTCGGGCTCGGTGCTGCCGGGCTGGCGGCGGCCACGGCAGCAGTGATTGATCGCGCCATTGGTAGCGGGACGGCCCGGCCGGTGGTGCGGGCGGCACCCGCGTTCTGGCCCCGGCTCCTTCCCGCGATCCAGCACGACACCGACGATTACATCTCCCCGGCGGTCACCCGTGAGGGGGTGAAGTTCCGGTTCGGGCCGGCCTACACGCTGTTGCTCACCGCGACCTTGACCCGAACCCCGACGCGCGCCGATCAGGTGACATTCGACCGGGCCCTTTTTGCGGTGGAGGCGCACTGGCCCTTTTCGCAGCAGGGGGTCCTCACGGCGGTGGCCTATGGCCTGCCGTACCTGCGCCGGTTGCCGGCCGACATCGTCGACGCTCTCGTGCCGAACCTGCTCCTTGACCCGGCCCGCAAAGCGTTCGAAGAGGCCACGGCCCAGCCGACCGACGTGACCCGCGGCGGCCGCGTCGTGAAAAAGACCTTCCAGCTCCCGGTCGTGATCGAGTCCAACGATGTGCTGTTCACCTTGCGCGGGGACAGCCTCGCCGACGTGGTGGCGGCCGGGGACTTTTTGCTCGGGGCCAAACCGCTACCCAGGACAAGCGCCCGCAGTGGGCTGGGATCGCTGCTGACCCCGACGTCATCGCGGCTGATCACCAACATCGCCGGGCTGCCCCGCCTGCTCGCGACTGCCGCAGATACCTCCTACTACGAGCGCATTCATCCCGAGTCGAGAATGTGGATGGGCTTTTCCGATCACCAGGCTGACTCCAACGCACCGGCCGCCCGCACCACCTTCGCGGGGTCGACCGGGGTCCGGCTCACGTCCGCGGCCCCGACCGACTACTTCGCGCTGGCCTCGGTGCTCCATCTGTCGCACGTCATCCTCGACCTTGACCAGTACTACCTGCCCGATCCCGGCCGACCTGATGACAGCGAGGCCGCGTACCTCAAGCGGGTGCAATACATGTTCCGGGCCGCCGATCCGCCCGCGACCGGCAACGTCGATCAGTTCACCGACGGGGGCGGCCCCACCCACCTGCCGAACGAGTTCCGTGGCACCGGCGACGCCGCGGCCGGCGCTCGCGGCCTCGGGGTACCCGACGGTACCCCGCGGCTCGGCCACGTCGCGAGCCTTCAGCGGGCTTCGCGCAGTCCGGATGGCCTGCCGCTGCACATTCGCGTCGACGGCGCCGGTTTCGACGCGATCGACGTACCAGGCGGCGGGCGGCTACCCAAACTGCACTTCTCGATGTACGTGCCGACCGCCGACACCTTCGCCTCGATGCGCCGCGCCGGCGCCGGCCTCGACCTGGTTCGCAAGTACGGCGTGCTGGAACGGGATAACGGCATCGAACGGTTCCTCACCGCCACCCGTCGGCAGAACTTCCTGTCCCCGCCGCGAGCACACCGCGCGTTTCCGCTGCTGGAGCTGACATGAGGCGAGCCCTGGCCGCGACCAGCGCCCTCACTGCCCTGGCCGTGGCGGCGGCCGGCGGGTACGCCACCGGTCACCACGCCGGCGTGAGCGCCGGGCGTAACAGCGCGCTGGCCGGGCTGGACCCGGCCGACGTGCAGCTGATCCGCCAGCTCACCGCCGACCGGGCGGTGGCGCTGCCTTCCCCATCTCCCAGCCTCTCGGCGCCGGTCATCCCGCAGCAGTGCAACCGCACCGGGGCGATGGCCAAGAGCGCCCTGTGCGCCGGGCTCACCGGGGCCGGGGCCCCGGCCCCCGCGGCCCGGCTTCCCGCGGCCCGGCCCAGCACCGACCCGGCCGCCGGCATGGCGACGTTCACCGCGGCATTGCCGGCCGCCGGTGCCTACTTGGCGTGGCTGCGGTCGCACCCGACGCCCAACGAACCGCTGCTGCTGACCCGGCTTATTGCCGGGAAGGCGTCGTTGCCCGTCGGCACCAACGTCAGCCAGCTGTTCGGGCCGGGCGCCGACGACGCCGACGGTTTGGTGCAACTTGCCTACGGCGGGGGAAATGCGTGCATCGACGTACGGGCGGTCGAGGCGGCGCCCGGGCAGTGTTACGACGGTGGCAACACGCGGGACACGAAAGGTGGCGACTATTCGCCCAAGCGTTTGTCCCCTGGGTATGTCTCGTCGGAGTAACACCTATTTCGCTACCCCCGCCGTGCATCGTGCCGGTATGTAATGGGTTATCGCAGCGACCAATTCGGTCATGTGGCACGGCCAGAAGAATGTGGCGCGAGAATCCCTTGACCCGGTCTGCTTGTGCGGTTGATGCTGCGCCCCAGCGGGTTCGACCGGGCCGCCGCCGCATTCGATGGGGGAGCGATGAAGGCTTTTAGGCTATTTGTGGGTGCGTCGATGGTGTTGTCCCTTGTCGCGTTCGGGGCTGGTCCAGCGCAGGCTTCAGACGGGCAGGAGTCCTCGGATGCCACCTGTACCGGGACTCCCACCGCACCTGGCGTCCTTTCCGGCACCTACAGCGATGACGTCGTGGTGAAAGGGATCTGCTTCGTCAACGGGGGCGCCGCGGTGGTGAATGGGGACCTGACCCTGTCACCTGGATCGGCGTTGAACGCGACATTTGCGTTGAACGATGTCGCCGGTAAGGGCCTGTCCAGCCTGACCGTGAAGGGTGACCTGCATGTGGGGAAGGGCGCGATCCTGGGGATGGGTTGTGAACCGGGCTTCTCGCCGTGCCATGACGACCCGGCCGCGGCCAACAACGGGAATGGCGCGCTGACCGGGATGAACGAGGTGGACGGGGATCTGACCTCCCACCAGGCCCTCGCGGTGATCGTGCACGCCAGCAAGATCGGCGGCGACGTGACTCACAATGGCGGCGGGGGTGGAGTGAATTGCGCGGTGCCTACAAGTGGGCCCTTCGCGAAGATGATGTCTCCGGTGTTCAGTGATTACGAGGACAACACCATCGGCGGGGACCTTACCGTCACCAAGCTGCAGTCCTGCTACTTCGGTGCGCTGCGTAACCAGGTTGCTGGTGACGTTGTCTACCGGCACAACACGCTGTTCGATCCGGATGCGAGCGAGGTGCTCGCCAATGTCATCCAGGGCGACATCAGCTGCGCGCACAACAGCCCGGCAGTGCAGTTCGGCGACTCGATGTCGACCTC
>DASYGP010000110.1:0-8152 GCA_035999615.1 Mycobacteriales bacterium
CGGGGGTCGCGGCGGGCGCGCAGGCGCTGGCCGCGCCCCCTCCGGCCGGCAGCACCTCAGCCGTGAGCCCGCCGCCCAGCTCGACCGCCGTGAGCTCGCCCGCCAGCTCCACCGTCGCAGCGAGTTCGACCGCCCCAGTGAGCACCACGGCCCCCCCGAGCACGACCGACCCGCCGAGCAGCACGGCCCCGCCGAGCAGCACGGCCCCGCCGAGCACGACGCAGCCGCCGAGCAGCACGGCCCCCCCGAGCACGAACCCGCCACCCAGCACGAACCCGCCACCCACCACGAACCCGCCGCCCACCACGACGGACACCGGTTCGCCCACCGACACCGGTCCGCCCACAACCGGTCCACCCACGACCGGGCCGCCGGCCAGCACCCCGCCGCCGACGACCGGCCCGATCCAAAGCCCGTCGCCGACGCCGCTGCTGACCTCCCCGCCGCCGCTGGGCATCGCCGTGCTGGCTCCCGTACCGGTCACTCTGGCGATCGTCACCCCGACCAGCGGCGCCACCGTGCTGGCCGCGGTGCCGCTGGTGGCCGCCCTGAGCGGCGCTCCGCCCGGGGCGCAGGTGTCGTTCTCGGTGGACGGGGCCCGGGTGGGCGTCGCGACGTCCGCGCCGTACACGGTGATCTGGAACACCGGCAAGCATCCCAACGGCCCGGCGGTGATCCTGGCCAAGGTGGAGGACGCGAGCGGGCATCACCTGCACGGCTCGCCCACCGCGTCGGTCGCCGTGGTGGTGGCGAATACCCCGGCGGCGCGAATCCCGCTGTCGGTGACGCTGGACTTCGACAATGGGACGGCCGATCAGTACCAGGTGGAGCCGATCCTGCGGGCCCGCGGTTTGGTGGGTGTGTTCTTCGTCGGGTCGGGGCGGATCGGGTTGGACAACTCGTATCTGACTCTTGCGCAAATCCAGCAGCTGCAGGCCGCGGGTAATGAGATCGGCGGGCACACCGTCTTTGATTTGCACCTGCCGCAGCAGTCGGTGGCCGAGCAGCAACGGCAGATCTGCACCGACCGGGCGCAGCTGCTGGCCGGCGACCTGCACGTGACCGACCTGGCGTTCCCGTTCGGTGAATACACCGCGGCCGCGCAGGACGCGGCCCGGCGCTGCGGGTACAACACGGCGCGGACCGGCGAGGGCGCCGGCAGCGGACAGGACAGCGTGCCGCCGGCGGACCCGTACGCGTTGAAGGTGCTGGCCTCGCTCGGAAACGGGACCACGCTGGAGTCGGTGATCCACCGGATCACCGACGCCCAGAAGCACAGCCTGGGCCTGGCGCAGCTGGTGTTCCACGGCGTCTGCGGGCAGCCGCCGTGCCGCCCGCAGGCGATCAGCGCGGCGGTGCTGACCCAGGTGCTGGACTGGCTGGCGACGCAGCAACACGCGGGGGCGCTGCAGGTCAAGACGGTGGCCGCGGCGCTGGGCGGGGGCCTGCAGCCGGCCGGGCCGGCGCCGGCGCCGACCGCCACGCTGGGCGTCGCGAACGGCTCGTTCGAGCAGGGCAGTCTCGCGGGCGGCGTGCCCACCTGCTGGGAGCAGACCGAGCAGTTCGTGGCCGGCGGCGGCAACGACGTCACCTGGTCGCTGGTGTCGGGTGGGCATTCCGGCAGCTGGGCGGAGCAGCTGCAGGCCCGCCGCATTGCCAGCGGCGTTGGGCTGGTGGTGGCCCAGGATGAGGGCAGTTGCGCGGCGCCGGCGAAAGTAGAGGAGCGATACGGCTTCGCTCTCTGGTACCGGTCCACCGCGCCGCTGTACCTGGTGGCCTACCGACGGGTTGCTCAGGGTGGCTACCTGTCGTTCGGGTTGAGCGATCCGTTCCCGGCCTCGCCGAACCACTGGTCGCATGCGTCGGTCACGACGGCGCCGCTGCCCACGGGTAGTACCGGGCTGAGCGTCGGGCTGGTCGTGAAGGACGCGGGGACGTTCACCGTGGATGACGCGACGCTGCTGGATGCCGGCCCGGCGGATCCCGCGGCCGGGCCCGGCCCGAACCCCAGCGTGCTGGCCGTCACGATCCCGCAGGTGGCGCCGGGGTCCAGCGCGGACCGGCGGGCGGACGCGTCCCGGCGCCGGGTGCTCCTGCTCGGCGCGGTGCTGCTGGGGGCCGTGCTGGCCCTGCTCGCGGTCGATCGCCGGCTGGCCTACATCCGGCGGAGCACGCAGAGTGCCCGGCCCGGCGGGCGGCCCCGTGGGCGGCACCGGCCCACCCACGGCCGCCGCCCGGCCGCGCCCTAGCCCGCCCGCCCCCAACCACCCACGCGCGGCATTCGGGTGAAATTTCCACCTATTTGCCCCGAACAGCGGGCACAGCAACCTCCCAGCTGGCTCAATACCCAGCGTGGCCGATCCCCCGGCCACGGCCGTACGACGTTCCCCCGCCGAAGCCTTCCCGGCACCGCCGGCCAGGCCCAGGCCCGCACCGTACGGGCCGCAGCCCCTTGCCCGGAGGTTTCGCATGCGCACATCCGTCCGAGTTCGAACCGTGGTCGGGGCCGCCGCCGCGGCGGCCGTGACCGTCGCTGTCGGAGGCGCTCCCGCGTTCGCCGGCTCGCATCCCAGCCACAGCGTCAGCTTCTTTCACGGGGGCGCGGGAAGCGCGGGGTGGTCGAAGGACACGTCGAACGACGCGGACCCGTACTCGATCAAACTGGTCGTGCCGGACGCGACCAGTTACGCCGGCGCTTCGCTGCACAACGTCGCCGGCCGGCCGGCGCCCGCCGCGGCCCCGTCGTTCGACTTCCGGTCAACGGTGGGCGGTCCCAGTGGCGGGTCGCCGCGGCTGGTGATCGCCTTCAGCGATGGCGGCAACATCAACCTGCGGCCGCTGGCCTGGGTGGCGAACACGTGGACGCACGAGGACGGCAACAGCACCGACTGGGACAACAAGGGCGGGACGGCCGGCTGCCCGTCGTACGAGCAGACCTACGCCACGCTGGTCGCCTGCCACCCCGGCGCGACGGTGACTTCGGTGATCGTCGTCTCCGACTCGGGCTTCCTCTACCCGTCCGGTTACACCAACTACATCGACAACATCTCCTACGACGGCACCGTGATCACCCGGCCTGGCCACCACGGCCACGGCTCGGACGGCGACGGACATGACAAGCAGGGCCACGACAAGCAGGGCCATGACAAGCAGGGTCACGACGCATCCGACGGGCAGGACTGACGCCGCTAGCAGGTCAATCCCGGCCGCGGCAGCGACCGCGGGTCCCTCGGCGTGGTAGCAAGTCCCCAGCGCCGGGGGAGGGGGGCCGGATGGCGAGGCCAATGCGGGGGAGCGGGCTCGGCGGGTGCCGCGCGTATCCCGGTGCCGTGCCGGATTCGCCGAGCGCCCACCGCGAAGGGCAATGAGGTGTACGCGCGGCCCCTGGGCGCCCACTCCCTGCGCCTTGAGCTGTCCTCGTTGGAGGCCGTGGCGCGGTGGCGGGCTCTGGTGATCGAACTGGTGGCCGCCGGACTCCTTGCGCCGCCGGTGGACCTGGTCCCTGGCGCCCGCACGTTGCTGCTGGACGGCGTCGACCCGGTCGCCGCCGCCCAACTGCTGGCCGAGCACGAACAGCGGGCCCTTCCCTCCACCTCGGCGGCTGCCGCGGGGCTGGCGGCTCCCGTCCGGCTGGCCCTTCCCTCCACCTCGGCGGCCGAGGAAGACGTGGTGGAGGTGCCGGTCATCTACGACGGGGCCGACCTTGCCGAGGTAGCACGGATCTGGCAGATGACCGAGCGCCAGGTGGTGGCCCGGCACACCGGTACCGAGTTCACGGTGGCGTTCTGCGGCTTCGCGCCGGGTTTCCCTTACCTGGTAGGGCTCGGCGGGCAGATGCCGCGGCGGGCGACGGCTCGCCCTACTGTCCCGGCCGGCTCCGTAGGCCTCGCCGGGAGCTTCTGTGGCATCTACCCGAGCGCGTCCCCTGGGGGCTGGCAGCTGCTTGGCCGCACCGACGCGTGCCTGTTCGACCCCGACCGCACCCCGCCGGCGCTGCTCCCTCCCGGCACCCGGGTCCGTTTCGTCGAGGTAGCGCCGGGTTCTCCGCCGCTTGGCCCAGCCGCCCGCGCGGCACGCGCCGAACCGGGCCAACCCTCAGCCGCCTCGCCGTCAGCCGTGGGCGCCGGGCCGGACCGTGACCTGTCCCCGTCCGGCTGGGCGTTGCTCGTGGTCCGGCCCGGCGCCCTCACGACGGTGCAGGACGCCGGCCGCGTAGGCCTGGCCCATCTCGGCGTCCCCCGCGCCGGCCCGCTCGACTCGGGCGCGGCGAAGGCGGCGAACCGCTTGGTGGGCAACCTGGAGGACGCGGCGGTCCTCGAGACGACGCTGACGGGCGCCGCGCTACGCGCGGCGCCCGTCAGCTGCAGCACGCCCCCGGCGGCTGGCCGCATCCTCATTGCCGTCACCGGAGCCGAGGCCGCAGCCTCGGTGGCCGGCCGGCCGGTGCCTCGGGGCGTGCCGGTCCAGGTCGGCGCCGGTGAGCTGCTGGACATCGGCCCGGCCCGCCGCGGTGTGCGGTCCTATCTCGCGGTGGCGGGCGGTATCGCCGTCGCGCCGGTGCTGGGCAGCCGGTCGCGGGACACCCTGGCCGGGATCGGCCCGGCGCCGCTGACCGTCGGCGCCCGACTCCCCGTGGGCGACCTCCCGAAGTCCGCCGCTGCTCTCCAGGACGCCGCCGCCACGCCGCCCGCCCCCCACCTCCAGGCCGGGGCCGCCCCGCCGGCCGCCGGCACCCCCGCGCCCTCCGGCCCGGTCCGGCTGCGCCTGACCCCGGGTCCGCACGAGGAGTGGTTCGGCCCGGAAGGCTTGGCGTGCTTGCTGTCAGCCCCGTACGCCTTATCTCCCCACAGCAACCGGATCGGCGCCCGCCTCTCCGGAATGCCGGTGCCGCGCCGGCGCGCGGAGGAACTGGAAAGTGAGGGGATGGTGCTGGGCGCCGTCCAGGTCCCCCCGGACGGCCAGCCGGTGGTGCTACTCGCCGACCATCCGACCACCGGCGGATATCCGGTAATCGGGGTGGTCGACCCGCGCGACCTGGACGGGCTGGCGCAGGTCCGGCCGGGCGCCGCCGTCCAGTTCGTCCCTGCCGCGGCCGGCGCCGGCGGGGAGGCACATCCGTGAGCGGCCCGATCGATCTGAACAGCGACCTCGGGGAAGGCTTCGGGGTCTGGCGGCTTGGCGACGACGAGGCGCTGCTCGCGGTGGTCAGCAGCGCGAACGTGGCCTGCGGCTTTCACGCTGGGGATCCGACGACGATGCGCGCGGTCACGGCGCGGGCCGCCGCCGCCGGCGTGGCGGTAGGCGCGCAGGTGTCCTACCGCGACCTCGCCGGCTTCGGCCGCCGCCGGATGGACATCGCGCCGGCCGAGCTGACCGGGGACGTGCTCTATCAGATCGGCGCGCTGGACGCGTTCTGCCGGGTGGCCGGTACCCGGGTCGGGTACGTCAAGCCGCACGGTGCGCTGTACAACGCCGCGGTCGACGACGAGGCCCAAGCCGCGGCGGTGGTCCGTGCCGTGGGGGAGTACGACGCGGGCCTGGCGGTGCTGGGCCTGCCCGGCTCGGCGCTACTCCGGGCGGCCGAGGCGGCCGGGCTGCCGGCGGTGGCCGAAGGTTTCGTGGATCGGGCGTACACCCCGGCCGGGCGACTGGTACCGCGCGGCGAACCGGGGGCGGTGCTGACCGATCCGGCGGATGTGGTGGACCGGGCGGTGCAGATGGCCGTGGCCGGGACCGTACGCGCGGCGGACGGCTCGACCTTGCACCTGCCGGTGCGTTCGCTGTGCGTGCACGGGGACACGCCCGGGGCGGTGACCCTGGCCCGCCGGGTCCGCGCGGCCCTGGAGGCGGCCGGGCTGGCGCCGACCCCGTTCGTCTCGAGGTGAGTCGCTAGCAACCCGGCCCGCCGGGGGCGATGTTCGGCCCGGCGAGGTGATCGTGGGGGCTGCGCAGCGTGCGGCAGCCGAGCAAGGCGAAGTCGCCGCCCGCGTACTGGTAATACCGCTCGTAGGTGGTGCCCTGCGCGTAGTTCGGCTGGTAATCGTTGACGTCGATCGCGAGCTCGTTGACCCCGTCGCCGTTCAGGTCGACCGCGGTGGACCCCGGGGTGTCGGTGAAGAACCGGCCGCTGTCCCCGCTGCTCGGGACGCTGTGAAAATCGTTGACCGGGTTCTGGTTGGGGTCGAGCACGATCAGCGCGCCGGAGTGCGCGCCGATCAGGAACGGCACGAAGACACGCCCCGCCCGGTCGGTGAGAATCCCGGTGGCCGGCTGGCCGGGGACGGCTTTCAGGTAGTGCCCGATGACGGCGCGCGGGGTCGTGTAGACGGCGCGGCCGGCCCTGTCGTACAAGGCGATGTAGACCGGGCGCAGCGTCTCCGGGCCGCCGCCGGGGATGGGCTGGCCGATGACCTCGGCGCGCAGCACCCCGCGGGTGGTGTGGATGCCGTCGACGGCGGCGAGCAGGATGCAGGCCACGCCGCGGCAGACCGGGTTGGTCGGGTAGAACGGGGGCAGCGCCGCGGCGCCAGCGGCCGAGGGGCCGGTCGGGCCGGTCGACGCCGAGGCAGCCGAGCCGGCTGACACCGAGGCAACCGAGCCGGCTGACGCCGAGGCAACCGAGGTGGCCGACGTCGAGGAGTCGGTTGCCGCGGACGCGGTCGGCGCGGAGCTCGAGGCAGCGGGTGGCGCGGCCGCTGCTGCGGCGGCTTTCGGGCGGTGCCCGCCGGAAGGCGTGCAGCCGGTGCCGGCCAGCACCGCCAGGCTGGCCGCGACGATGCGGAGCAGAGGTTTACGGGTGACCCCCGGCCGAGCGGTCCCGTCGCGCATCGTTCCCCCTTCCCCCCGGCGGCTCGCCGGTCCCCCTCAGGCTGAGGTGACCTCTGGCTTCGCCAAAGTGGGCGCAGGCTTGGCCAGGTACCCTGCCTCGTGCACGCCCCATCCTCGTCCCGCCGCCCGATCGGCAGCGGGGTGTTGCACAAGCTGGGCCAGCTGGCACGTTGGTGATGGTGTTCGTGCTGCAGCACACCCAGTCCCGGCAGCAGGCGGCACTGCAGCGCAAGCTGGATGAGCTGCTCCGGGTGCTACCCGGGGCGGATTCCCGGCTGGTGCAGGTGGAGACCGCGTCCGAGCATGAGCTGGCCGACCTGGCGCAGCGGCACAGCAACGTGCCGGAAGACGCGCTGTCGGATCATTCCGGTTCTACCGCAGCCTCCGATCGCTTCGGTAACGACGGGTAGCGCTGCCTCATCCCCTCCAACACGGCCGCGATCACCGCCGGATCCTCGGCGCCGCGTCCCTGCGCCAGAGCGGCCAGGTAGAGCTGGGCGCTGGCCGCGAACAGCGGCAGCGGGCAGTGCACGTCCCGGGCGAAGGCGCCGATCAGGTCGATGTCCTTCTGGTAGCCGTCCAGGCGCATGTTGGCCTTCGTGAAGTCCTTGGCCAGCATCATCGGGCCGCGGACCTCGAGCATCCGGCTGGTGCCGGCGCCGTCGGTGAGCACCTGCAGGGCGAGGGCCAGGTCCAGGCCGGCGCTCTCGGCGAGCAGCAAAGCCTCTGCGGCGGCGGCATTGTGGACGGTGACCAGGTGGTTGGCGATGAGCTTGAGCTTGGTGCCGTTGCCAAAAGAGCCGACGTCGTACTGGGTTCGGGAGAACGCGGCCAGCACCGGCCGCACGCTGGCGATCAGGTCGGGGTCACCGCTGGCGTAGACGGCGACGTCGCGGTCGGCGAGCTGGCTCGCGGTGCCGCTGATCGGGCAGTCCAGCATCGCCGCGCCGTGCCGCTGAAGGATCTCGCGCACCCGTTCCTTGGTGGCGACCGCGAACGTGCTGGTCTCCAGGACAAGGAGGTCGGGCTTGGCGCCGGCCAGCAGGCCGTCGGGCCCGTCGATGACCGCGTCCAGGGCGGCGGCGGTCGGCAGTGAGGTGAGCACGACCTCGGCGGCGGCGGCGACCTCGGCGCAGGAGCCGGCCGGGATGCCGCCGTCGTCGCGCAACCCGTCTCGGGCTGCCGGCCGCACGTCATAGCCGTGCACGACGAAACCGGCTGCGGCCAGGTGTCTTGCGATGGGCGCGCCCATGTTCCCCAGCCCGATCACGCCGACGTTGATCCCCTGTTGGCTCACCCGGGCACAGTACGACCCCCCTCCGCC
>DASYGP010000114.1:0-4287 GCA_035999615.1 Mycobacteriales bacterium
ACCGTTCCCCCCGAGACCGGGCAGATCGTGGACGGCATCGCGGCCAGCGGCGGCACCCCGCTCGTCGTCGCCGACCGCACCGTCACCGACCGCACCGACGGCGACCGCGCTGGCGGCGCCAGCCACAACGGCAGCGCCCCCAGGGTCCTCGGCGTGATCCACCTCAAGGATGTCGTCAAGCTCGGCATGCGCGAACGGTTCGACGAGCTGCGCCGGATGGGGATCCGGACCGTGATGATCACCGGGGACAACCCGCGGACCGCCCAGGCGATCGCCGAGGAAGCCGGCGTCGATGACTTCCTCGCCGAAGCCACCCCCGAGGACAAGATGGCGTTGATCAAGCGGGAGCAGCAGGGCGGCAAGCTCGTCGCGATGACCGGCGACGGCACCAACGACGCCCCCGCGCTGGCGCAGGCCGATGTCGGGGTCGCGATGAACTCCGGCACGTCGGCGGCGAAGGAAGCCGGCAACATGGTCGACCTCGACAGCAACCCGACCAAGCTCATCGAGATCGTCGCGATCGGCAAGCAGCTGCTGATCACCCGCGGCTCGCTGACCACCTTCTCCATTGCCAACGACGTCGCGAAGTACTTCGCGATCATCCCGGCGATGTTCGCAGTGGTCTATCCCGGCCTGGGCACGCTCAACATCATGCGGCTGCACTCACCGCAGTCCGCGATCCTGTCGGCCGTCATTTTCAACGCGCTGATCATCATCGCGCTGATCCCGCTGGCGCTGCGCGGGGTCCGGTACACCCCGAGCAGCGCCAGTCAGATGCTGCGCCGCAACATCTACGTCTACGGCCTCGGCGGCCTGGTGGCACCGTTCCTCGGCATCAAGCTCATCGACCTGATCGTGGCGTTCGTCCCAGGGATCGGCTGACATGCGCGGCCGAACGCAAACCCTGCGGCAATATGCGGCGGCCCTGCGCCTGCTGCTGGTTTTCACCGTGCTGTTCGGGATCGGTTACCCGCTCGCGGTGACCGCCGTCGCCCAAGTCCCCGGACTGCAGGAGCGGGCCGCCGGCTCGCTGCTCACCGATGCCCGTGGCCGCGTGGTGGGTTCCCGGCTGTTGGGGCAGCTGTTCACCGACAGCAAGGGAAACCCGATCCCCGGCTACTTCCAGAGCCGCCCGTCCGCGGCCGGCACCGGGTACGACCCGACCGCCAGCGGTGCCAGCAACCTCGGGCCGGAGTCGATCGTCGACACCCTCCCCGACCCGAGAAACCCCCAGGACATGGGAAAGCAGAGTCTGCTCACCCAGGTATGCGCCCGCAGCCTGGCGGTGGGCCGGCTGGAAAAGGTCGATGGGGCAAGGCCGTTCTGCACCGCTAGCGGGGTTGGCGCGGTGCTCGCCGTCTTCTCCACCGGACCCGGTTATGCCGGCCGGATCACCCGCGTCGTCAGCGTCAACGAGACCTGCTCCGGTGGCGGCAAGCCTTTCCTGGCCAGCTACAGCGGTGTCCCGGTGATCTGCGCCCGGTTCGGGGTGGACTACACAAGCGGCAAGATCGTGCCGATCAGGGGTTCCGCCCCGGACCACCCGGTTGTTCCCGCGGATGCGGTGACCGCGTCCGGCTCCGGACTCGACCCGGAGATCAGCCCGGCCTACGCGGCGCTGCAGGTCCCGCGGGTCGCGGCCGCGCGCGGAGTCCCGGCCGCGCAGGTGCAGGCGCTGGTCCGTGCGCACTCCACCGGCCGTGACCTAGGGTTTCTCGGTGAGCCGCGGGTGAACGTGCTCGAGCTCAACGTGGACCTTGACCGGCGTTACCCACCAACGCGTTGAAGACCGGAAGCCCTGCAGCGGTGAGGATGTGGTGAGGCCGTGTGAGCCCAAGGGGCCGGCTGCGGGTCTATCTCGGCGCCGCACCCGGCGTCGGGAAAACCTTCGCCATGCTCGACGAGGGCCACCGGCGCGCCGGGCGGGGCACCGACGTGGTGGTGGCGTTTGTGGAGACCCACGGCCGGCCGCGCACCGCGGACAAACTCGCCGGGCTCCCCGCCGTCCCACGCCGCCAGCTGCCCTACCGGGGGGCGCGGTTCGACGAGCTCGACCTGGACGCCGTGCTGGCCCGCGCGCCGGAGGTGGCGCTGGTCGACGAGCTGGCGCACACCAACATCCCCGGCTCGCGGCATGACAAGCGCTGGCAGGACGTCGAGGAGCTGCTCGAGGCCGGGATCGATGTGATCACCACGGTCAACGTGCAGCATCTGGACTCGCTCAACGATGTGGTGCAGGTGATCACCGGGGTGCCGCAGCGGGAGACCGTGCCGGATTCGGTGGTCCGCGCCGCCGAGCAGGTCGAGCTGGTCGACATGAGCCCGGAGGCGCTGCGCCGGCGGATGGCGCACGGCAACATCTACGCCTCGGACAAGGTCGATGCCGCGCTGGGCAACTACTTCCGGGTCGGCAACCTCATCGCGCTGCGCGAGCTGGCGCTGCTGTGGCTGGCCGACTCCGTCGATGACGGGCTGCAGCGCTACCGCCAGCAGCACGGCATCGCCGGCACCTGGGAGACCCGCGAACGGGTGGTTGTCGCGCTGACCGGCGGCCCGGAGGGCGAGACGCTGATCCGGCGGGCCGCCCGGATCGCGGCGCGGACCACCGGCGGGGATTTCCTCGCGGTGCACGTGGCCCGCAGCGACGGCCTGGCCGGCACCGGGCTGGCCGGGCTGGCCGCTCAGCGCGGCCTGGTCGAGTCCCTCGGCGGCAGCTACCACTCGGTCGTCGGCGACGATGTCCCCACCGCGCTGCTGGAGTTCGCCCGGGCGAACAACGCGACCCAGGTCGTGCTGGGGGCGAGCCGGCGCGGCGCGGTGGCGGCCGTCCTGACCGGCCCCGGTACGGGCGCCACCATCACCCGGCTCTCCGGCCCGATCGACGTGCACATGGTCAGCCACGATTACGCCGGCAAGGGCCGGGCCCTTCCGCAGCTGGCCGGGGGGCTCACCGGCCGCCGGCGGCTGCTCGGCCTGGCCGCGACCGTCGGGCAGTTGGCGGTGCTCACCGCGGTGTGCACCGCGCTGCGCAGCCAGCTGGCGCTGGTCAGTGACCTGCTGCTGTACCTGCTCGCGGTGGTCGTCGTCAGCCTGGTCGGCGGGTTCTACCCGGCGCTGGTCGCGGCGCTCGCCGCGAGCCTGCTGGTCAACTTCTACCTGGTGCCACCCATCCATCAGTTCACGATTGCGCAGCCGCAGAACGTGCTGGCCCTGGTGGTGTTCGTGGTCATCGCGGCGCTGGTCAGCAGCGTGGTGGACCTTGCCGCCCGGCGCACCGCGCAGGCCGCGCGGGCCAGTGCCGAAGCCGAAACCCTGTCGACGCTGGCGGGCAGCCTGCTGCGCGGGGAGCAGGCGCTTCCCGCTCTGCTGCAACGGGTTCGAGAGACCTTCGCGATGAGCAGCGTCACGCTGCTGCGCCGGGGCAGCGAGGCCCCCGGCAGCGCCGGCGCGGCCGGGCTCGGCCGCAGCGGGCTGCGTGGGGCCTGGGAGTGCCTGGCCAGCACCGGACCGGATCCGTGCCTGCGCCCGGAGGACGGGGACGCCGAGGTCGGGGTGGGGGCGGACCTGGCGCTGGTGCTGCGCGGCCGGGTGCTGCCGGCAGAGGATCAGCGAGTGCTGGCGGCGTTCGCCGCCCAGGTCGCCGTCGCCTACCGGCAGAACCAGCTGTCGGCGGCCGCGGAACAGGCCGTGTCGATCGAAGAGTCCGACCGGATCCGCACCGCGCTGCTCAACGCGGTCAGCCACGATCTGCGTACCCCGCTGGCGGCCGCGAAGGCCGGGATCAGCAGCCTGCGCAGCGGTGACGTCGCGTGGGACCCGGCCGATCAGGCCGAGCTGCTCGCCAGCGCCGATAGCGCGTTGGACCGGCTGACCGCGCTGGTGACCAATCTGCTGGATATCTCCCGGCTGCAGGCCGGGATGCTGTCGGTGTTCCCCCGCCCGGTCGGGCTCGACGACGTCGTCGCGATGGCGCTGGACCATGTCGCGCAGGACCGGCCGATCGAGCTGGATGTGCCGGCGTCGTTGCCGGCGGTGCTGGCCGACCCCGGGCTGCTCGAACGGGTGATCGCGAACCTGGTGCAGAACGCTCTGCGGTACGCCCCGCCCGAGCATCCGGTTCGGGTCGCGGCCAGCGCGCACGGGGACCGGGTGGAGCTGCGGGTCACCGACCGCGGCCCGGGCATCCCCGAGGCCGACCGGGAGGCGGTGTTCGCGGTGTTCCAGCGCCGCGACGATCACGCCACCAGCGAAGGCCCCGGCGTCGGCCTGGGCCTCGCGATCGCGCGC
>DASYGP010000124.1:0-87131 GCA_035999615.1 Mycobacteriales bacterium
CCCATTCCCATCCCGCCATCCACCGGGACGACGGCGCCGGTGATGTAACCCGCGGCGGGGGACGCCAGGAAACGCACCGTCGCCGCGATCTCGTCCACGGTGCCCATCCGGGCCAGCGGGACGGCGGCGACGATGGCCGCCCGCTGCTTGTCGTTGAGCGCGGCCGTCATATCGGTTTCGACCGGGCCGGGCGCGACGACGTTGACCGTGATGCCGCGGCTGGCCAACTCCCGGGCCAGCGAGCGGGCGAGCCCGATCAGCCCCGACTTCGCAGCCGCGTAGTTCGTCTGCCCGGCGCTCCCGGACAGCGCGACCACCGAAGAGACCAGCACGATCCGGCCGCGCCGCAGCCGCAGCATCGAGGAGGTGGCCCGCTTGGCCACCCGAAAGGCGCCGACCAGGTTGGCCTCGAGTACCGCGTACAAATCCTCATCACTCATCCGCAGCAACAGCTGGTCGCGGGTCAGCCCCGCGTTCGACACGAGTACCTCGACACGGCCGTGCGCCTCTTCCGCCGCGGCGAACGCGGCGTCCACATCCTGCGCGGAGGTCACGTCACAGCGCACCGCCAACGCGCCCGCTGGCACGTCGTCGGCGGTGCCGGACCGGTAGGTCCCGGCTACCTGGTCGCCGTGGGCCACGAATTCGGCGGCGATGCCCCGTCCGATGCCCTTACTGGCCCCCGTGATCAGCACCGACCGTGTCATGGCGTGGCAGGTTAGCGGCAGCACGCTCGGCCGGGAACCCGCGGGCCGTCGGGCGCCGGGCAGGATGGCCCCGTGGACAGGCTCGTGGCCGACGCGCGGCGCCTCGCCGATGACGTGCTGTGGCCGCAGGCCGCCCGTGCGGATCGCGAGGGCGTCCGTCGGGAGGTGGTGGACGTCCTCGCCGGAGCCGGGTTGCTCGGTCTGGACGCACCCGCGCCGACCGTGCGCGCCGTTCAGGAGGCGTTGGCGGGAGGCTGCGGCGCTACCTCATTCGTCGTGGCCCAGCACCGCTTCCCGCTGCTCAGCATTCGGGACTCCGCCAACACCGCGCTGCGCGACAGGTGGCTGCCGGTGCTGCGCTCAGGGCAGACGCTGGCGGCGGTGGCCTTCTCGCACCTGCGCCGAGTCGGGGCCCCGGCGGTGACGGCAACCCGCGCTCCGGGCGGATGGCGGCTCGATGGGACCGTGGCCTGGACCACGTCCTGGGGCCTGGCCGACGTCCTGCTGGTGGCCGGCGTCGACCCGAGCTCCGATCGGGTGGTGTTCGCGCTGATCCCCGCGCGGCCGCAGAACGGCCTCACCGCCCGCCGGCTGGATCTGGCCGTGCTCGGGGGCACCGGCACGGTCGCGCTGCACCTCGAGGGGCTGGCGGTCGCCGACGTCGAGGTGGTGCACATCCAAAACCACGCGGCCTGGCGGGACAAGGACGCCGGCACGACGTCGAACGCGACACCCGCCTCGTTCGGTCTGCTCTGGCGGATCTGCCGTCAGCTGGCCGAGCGGGACCCGAGGCTCGCCGAGGAGCTGCGCCTACGCGGCGAGGCGTTGCGCGAGAGCGCCTACCTCCTCATCGACCAGACGCCGCCATCCGATGAGCTGCCCGAACGGATACACATCCGGGCCAAGATGCTGGTCCTGCTGCAGCGGGCCGCGGCCGCGTACGTGACCGTCAGTGGCGGCCGGGGGATGGATCTGGAGCATCCCGCGCAGCGGCTGGCGCGGGAGGCACAATTCGCCCTCGTCCAGGCCCAGACCCCGCCGGTGCGCTCCGCCACCTTGGCGGAGTTGGGCACCTGAGATGCTGCGGCGGTGAGCGAACCCACCCCGGCGCCGACCCGAGAGCAGCAGCTGGATGTCCTCGCCGAGATCTGCGCCAAGTTCGCGGCGGAGCAGCTCGAACGACACGATGAGTTCTATCCGTTCGCGGCAACCATCGCCGGGCGCCAGGTGCAGATGGTCGCCGCCGAGACGACCGAGGAGCGGCCCGCCGCCGACGCGGTGATCACCTTGCTGGCCGAGGGGCTGCGACGTCAGGCCCGGGCCGGGGAGATCGATGGCTGCGCCATCGCCGCCGATGTACGGGTCGTCGACGGGGACCGGACCCGCGATGCGCTGCGGCTCGACGTGGAACATCGGGGAGCACCGCCGATCACGGTCTTCCTGCCCTACACGCGGCCCGGGGGTCAGGTGGAGTTCGGGGACCCGCTGACCGAGCCCGGGACGGTTCGCGCCTTCGGGTGAGCGCCGCGGCGTCAGGCTTCCCAGCGGAAGGTGCGCGCCGCCGCGGTCAGGGCGATTACCGCCCAGCCGACCAGGACCAGCAGGTCGCTGCCATCGAGGCCGCCGGGCCGCGTGAGCGCCATGCGCAGGCCGTGGGACAGCGCGGCCGTGGGCAGCCGCTCACCGACCGCCTGCAACCAGCCGGGCAGCCGGTCGAGCGGGAAGACCACCCCGCCGAGCAGCAGCAACAGCAGGTACAGGCCGTTCGCGCCGGCGAGGGTCGCTTCGGCGCGCAGCGCGCCGGCCATCAGCAGCCCGAGCCCGGAGAACGCGGCGGTGCCGACGATGAGCAACAGCAGCGCGGCGGCCGGGTTGCCGCCGGGGTGCCAGCCCAGCCCGAGGCCGACGGCCACGATCAACACCGCTTGGAGTAGCTCCACGGCCAGCACGCTCAAGGTCTTGGCGGCGAGCAGTTGCACCCGGGTAAGCGGCGTGGTCCCGAGCCGGGTGAGCACTCCGTAGGCCCGTTCGTAGCCGGTGGCGATGGCCTGCCCGGTGAAGGCGGTGGACATCACGGCCAACGCGAGTACGCCGGGCACCAGGAAGTCGATGCCCGCGCCCTGCAGGTTCGCGGCCCGGAAAAATACCAGCAACACCAGCGGGATGATCATGGTGAGCAGCAGGCTCTCGCCGCGGCGCAGGGTCAACCGCAGCTCCATCGCGGTCTGCGCCCGCAGCATCGCGGGCGCCGGAGCGGCGCTCTGCCCGAGATCAGCGCTTTGCCCGAGATCAGCGTTCTGCCCGGGAGCGGCGTTCTGCCCGGCAGCGGCGCTCATGAGCGCAACCCCCGACCGGTCAGCTCCAGGAACACATCCTCCAGGCTGCGCTGCTCGATCCGCAGCTCCTGGGCCATCGCGCCGGTGGACGCCGTCCAGGCGGTCACGGCCGCGAGCAGTTGCGGGCTGATGTCGCCCGAAACCAGATAGCAGCCCGCCGGGGCCTCCTGGACCCGGGCCTCGCCGGGCAGGGCCAGCCGCAGCTGATTCAGATCAAGCCCCGGCGTGGTGCGAAACCGCAGGGTGCCCTCCGCGCCCCGACGGGTGAGCGCCGGCACGCTCCCGGCGGCCAGCACCCGGCCGTGGTCCACGACGATGACCTGGTCGGCGAGCTGGGTGGCCTCGTCCATGTCGTGGGTGGTGAGCACGATCGCGACCCCGTCGGAGCGCAGCCGGCGGACCAGATCCCACACGGCGTGCCTAGCCTGCACGTCCAGGCCGGCGGCGGGCTCATCCAGGAACAGCACCCGGGGGCGACCGACGATCGCCATGGCGAGCGACAGACGCTGCTGCTGGCCGCCGGAGAGCCGGCGGTAGGGCGTGGCCGCGCAGGCGTCGAGCCCTAACTCGCTCAACAGCGCCGCTGGCGGCACCGGATGCGCGTAGTACGCCGCGACCAGGCGCAGCATCTCCGCGCAGCGGGCGCCCGGGTAGGAGCCGGGCTGTTGCGGCATCACCCCCACGAGGGCCCGCAGGGACCGGTCGTCCGGCGCCCGACCGAGGACCTTGACCTCGCCCGCGTCGGGGCGACGGAACCCGGTACACAGCGCGACGGTGGTGGTCTTACCGGCGCCATTCGGGCCGAGGATGGCGCACACCGCCCCCGGGTCCGCGACGAGGGAGAGCTCGTCGACCGCCGCGAGCGCGCCGTAGCGCTTGACCAAGCCGTGCGCGACGACCGCGCTCATCCGGGCCAGGTCCTCATGTCCGCCGAGTCTAGGGAGCCGTGGCCGGCCGGTGCTGGGGCAGCCATCCGGCCGCGAAGCCCACCAGTTTGCCCTGGTCCATCAGCCGCGAGCTCGCCGCGCCGACAGGCGCGAGGCGGACCTCGCCGGTGGCGTCGTAGGCGGCGCCGAGGTCGGGGAAATCCGACGCGTCCAGGTCGAGGTCGTCCCAGGTCACCCAATTGCGGTTCCCCTTGTCCAAGACCGCGGCGCCGTGCATCCGGCGGTTGGCCAGTCGGGGGACGGCGTATTCGGCGAGGTGCAGGGAGGTGTTGCTGTCGTGTCCGACGCCGAGCAGGAGCACCGCACCGCCCGCGTCGCGAATTTTCGACAGCGGGGAGCCCTCGCCCAACTGCGGAGCCAGCCGATGCTTCGCGGTGAGCTCGTCGGCCAGGGGCCCGACGGCCGCGAAGGAGACCTGCGGGTGCTCGCTGCGGCGCGCCACGGGCCAGGCACGCACCGTGTCGGCGATCGCTCCCATCCCCCGGGTCGGGGTCACCTTGGGGTGAAAGCCGGGCAGCTCGGCGCGGATCGTCGCCCACCAGCTTTCCGGGACCGGGGGATGGCGCCAGGCGGCCGGATCGGAGTTGTCGCCGGAGTGGGTCGGCACCACGAGGGTGCCCTTGGGGCCGAGCACGTCCAGGAGCGCCTGCACGACGGCGACCGGGCCGCCGCAGACCCAGCCGAGCGAGGAAAGCGACGCGTGGACGAGCAGCACCGAGCCGCGGCGCACGCCTAACTTCTCCAGGTCGGCGGCCAGCCGCGGGCGGGTCACCAGGCCGCGCGGCACGGCGTCCTGCTCGCCGCGGTGACCGTCTTGGCGCACCGTCCGGCCGGGGTCGGCGGCCGTCGGGTCGGCGTTGATCGGGTCGGTGTTGATCGGGTCGGTGTTGATCGGGTCGGGGTTCGTCGGGGCAGCGGAACTCGCGGTCACGGCGCCAGTATCGGGTACCCCGGTTCGACGTGTGCCAGGAAATACGTCACAATGGTGTTGTGAAAACTGCGTTGGCCGGCTCACCCGTGGGGGAGAGCACCCGGGCGCGGGTCGCACAGCTGTTGCTGGATGAAGGACCGACGACCGCCGCCCAGCTCTCGACCCGGCTGGGCCTCACCACGGCCGCGGTGCGGCGGCACCTGGACGCGATGTGCCTGGAGGGCAGTCTCGTCGCTCGAGATGCGCGCCCGGCTCCTTGGCGAGCCCGCGGTCGGGGTCGCCCCGCGCGGGTGTACGCGCTGTCCGATACCGGACATGACAAGGCGCCGCACGCCTACGACGCGCTGGCCGTCGATGTCCTCGACTTCCTCGCCGAGCGAGATGGGCTCGACGCCTTCGCCCAGGCGCGGGCGCGGGGCCTGGCCGCGCGTTACGCCGGCGTTTCGGGAACAGCTGACCTCGCGGCGGCGCTGACCCGAGACGGGTATGCGGCCACCGTCCATCAGGTCGCGACCGGCACGCAGCTGTGCCAACACCATTGCCCGGTCGCGCACGTGGCCGGTCAGTTCCCGCAGTTGTGCGAGGCCGAAACCGCGGCGATCGGCCAGTTGCTGGGCACGCACGTGCAACGCCTCGCCACCATCGCGCACGGCGATGGGGTCTGCACCACACACATACCGAACATCACCAACAACCCCCGGAAGGGGCGCTCATGACCACCACCCCGCAGCGCGAGCAGCTTGATCAGCTCGGTGCATACCGTTTCGGCTGGTCCGACCCGGACGCGGCCGGTGCCGCTGCCAAGCGCGGCCTATCCGAGGACGTCGTGCGGGACATCAGCGGCAAGAAGAACGAGCCGGCGTGGATGCTGGAGACGCGGCTGAAGGCGTTGCGGCTGTTCGGCAAGAAGCCGATGCCCACCTGGGGTTCGGACCTGTCCGGGATCGACTTCGACAACATCAAATACTTTGTCCGGTCCACCGAGAAGCAGGCGACCAGCTGGGATGACCTGCCCGCGGACATCAAGAACACCTACGACAAGCTCGGGATCCCGGAGGCGGAGAAGCAGCGCCTGATCTCCGGGGTGGCGGCGCAGTACGAGTCCGAGGTCGTCTATCACCAGATCCGGGAGGACCTGGAGCAGCAGGGCGTGCTGTTCTTGGACACCGACTCCGGGCTGCGCGATCAGGAGGACCTGTTCCGGCAGTACTTCGGCACGGTGATCCCGCCAGGCGACAACAAGTTCGCCGCCCTCAACACGGCGGTGTGGTCCGGTGGCTCGTTCATCTATGTCCCGCCCGGCGTCAACGTCGAGATCCCCCTGCAGGCCTACTTCCGGATCAACACCGAGAACATGGGCCAATTCGAGCGCACGCTGATCATCGCGGATGAGGGCTCGAGCGTGCACTACGTCGAGGGCTGCACGGCGCCGATCTACAAGTCGGATTCGCTGCATTCCGCCGTCGTCGAGATCATCGTGAAGAAGGACGCCCGGGTCCGCTACACGACCATCCAGAACTGGTCGAACAACGTGTACAACCTGGTGACCAAGCGGACCAGCGTCGCGGCCGGCGGCCGGATGGAGTGGATCGACGGCAACATCGGTTCCAAGGTCACGATGAAGTACCCCGCGTGCTACCTGCTTGGAGAGCGGGCCCACGGCGAGACGCTGTCGATCGCCTTCGCCGGCCCGGGCCAGCACCAGGACGCCGGCGCCAAGATGGTGCACGCCGCGCCGAACACCTCCAGCCAGATCATCTCCAAGTCCGTCGCGCGCGGCGGGGGCCGCACGTCCTACCGGGGCCTGGTGCAGGTCCAACAAGGTGCTACCGGCACCAAGGCGACGGTGAAGTGCGACGCGCTGCTGGTTGACCAGATCAGCCGCAGCGACACCTACCCCTACGTGGATGTGCGCGAGGACGACGCGTCGATCGGCCACGAGGCGACCGTCAGCAAGATCGGCGCGGATCAACTGTTCTACCTGATGAGCCGCGGCATGGCCGAGGACGAGGCCATGGCCATGATCGTGCGTGGTTTCGTCGAGCCGATCGCCCGTGAGCTGCCGATGGAGTACGCGCTGGAACTCAACCGGCTCATCGAGCTGCAGATGGAAGGCGCGGTCGGCTGATGGCGGCACTCAGCACCGAAGCCGAGGCGGTACTCGGCTACGCCGATCGGGCCTCGATCGAGGCGGGCATCGCGGCCCGCACCGGCGGCCCGGGGGCGCCGGCCAAAACCAAACGCCGGATTTTCTCCTCGGACCCGGAGGCATTCCCCGTGCCGAACGGCCGGGAAGAGGAGTGGCGCTTCACGCCGCTCCCGCGGCTCCGGCCGCTGCTAGAGGCGGGGCCGTCCACCGCACGCCTTGAGCTGTCCACCGACGTCCCCGACGGCGTACAGGTGCGGCACGTCGCCAGCGATGATCCGTTGCTCGCCGGGGTTCCCACCCCGGTGGACCGGCTCGCGGCGCTCGCCTTCGCGCGGGCGGACGGTGCGCTGGTCGTCCAGGTGCCGAACGCCGCGCAGGTGGAGGCACCGGTCGTGATCCGGCTGACCGGCCGCGCCGGGGATGTCGTCTGGGGCCATCTCGTGCTCGACGTAGGCGCGCAGGCCAAGGCCACGGTGATCGTGGAACACGCCGGCGACGCCCGGTACTCGGCCTGCGTGTCGGTGCTCGTCGGCGACGGCGCGGCGCTGGACCTGGTCTCGGTGCAGGCCTGGGACCGCGCGGCCATCCACGCCAGCCATCACGGCATCCGGCTGGGCCGGGACGCCAGCCTGCGCTCGACGCACGTGTCGATGGGCGGTGACCTCGTCCGGGTGGTGGAAACCGTGGAGTTCACCGGGCCGGGGGCCGACGTGGAGCTGGCGGGGCTGCAGCTCGCCGCAGACGGGCAGCACCTGGAAAGCCGGTTGCTCATCGATCACACCGCGCCGCAGTGCCGCAGTCGGGTGCTGTCCAAGGCTGCCTTGCAGGGCGCTGGCACACATACCGTCTGGGTGGGTGACGTCGTGATCGGCGCCGCTGCCGACGGCACGGATACCTACGAGACGAACAAGAACCTGGTGCTGTCCGACGGCGCCCGCGCCGATTCGGTGCCCAACCTGGAAATCGAAACCGGGGAGGTCACCGGGGCCGGCCATGCCAGCGCCACCGGCCGTTTCGATGACGAGCAGCTGTTCTACCTGCAGACCCGCGGCATCCCGCAGGACGAGGCGCGGCGGCTCGTGGTCCGCGGCTTTTTTGCCGAGATTCTCGATCGGGTGCCCTACCCACCGCTGCACGAACGGCTGCTCGTTGCCGTCGACCGGCTGCTGGAAGACGGCGCGAACGCGAACAGCGGGGGCGGCGGATGACCGAGTGGACCAGGGTGGCGCGCGCTGACGACGTACCCGACGAATCCGCGCTGCAGGTCAAGGTCGGGGAGACACCCGTGTGCCTCGCTCGAAGCCGAGGCCAGCTGTTCGCGGTGAACGACATCTGCACGCACGCCGACGTCTCCCTGTCCGAGGGCGACGTGGAGAACGGGCGCATCGAATGCTGGCTGCACGGCAGTCAGTTCGACCTGGCCACGGGCGAGCCCACCGGGTTGCCCGCGACCATCCCGGTCGCGACCTACGCCGTGAAGACCGAGGGTGACGACGTGTTCGTCGCCGTGAAGGAGTGACCGTGACATCCGCCGAGAAGACATCCGCCGCGACGACATCAGCCGCGAAGGCGTCCGCCGATAACCCGCAGGCCGCAGGCGGTTCGGTGTTGGAAATCCGTAACCTCCACGTGTCGGTGGACGCCGGCCCGAACGAGTCCCGACCGATCCTGCGCGGGCTCGACCTCACCGTCCGCGCGGGCGAGACCCACGCGATCATGGGGCCGAACGGGTCCGGGAAATCCACGCTCGCCTACTCGGTGGCCGGCCACCCGAAGTACACCGTGACCGACGGTGCGATCAGCTTGGACGGCGAGGACGTGCTCGCCATGACCGTCGATGCGCGGGCCCGGGCCGGCCTGTTCCTGGCGATGCAATACCCGGTGGAGGTGCCTGGCGTGTCTGTCGCCAACTTCCTGCGGACCGCCGCCACCCAGATCCGCGGGGAGGCACCGAAGCTGCGGCTGTGGGTCAAGGAGATGAAGGCCGCGATGGCCGCGCTGGAGATTGACCCGGCCTTTGCCGAGCGGAGCGTCAACGAGGGCTTCTCCGGCGGCGAGAAGAAGCGGCATGAAATCTTGCAGCTCGAGTTGCTCAGCCCGAAGATCGCCATCTTGGACGAGACGGACTCGGGGTTGGACGTCGACGCCCTGCGGGTCGTCTCTGAGGGCGTGAACCGGGTGCGGTCCACCGGACGCACTGGGACGTTGCTGATCACCCACTACACCCGGATCCTGCGCTACATCACTCCGGACTTCGTGCATGTCATGTTCGATGGGCGCATCGTCGAGGAGGGCGGCCCGGAGCTGGCCCAGGTACTGGAGGACGGTGGGTACGAGCGGTTCCGGCCTGCGGTGTCAGGCATCAGCGCATGAGCGCGTCGAGCTCCTACGACGTGGAGGTGCTGCGCAAGGACTTCCCGATCCTCGACCGTCCGCTGCCGGGCGGTCGCCGGCTGGTCTACCTCGACAACGCCGCGACCTCGCAGAAGCCGCTGGCCGTCCTCGACGCCGAGCGGACCTACTACGAGCAGCACAACGCGGCCGCGCACCGGGGGGTGCACACCCTCGCCGAGCTTGCCACCGACGCCTACGAGCAGGCCCGGGCGAAGGTCGCCGGGTTCATCGGCGGCCGGCCGGATGAGATCGTGTTCACCAAGAACTCCACCGAGTCCATCAACCTGGTGGCATACGCGTTGTCCAACGCGAGCACCGCAGGACCGGACGCGCAGCGTTTCCTGGTCGGGCCCGGGGACGAGATCGTGGTCACCGAGATGGAGCACCACTCCAACCTGGTCCCGTGGCAGCAGCTCTGTCAGCGCACCGGCGCCACCCTGCGCTGGCTGTCCCTGACCGACGAGGGGCGCCTGGACCTGTCGAACCTGGACCAGGTGATCACCCCGGCGACCAAGCTGGTCGCCTTCGTGCACCAGTCGAACATCCTCGGAACGATCAACCCGGTCGCACCGATCGTGCGGCGGGCCCGCGAGGTGGGTGCCCTTGTGCTGCTGGACGCCTGCCAGTCGGTGCCTAATGCCCCGGTCGACGTGGCCACGCTCGGGGTGGATTTCCTGGTCTTCTCCGGGCACAAGATGCTCGGACCCACCGGGGTCGGGGTGTTGTGGGGCCGCTATGACCTGCTGGCCGCCCTGCCGCCGTTTCTCACCGGCGGCTCCATGATCGAGACCGTGACGATGGAGCGGACCACGTTCGCCGCGCCGCCGCAGCGTTTCGAAGCCGGCGTCCCGAACGTCGCGCAGGTGGTGGGCCTCGGGGCGGCCGTCGACTATCTGCAGGAACTGGGGATGGACGCGGTCCGCGACCACGAGCGGGCGCTGACCGCGCGCGCGCTGGACCGGCTGTCCGCGCTGGACGGTCTGCGGATCATCGGACCCAATTCCACCGAGGCCAGGGGCAGCGCGATCAGCTTCGTGATCGACGGGCTGCACCCGCATGACGTCGGCCAGGTCCTCGACGAATACGGCATCGCCGTTCGGGTCGGGCACCACTGCGCCCATCCGGTCTGCAAGCGTTACGGCGTCGCGGCGACGACCCGTGCCAGCTTCGGCCCGTACAACACCGTGAGCGAGGTGGACGCGCTCACGGAAGGACTTGTGCGGGTCCAGACGTTCTTCCGGGCGTGAGCATGCAAACACCCCAGCTGACCTCGATGTACCAGGAAATCATCCTGGATCACTACAAGCACCCGCACCATCGGGGCCTGCAAGAGGCCTACGACGCCGAGGTGCACCACGTGAACCCGACCTGCGGGGACGAGCTGACCGTGCGCGTCCGGATCCGCGACGGCGTCGTCGATGAGGTCAGCTACCAGGGCCAGGGCTGTTCGATCAGCCAGGCATCCGCCTCGGTGATGACCGAGCTGGTCACCGGCCGGCCGCTCGCTGACGCGTTGGCCGTGCAGGAGACCTTCCTGACCCTGATGCAAGGCCGCGGCCAGGTGGAACCCGACGAGGACGCCCTTGAGGACGCGGTGGCGTTCGCGGGGGTGGCGAAATACCCGGCGCGCGTCAAGTGCGCGCTGCTGGGCTGGATGGCCTGGAAGGACGCAACCGCGCAGGCGGTCGGCGACGGGAGTGGACAGTGACCAGTACGGCGAACGTGGACGATGTCACCGAGGCGATGCGGGACGTCGTCGATCCAGAGCTGGGTATCAACGTCGTCGACCTGGGGTTGCTCTACGGCGTCACCCTCGACGACGACGGCATCGCGACGCTGGACATGACGTTGACGTCCGCGGCGTGCCCGCTCACCGACGTGATCGAGGACCAGACCCGGCAGGCGCTGACCAGCGGGCCGGGCGGCGGGCTGGTCCCCGACGTGCGGATCAATTGGGTCTGGATGCCCCCGTGGGGCCCAGACAAGATCACCGACGATGGCCGCGAGCAGCTGCGCAGCCTGGGTTTCAACGTCTGATTCGGCGCCACCGTCGAAGGACCGGAGCAGTTGCTTACACCCGTAGAATGGGCTTGTGGGCAGCGGCGCTTCGTGAGGTGACGGGTCCGCCCGTCCGCCCCCGAACCGAAAGCGACCGTCATGCTCACCTGCTCTGATCTTGAGGTCCGCGCCGGCGCGCGGCTGCTTCTGGAGCACGCCACCGTCACGGTGGGTCCCGGCGATCGGGTCGGGCTCGTTGGGCGCAACGGGGCCGGGAAGACCACGCTGACCCGGCTGTTCGCGGGCGAGGGGGAGCCGGCGGCCGGGACGATCACCGTCACCGGCACCGTCGGGTACCTGCCGCAGGACGCCAAGGTCGGCGACCTCACCGAGACGGCCCGGGACCGGGTGCTGTCCGCCCGCGGGCTGGACGTGTTGGCCCGGGACATGGCCAAGGTGCAGATCGAGATGGCGGCCACGGTCACCGACGCCGACACCACCCACGCGGTGCGCCGCTACGGGCGACTCGAGGAGCGCTTCGTCGCGTTGGGCGGGTACGAGGCCGAACACGAGGCGGCGGTGATCTGCTCGTCGCTCGGGCTGCCCGAGCGGGTGCTCGAGCAGCAGGTCGGGACGCTGTCCGGCGGGCAACGGCGGCGAGTGGAGCTGGCCCGGATCCTGTTCGCCGGGGCGCAGACCCTGCTGCTGGATGAGCCTACGAACCATCTGGATGCCGACTCGATCATGTGGCTGCGGGACTTCCTGCGCCGGCATGTGGGCGGCCTCGTGCTGATCAGTCACGACGTGGATCTCCTCGGCCACGTGGTGAACAAGGTGGTTCACCTGGATGCGAACCGGTCCGCGCTGGACGTCTACAACCTGGGCTGGAAGGGCTACCTGCGGGCCCGCGATGAGGATGAACGGCGCCGTCGGCGGGAACGGGCCAACGCCGAGAAGCAGATCGGCGCGATGAAGGCGCAGGCGGACAAGATGCGCGCGTCCGCGACGCGGGCCCGGCAGGCCCAGAACCTGGATCGGCGCGCCGCCCGGCTGGCATCCGGGCTGGCCGAGGTCCGGGCCGCCGACCGGGTCGCGAAGCTGCGTTTCCCCGTGCCGGCCGCCTGCGGGAAGGTGCCGCTCACCGCGAATGGGCTCTCGAAGTCCTACGGTTCGCTGGAGGTGTTCACCGATGTGGAGCTGGCCATCGACCGGGGCGCCCGGGTCGTCGTGCTCGGATTGAACGGCGCCGGCAAGACCACGCTGCTGCGGATCCTGGGCGGGGTGGAACGCGCCGACAGCGGCGAGGTGGTGCCGGGGCACGGGCTGAAGCTGGGCTACTTCGCCCAGGAACATGACACGCTGCAACCGGAGCTGTCGGTGCTGGAAAACCTGCAACACGCCAATCCGGATACCCCGGTCACCGAGCTGCGGAGCCTGGCCGGCGCGTTCCTGTTCACCGGCGATGTGGTGCACCAGCCGGCGGGGACGCTCTCCGGCGGGGAGAAGACCCGGCTGGCCCTGGCCAGCCTGGTGGGGAGCAGCGCAAACGTGCTGCTTTTGGACGAGCCCACCAACAACCTCGATCCCGCTTCCCGCGCCGAGGTGCTACGCGCCCTCGCGTCCTATCAGGGCGCGGTCGTGCTGGTGACCCACGATGAAGGCGCCGTCACCGCCCTGAACCCGGACAAGGTGCTCCTGCTCCCGGACGGCACCGAAGACCTGTGGTCGACGGATCTGGTCGATCTGGTCGCCCTGGCCTGACGCAGGTGACAAACCCGGTGATCGTCGGGGTGGCGCCCCGCGCCTCGCTGCGCGATCATGGAGCCACGGACAGTCCCCGAAGAGAAGGGCAGCAGCGTGGTTGAGCTGAAGAAGGGCACCCGCATCGTCGGTCCGGAGCGAGACAAGCTCGCGACCGAGCTACGCAAAAAGTACGACCAGGGCGCGAGTATTCGGGTTCTCGCCGAGTCCAGCGGCCGTTCCTACGGCTTCGTGCACCGCATCCTGAAGGACTCCGGCGCGACCCTGCGGGGCCGTGGCGGGGCGACCCGAGGTCCCGCAGGGGCCAAGCGGGCCGGCAAGAAGGCATCCTGAGCAGCCCGCTCTCGGTACCGGGCGAGGGGCTCGACCTGGGTCTTGACCCAGCGGCGCACCTGCTGGTGCACCGGCTCCCAGGCCACGACGGCGCGGTCGTCACCGTCACCCTCTCCCGCCCGGAGCGGCACAACGCGCAGACGCCGGCGACCTGGCTGGGGCTGCGTGAGGTCGGGCGCAGGCTGGACCGCGACGTCCGCGTGGTGATCGTGCGCGGCGCCGGGCCCTCGTTCTCGTCCGGGTTGGACCGGGCCGTGATGGCCGCCGGCCTGGATGCCGGCGAGGCCGAGATCACCGCCTTCCAGGAGGGCTTTTCCTGGCTCGGCCGGCCGGACCTGATCAGCGTGGCCGCCGTGCAGGGCTACGCGCTGGGCGCCGGCTGCCAGCTGGCGTTGGCCTGCGACCTGCGTGTGCTCAGCGAGGATGCGCAGCTGGCCCTGCCCGAACCCAGCCTGGGCATCGTCCCCGACCTGGGCGGCACCCACCCGCTGGTCCGGGCGGTCGGGTACAGCCTAGCGCTGGAGATCTGCCTCACCGGTCGCCGGATCGGTGCGGCGGAGGCCTTTCGGATCGGTCTGGCGAACGTGGTGGTTCCCGACGATCAGCTCGATAGCGCCGTGCTGGACCTGGTCGCGGCCGTCCTCGGGCCGGTGCGCGGCGCCGCCACCGAGACCAAGGCGCTGCTGGCCGCCGCACTACGGCAGGATGTCGAGGAGCAGCGCGCCGCCGAGCGGGCCGCGCAGGTCCGGCGGCTCGCCGCGTTACGCGGTGCCGCCGGCTGACCCGGCCGGCAGGCCCCGAACGACAGGAGAACAGCGATGGATCTGGTGCTCAATCCCGAGCAGGAGGCGGTCCGCAAGGTCGCCAAAGATCTGGTGGATGCGGTCGTGGTGCCGCATGCGATCCGCAACGACCGGGAGGAGCGCTTCCCCGCCGAGGCCCTGGACGGGCTCAAGCAGACCGGGTTCATCGGCCTGACCCTGCCGGAGGAGTTCGGCGGCGGGGGCGCCGATCCGCTGTCCTACGTGCTGGTCATTGAGGAGCTCGGCCGTGGCGACGCCAACGTCCGGTCGATTCTGAGCGTCCACCTGGGCTTGGTCGGCAGCGCCATCGTCCGGTGGGGCACCGAGGAGCAGAAGCAACGGTGGCTGCCGCCGATGGCAACCGGCGAGGTGCTGGGCTGCTTCGGGCTGACCGAACCGGACTTCGGGTCCAACCCGGGTGACCTGCAAGCCTCCGCGGTCAAGGAGGGCAACGCCTACCGGATCAACGGACGGAAGATCTTCATCACCAACGGCACCATCGCCGGGGTAGCGCTGGTGATGGCCCGGACCGGCGGCGCCGGCGCCCGCGGTGTCAGCGCCTTCCTGGTGCCCTGCGACACGCCGGGGTTCACCGCCAACAAGATCCACGGCAAGCTGGGGCTGCGGTCCTGCGACACCGCGGAGCTGGTGTTGGAGGACTGCGTCGTGCCGGCCGACTGCCTGCTCGGCGGGGAGGAGGGCACCGGGATCAAGGTCGCCCTGTCCTCGCTGGACGACGGTCGCATGTCGCTGTCCGCCTCCTGCACCGGGCTGGCCCAGGCCGCGCTCGACACGATGGTCACCTACACCACCCAGCGTCAGCAGTTCGGCAAACCAATCGCGGCGCACCAGTTGGTGGCCGAACTGGTGGCCGACACCGCCGTCGACGTGGACTGCGCGCGGCTGCTGACCTGGCGGGTCGCGGACCTGAAAAGCCGGGGGCAGAGCTACACCTTGGCGGCCAGCAAGGCCAAACTGTTCGCCTCCGAGGCGAGTGTGCGGGCGGCCAACAACTGTGTTCAGGCGCACGGCGGGTACGGCTACATCGATGAGTACGTCGCCGGCAAGTTGCTCCGCGACGCGCGGGTGACCACCCTGTACGAAGGCACCAGCCAGATCCAGAAGCTGCTGATCAGCCGAGCGGTGACCGGGGTCAACGCGTTCGTCTGATCCCGGGGGAACACCTCGGCCCGGCTGGTGATTACATCGCAATACAGTGGTGTTGCGCCGGAGAGGAACTATGAGCACCCCGCATGGCAATTGGACGACGGTGCGGTCGTTTTCCCGTGACCGCAGTGCCGCCCAGCAGAAACTGGCGCCGGGAACGGTGCGCCGGATCGGCCGCTTCGCCGCGCCCTACAAGCGCACGTTGCTGACCTTCCTCGGGCTGATCATCGCGGACGCGGTCATCGGCGCGGTCAACCCGCTCATCTTCGGGCAGATCTTCCAGCGCGGAATCCTGGCGCACCGGCCCGGCGTGGTGGAGGCGCTGGCCGGGCTGGTGGCGCTGCTGGCGGTCGTGACCGCGGCACTGTCGCTGTGGCAACGCTGGTGCTCGGCGCGCGTCGGCGAAGGTTTGATCTTCGACATGCGCTCGCAGGTGTTTGACCACGTGCAGCGCCAACCCATCGCGTTTTTCACCCGCACCCAGACCGGGGCGTTGATCAGCCGGCTCAACAACGACGTGCTCGGCGCCCAGCAGGCCTTCACCGGCACCCTCTCGGCGGTGATCAGCAACGTGATCAGCGTCGTGCTGGTGCTGGTGTTCATGTTCCTGCTGTCCTGGCAGATCACCCTGCTCGCGCTGGTGCTGCTGCCGGTCTTCCTGATCCCCGCCCGGCTGCTGGGCGGCCGGCTGCAGGCCATCACCCGGGAGTCCTACGGGCTGAACGCCGAGATGAACACGGTGCTGACCGAGCGGTTCAACGTCGCCGGCGCGCTGCTGGTCAAGTTGTTCGGCCGGCATCAGCAAGAAGACGGGGCCTTCCGCGGTCGCGCCGCCCGCGTCCGGGACATCGGCGTGCGGCAGGCGATGTACGGCCGAGTGTTCATCGCCAGTCTCACGCTGGTGGCCGCACTCGCGACCGCCATGGTTTACGGGGTGGGCGGCCGGCTGGCCGCTGAGGGCAGCTTGAAGGTGGGCACCGTGGTGGCCCTGACCGGCCTGCTGGCGCGGCTGTATGGCCCGCTGACGGCTCTCTCCAACGTGAACGTCGACGTGATGACCGCGCTGGTGTCCTTTGAGCGGGTCTTCGAAGTGCTCGACCTGCAGCCGATGATCTCCGATGCGCCGGCGGCGTACCCGCTGCCGCCCGACGCCCCCGCCAGCGTTGCCTTCGAGGACGTCCGGTTCAGCTACCCGTCGGCCGCAGAGGTGTCCCTGGCCTCATTGGAGTCGGTGGCCGTCCTGGACAGTGCCGTCCCGGTGGAGGTGCTGCACGGCGTGAGTTTCCTGGCCGCACCGGGGCAGCTGATCGCGCTGGTCGGCCCGTCCGGCGCCGGCAAGACCACGATCAGCCAGCTGGTCACCCGGATGTACGACGTGACCGGTGGCGCGATCCGAATCGGCGGCCATGACATTCGCGACCTCACGATGCAGTCGCTGCGCGACGTGGTCGGGGTGGTGACCCAGGATGCGCACCTGTTCCATGACACCGTCCGCGCCAATCTGCTCTACGCCGCCCCCGGCGCGACCGACGAGCAGCTGTGGGGCGCGCTGGAAGCGGCCCAGATCGCGACGCTGGTGCGCGCCCTCGACCATGGACTGGATACGGTCGTCGGTGAGCGTGGTTATCGCCTGTCCGGCGGGGAAAAGCAGCGGCTGGCGATCGCCCGGCTGTTGCTCAAGGCTCCCCGGATCGTCGTCCTGGACGAGGCCACCGCGCACCTGGACAGCGAATCCGAGGCGGCGGTGCAGCGGGCGCTTTCCACCGCCCTGGTGGGCCGGACCTCACTGGTGATCGCGCATCGGCTCTCGACCGTCCGTGAGGCGGACCTCATCTTGGTCGTCGACTCCGGGCGCATCGTCGAGCGTGGCAGCCATGAGCAGCTGCTCGCCGCCGGCGGCGCGTACGCCGACCTTTACCGAACGCAGTTCGCTGCGCAGGAGCCCAGCGCCGCCTAGACCGTCGCCGGCCGGAGGCCTGGCTCGGCCCGCGCTGAACCGGCTCGCATTACGCTTCTCGACGTGAATCTGGGGCAGGTGGCCGGCTGGCTAGCCGCGGCGCCGCGGATCGGTGTGCTGACCGGCGCCGGCCTGTCGACCGATTCCGGGATCCCGGATTTCCGGGGTCCCGCGGGGCTGTGGACCAACGCCCCGGCGGCGCAGCGGCAGTTCAGCATCGACGCGTATGTGGCTGACCGGGAGCTGCGGATCGCCTCGTGGGCGCGTCGCCGGGACCATCCCGCGTGGACCGCTCGGCCCAACGATGGACATCGGGCGCTCGTCGATCTTGAGCGCAGCGGGCGGCTCGGCACGATCGCCACCCAGAACATCGATGGCCTGCACCAGGCGGCGGGCAGCGACCCAGGCCGGGTCCTGGAGCTGCACGGCACCATCTGGCAGGCGATCTGCCTGAGCTGCGGTGACCGGCTGCCGATGCGTGCGGTGCTGCTGCGGGTCGACGCGGGCGAGGCCGATCCCGGCTGCCTTTGCTGCGGTGGGCTGCTGAAGTCGGCGACAGTGAGCTTCGGCCAGCCGCTGGACAGGGCGGTCTTCGCGGCGGCTCGGGAGGCTGCCGAGGAATCCGCCGTGTACCTCGCGGTGGGTTCGTCCCTGACCGTCTCGCCGGCCGCCGATCTGTGCCGGATCGCGGTCCAAGCTGGGGCCCGGCTGGTGGTCTGCAACGGGCAGGCCACGCCCTATGACGGGTTGGCGGGTGAGTCGGGGGGCGCGGTGGTGCGCGGCCCGCTGTCCACGACGCTCCCGGCGCTCATCGCCGGCGCGCTGGCCGCGTAGCTCTCGCTAACCTGACTCCGCTCGGCTAACCCGCTCATTTTCTTGCGAAGGACGGTGGCATGCATCGCGGCCTGACCGTGGCGGCGGCCGTGGCCGGGGACGCAGTGGTCACGAGGTGGGCGCTTTCGGTTCTCCTGGTCATCGCCGTCGGCGCGGTCGTCGGCATTCTCGCCGCCTGGCGTGGCGCGCGGGCGCCACTGGCCCTCACGCTGCTCGTCGCCTTGGGGTTGCGCGTCGCCGTCGCCGTGCTGTCTCGCGGTCACACCCCGCCTGACATCGGGGTAGCTACCGAGCACATCACCGCATTGATCCATCAGCGACAAGATCCGCTCACCGTGCTGCCCCGGTACCGGTGGAATTTCCTGCCCTTCATGCCGACCGTGTACGCCCTGCTGGAGCACCTGGGTCTGCCGTGGCAGTACACAGTGAAGATCCCGGCGATCGCGGCAGACCTCGTGACGACGGTGCTGGTGGGATCCCTGCTTCCGGGTCGGCGCCGAAGCGTGCAGTGGCTGTATGCCACCAACCCGGTCGCGATCTTGGTCTCCTCCGTGCACGGACAGGTGGAACCCACCGCCATCGCCTTCGGGCTGGGCGCACTGCTGATGGTGCGCCGCGCGCCCGCCGCCGCGGGACTGCTGCTCGGTTTTGCCATCTCCGCGAAAACCTGGCCGGTCCTCTTCCTACCCGGCCTGCTTTGGTATCTCCCCTGGCGCAGGTGGTGGAAGGTCATCGTGGGCACCGGTATTGCCCCGGCCCTGTTCTTCCTCGAGGCGCTCTATGTCTTGCACGACCACCTCCATCCCATGCTGACGCGTCTGGTCGGCTACAAGTCGTTTATCGGTACATGGGGCTGGACCGGACTCCTGCACTTCTACGGCCGCGCCGGCATCGGCTACGCAGGCCCCAACGTCGACCGCTACCAGCGGATTGGCACGTTGGTTCTGGCCGTTGCCGCGATTTCGCTGATGATCGCGTTGCGTCGGGGGACCGGCGACCAGGTGGTCCTCGGACTGATGTTCGTGTTCTACGTCGTCACCGCGGGGTTTGGTCCGCAATACCTGATGTGGGCGGTCCCGCTGGCTCTCACCCAGGTGCGCCGCAGCGCCGCCCCCTTCCTCGCGCTGGCGTCGGTCTACTGCACGATTGCGTACCTGTACGCCATACCCGTCTCCGGGCACCCGCGGCTGCATCTCGGACTTGAGGTTTTTGCTTCGATCCCGGTCATGTGCGCTGCGCTGGCCGGAACGGTGGAGCTTGTCCGGCCACGGTCGGCTCTCGAGGTTGCTCCCGCTCTCGTCGCGAAGGCCCCGGCCGCGTAGGTTTCTGTTCGTGCCGGCCGCCACCCGCCCAGGAGCCCACCGATGAAGGTCCCGCTCACCACCGCCGACTTCCTTGACCGCGCCGCGGCCGTCTACGCCGACCGGCGCGGGGTTATCGACGAACCGGAGCAGCCGGCGGCCAGCCTGGGCAGCCTTGACTACGCGGACTTCGCCGACCGGGCCCGGGGCCTGTCCGCGGGACTGGATGCCCTCGGCATCGACCCGGGCGAGCGGGTTGCCATCGTCAGCCACAACAGCGCTCGGCTGCTGGAGGCGCTGCTCGGGGTGCCGGCCTACGGGCGGGTGCTCGTTCCGATCAACTTCCGGCTGCAGCCGGCCGAGGTCGAATACATCGTCAAGCACAGCGGGGCCAGGGTGCTGCTGGTCGACCCGGAGCTGGCACCGACGCTCGGCGGCGTGCCGGCCGAGCACCGGTTTACCCTGGGCGCGGAGTCGGACGAGGCGCTGGTGCTGACCGGTGTCACCCCCACCCCGTGGGCGGCGCCGGACGAGGACGCCACCGCGACCATCAACTACACCTCGGGCACGACGGCCCGTCCCAAGGGGGTGGAACTCACCCACCGCAATCTGTGGATCAACGCGGTCACGTTCGCGGTGCACACGGCTGTCACCGACCGGGACGTCTATCTGCACACCTTGCCGATGTTCCACGCCAACGGCTGGGGGATGCCCTTCGCGATGACCGGGCTCGGCGTGCCGCAGGTAGTGATCCGCAAAATCGACGGGGCCGAGATCCTGCGCCGGGTCGAACGCTACGGCGTGAGCATCATGTGCGCCGCGCCCGCGGTGGTGGCGAGCATCCTGGACGCCGCCGCGACCTGGCCCGGCGAGATCCCCGGCCGCGGACGGGTACGGGTTGTCTGCGCGGGCGCGCCACCGCCGTCTCGAACGATCGCGCGGATCGAGAGTGAACTCGGGTGGGAGTTCATCCAGATCTACGGGCTGACCGAAACCAGCCCGCTGCTCACCATCAACCGGGCCCGAGCGGAACAGGATGCGCTGCCCCTCGAGGAGCGGGCCCATCAACTGTCCCGAGCCGGGGTTCCCGCGATCGGGGTGCGGCTGCAGGTCGACCCGCACGGTGAGGTGCTGGCCCGGTCCAACGTGGTGCTGGCCGGGTATTGGGACCAACCCGAGGAAAGCGCGCAGGCACTTGCCGACGGGTGGTTCCACACCGGCGACGGCGGCGAGATTGAACCTGACGCCCATCTGGTGATCCGCGACCGGAAGAAAGACGTGATCATCACCGGGGGGGAGAACGTGTCCTCCATCGAGGTCGAGGACCGCTTGTTCTCCCACCCCGCGGTCGCCGAGGTGGCGGTCATCGGGGTGCCGGACGAAAAATGGGGGGAGACGATCAAGGCACTCGTTGTCCTCGCGGAGGGCGCCAGTACGACCGAGGTCGAACTGATCGCCTGGTGCAAGGAAGGCCTGGCGCGGTACAAGGCCCCTACCAGCGTGGAGTTCCGGCAGGACATCCCGCGCACGGCCACCGGCAAGATCCAGAAATTCAAGCTGCGGGCGAGCTTCTGGGAGGGCCGCGACCGGCAGATCAACTGACCGGCATACCCTCGGCCTGGTCCCGCCGTTCCGGGCGGGAACCGGTGAGGAGGGTAAGCGTGCGCTGGCGCCGTGGCCTACTGATGGCCCTGCTGGCGCCCGGCTCGATCCTGCTGAGCGGCTGTCACACCGCCGGGGCCACCGGCGAGGTCGCGGTGTTGTTCATCGACCGACCCACCGCCGCGCAGCAGCAGCAGGTCCGGCAGGCCTGCGGTGGGACACCCGGGATCATCGCCGAGCCCGGCCGCCCGGGCGAGGTCAACGTTTACTTCGACATCCACGCCGCCAGCCGGGATCAGGTCAACATGCTGGCGAACTGCATCAACCAGCTGGCGGCCCGGGACAAGGCGGTGGGTATCCGGACCTACCAGATCCAGGACGGGAGCCAGTCCTGAGCGGCACCGGGCGCATCGCGGTGCTGGGGGAGTGCGTGGCTGACCTGGTCGCCGGGACCGGCCCGGACTGGGTATTGCACCCGGGCGGCTCGCCGTCGAACACCGCGGTGGGGTTGGCCCGGCTCGACGTGCCGACGTTGATGCTGGCGCGGCTGGCTGCAGGTCCGCTCGGAGTACGCCTACGCGGGCACCTCGTGGCCAACGGAGTCGACCTGTCCCTGGCAGTCCCTGCGGGCGAGCCGGCGAGCGTGGCGTTCGTCGACGTGGCGACCGACGGCGGCGCGTCGTACGCGTTCTATGTGCAGGACACCGCCGATTTCTGCTGGCGGCCCGGCGAGTTGGCGCCGCTGCCGGAGGACGTGATCGCCCTCCACACCGGGTCCCTTGCGTCCTGGTTGGCACCGGGCTGGGAGCAGGTCGCCCGGGCGGCGCGGCAGGCCAGGGGGCCTGGCCGGATCACGGTCAGCCTCGACCCGAACCTGCGCCCCGCGTTGCTCCCCGATCGGGGTACGGCCCGGGTTCGCGTCGAGCAGCTGGTCCGCAGCGCGGACCTGGTGAAGGCCTCGGCCGAGGACGTGGCCTGGCTCGCGCCGGGCGCGTCGATCGAGACGGTGGCCCGCAGCTGGCTCGGACTCGGCCCGGCACTGATCGTGGTGACCCTGGGGGAGCACGGCTCGGTCGCCTTCACCGAGGGCGCTGCGCCCATCGCGGTCCCCGGCAGCCGGGCGGCGGTGGTCGACACCGTCGGCGCGGGGGACTCGTTCAGCAGCGCCCTGCTTGCCGGGCTGTATGACCGCGGCGTGCTGGGTGCCGGGTTCCGGGCCGCGGTGCCCGCGCTGGATCTCCGCGCGCTGCTCACCACCGCGGGTCGGGCGGCGGCGCTGACCTGCGCTCGGGCCGGAGCGCAGCCGCCCACCAGCGCCGAGCTGTCAGCCCCGTAGCCGGGTCAAGATGTGCTCCGGGTCAGGGACCGGATCGGGCCGGTTGGGCCAGCCGATGTGACCGTCGCCGTGCCAGCGCGGAACCAGGTGCACATGCAGATGGAACACGTCCTGCCCGCTGGCCGCCCCCGTGTTCTGGCGCAACGTCATGCCGTCCGGGTGCAGCCGATCCCGGAGCAACGCGGCGGCGGCATGCACGGTGCGAGCCACCGCCGCGACGGTGTCCGCGTCGGCGTCCCACAGGTGCTGCACGTGCCGGCGCGGCACGACCAAGGTGTGCCCCGGTGAGGCCGGACGATGGTCAAGGAACGCCATCGCAGCGTCGTCCTCGACAACCAGATGCCGGGGCAGCTCACCGCTGATCAGCCGGCAGAACAGGCAGTCCACCGGTCTAGCCGGCTGGGTCCAGCACGAGCTTGCCCGTGGTGGCGCGGGAGCGAATCGCCTCATGCGCCTCCCGGGCTTGGGACAGCGGGTACTCGCCGCCGACAACCGGGCACAGGGATCCGGCCGCCGTCAATGCGATCAACTCATCCATCGCGGCGGACATCATGGCCGGGCGGGTGAAGCAGTGCGCCAGCCAGAACCCGATCACCGCCCGGGATCGGCTCATCAATTCCGCTGCTGTCAGCGGGGTCCCCGGTCGGCGGGAGGCCATGCCATAAGTCACCAGGCGGCCGAAGGGCGCGAGCGCCTTCAACGATTCATCGAAGATCCGACCGCCGGTCATCTCCAGCACGATGTCGACGGGGGCCCCACCGTTGGCGGCGCGCAACGCCGCCGTCATGTCATCGGTGTTCGCGTCCACGGTCTCATCCGCGCCCAGTCGCCGGGCCAAGTCGCGTTTGGCCTCGCTCGACGCCGTCGCGATGACCCGGCCCGCACCCCACCGCTTGGCCAGCTGCACCGCCAGGGAACCGACCCCGCCGGCGCCTGCGTGCACCACCACGGTTTCCCCCGCGGCGAGGTGCCCGCTGGTGCGCAGCAGGTGCCAGGCGGTGCTGCCCTGCAAGACGAGCGCCAGAGCGGCAGCGTCGCCCACGCCGTCCGGGATCGGGAAGGCCAGCGCCGGCGTCGTGACGGCCTGCGCGGCGTAGCCGCCGCCGTTGACCAGGGCGACGACCCGGCGGCCCAACCAGTCCGCCGGACCGTCACTGACGACGCCAACCACCTCGGCGCCCGGGACCAGCGGCAGCTGCGCCGGCGCGAGGTAGCTGTTCTCTGCCTGGTGCGTGTCGGCGTAGTTGACTCCTGCCCGGCTGACCTCGATCAGCAGGCCGCCGGGGGGCGTCGGCGGGGCGGGAATGTCCTTGAGTTTCAGCACCTCCGGGCCGCCGAACTCCTCGATCAAGATGGCCTTCATGGTCACGACCCTAGCCAGCCGCCGACCGGGCCGGGGGCGTGAAACACAGCGGGCGGGAACCGCCGCACGCCCGGCGAGGGGAGCGAACCAGCGGAGGCCGGGCAGCAATGGCATGCTCGGGACCCGTGACGCGAGCGGTGACCTTCCCCGGCCAGGGCTCCCAGCAACCGGGAGCCGGCGCCCCCTGGCGGGCGAGCCCGCAGTGGCGCCTGGTCGAGCAGGGCTCCGCCGTGCTGGACCGGGACCTCGTCGCCCTCCTGCTGGACACCCCGGCCGAGCAGCTGCGCCAACCCTGGGAGGCGCAGGTCTCGACCTACCTGGTGTCGATGCTGTGCTGGGATGCCTACGCCGGACCGGAGCCGGCCGCCCTGGCCGGGCACTCGCTGGGGGAGTGGACCGCCCTCGCCGCCAGCGGGGCGGTCTCGTTTGCCGGCGGGCTGCGCCTGGTCGGGGCCCGGGGGGCCGCGATGGCCGATGCCGCGGCGGCCCGCCCAGGTGGGATGGCGGCCCTCGTCGGTGCCAGCGACGAGGCGGTCGCGCGAGCCTGCGCCGCCGCCGAGCAGGTGTGGCCCGCCAACTTCAACGCGGACGGTCAGGTCGTCGTGTCCGGCGAGCCCAGCCACTTCGCCGAGGTCGGGGAGGCGTGCGGCGCCCGCCGGGTGCTGCCGCTGCCGGTGGGCGGCGCGTACCACACGCCGTGGATGGAACCGGCCCGCGCCGCGCTCGCGGCAGCGCTCGACGCGGATCCACCCGGCCGGGCGAACATTCCGATTTGGTCCAATGTTGATGCGGCAGCTCATGCGGACGGCTTCGCCGAGCGGCTCCTGACCCAGCTGACGGCGCCGGTCCGCTGGCGCCAGACGGTGGAGGGACTGCTGGCCGCCGGCGTCGATGACTTCGTCGAACTCGGTCCGGGCGCGGTGCTCACCAACCTGGCCAAGCGCAACGCCCCGACCGCCGCCCGGCGTTCGGCCGCCAGCCCAGAGGACCTGAGGGAGATCGCGTGAACGATCTGCTTGCCGGCAAACGCCTTTTGATCACGGGCGTGCTGACCGGATCCTCCATCGCTTACGCGGCCGCACGGGAGGCCCGCGCGCAGGGCGCCACCGTGGTGCTGTCCGGTTTCGGCCGCAGCCGCTCGATCACCGAACGGATCGCCCGGCGGCTGGCGACCGAGGACGGCGGCGAGCCGTCGCCGGTGATCGAGCTCGACCTGACCAACGAGGTCGACCTCGCGGCGTTGCCGCAGCGGCTGCGGGCGCACGTCGACTCGGTCGACGGTGCCCTGCACGCGGCCGGCTACGCCCCGGCGGAAATCCTCACCGACGTGATCTCGGCCGCGCCCTGGGAGCAGGCCGCGACGGCTCTGCAGGTGAGCACCTGGTCGCTGCCCGCGCTGTGCCGAGCGTTGACCCCGGTCATGTCCCGGCCGGGCAGCGTCGTCGGGCTGACCTTCGACGCGACGGTCTCCTGGCCGGGGTACGGCTGGATGGGCATCGCGAAGGCCGGGCTGGAGGCCGCGTGCCGCGGGCTGGCCCGGGAACTGGGGCCGGCCGGCATTAGGGTCAATCTCATCGCCGCCGGCCCGCTGAAAACCACGGCCGCCACGCACATCCCGGGCTTCGGCGCCTTCGATGACGTGTGGTCGGGGCGCGCCCCGCTGGGCTGGGACATCACGGACACGACCGCCGCCGGGTTGGCGTGCGTGGCGCTGTTCAGCGACCTGTTCCCGGCCACGACGGGGGAGATTGTGCACGTCGACGGTGGGGTGCACGCCACCGGGGCCTGAACCTAACCCGGGCCTCAGCTCGTGGCGGGTCGCAACACGGTGGCCCGCAGATGTTCGTAGCCGCGCACCGAGGTGGGTCGCAGGCGGCGTAACCGAAATCGGCGGTCGCCGATGAGCTCCCGGTCCATCCCCACATCGATCAGGACCGCCCCCGGATGGGCCAGACCGGTGAGGCGCGCGGCCACGTTGACGGTCGGACCGAAGTGGTCCCCGCCGCGCGCCAGCGTCGGGCCGTAGGCGACGCCGGTGCGGACCGCGTCGGACGCGATGCTCAGCGCGATGGCCGCGGCCGCCGTCGGATCATCGGCCACCCACATCACTTCATCACCGAGTGTCTTGACCACCCGCCCGCCGCGCTCGACCACCGCCGCCTGGGTGTCCTGCTCGAAGCCATCCAGCACGTCGTCCAATGCCTCAGCCGACAGCTCCCGGCTGCGGGCGGTGAACCCAGCCAGGTCGGTGAAGCCGACCGCTACGGGCGCCCACGACGCGTCGGGGCGGGCGACCACCCGTTCCAGCGTGGCGAACAAATGCCGCCGCCAGATGTGGCGATGCAGCTGCTCCATTGGTTCGAGCAGGCTCGTGACGTCATCCAGGACCCCTCGGGAGACCGCCTCCAGCGTCGTGGCAACCTGGTCCTCGGCCAGCCCCGCCATCGCCCGGCCCAGCTGACGGGCGGTCCGGATCAGACCCCGCTCATCGACGATGCCGGCGGCCAGCATCGCCGCGGCGGCCTGGAGCGCCGCCGCATCCGCGGTGGTGAACGCCCGCGAATCGTCCCCCAGATGCGGGAATCCGAGCGCCTGCCAGAGCGCGTCGGCCAACGGCCGGGGGATCTGTGCGCTGGCGACCAGCTCGGGCCCGGTCATTGACGGGGCGGCGCCCAGCACCGCGGCCGGATCGATCGGTTCGGGCACCGGATCAGAACCGGGACAGCCGGGCGATCTCCTGGCCGGACAGCTGGAGGTCGGCGGCCGCCGCCGAGTCGGTGATGCTCTGCGGCCGGCTGGCCCCCGGAATCGGAATGACGACGTCCGCCAGGCCTAACATCCACGCCAGGCACACCTGCTGGGCGGAGACACCTCGGTCGGCGGCTACCGCCGCGATCGTCGGGAACCGCTCTCCTAAGGTGGTGGCGTCTCCCATGCCGCCCAGCGGGGACCAGGGCAGGAAGGCAATGCCCAGCTCGGCGCAGCGCTCCAACTCATCGCTACTGGACCGGAACGCCGGGGAGAACTGGTTTTGCACCGCCGCGATCGTGGTGATCGTGCGGGCCGCGTCGATCTGGCCCACATCGACGTTGCTGACGCCGATGTGCCGGATCTTCCCTTCGTGGCGAAGGTCGGCGAGGGCGCCCACGGACTCGACGAACGGGATCCGCGGGTCCGGCCGGTGGAATTGGTACAGGTCGATGACGTCGGTGCCCAGCGCCTGCAGGCTGGCCTCGCAGGCCTTACGCAGGTAGGCCGGCGAGCCGTCCAGCTCCCAGCCGCCGTCCTCGGTCCGGATGTGACCGCCCTTGGTCGCCACGGTGATCGAGGAACGGTCGCCACCCCAACTGACCAGCGCCTTGGCCAGCAGACGTTCGCTGTGCCCCATCTCGGCCCCGTCTGGGGCGTAGGCGTCGGCGGTGTCGAGCAGGGTCACCCCCGCGTCCAGCGCGGCGTGGATCGTTGCGATTGCCTGCTGCTCGTCGGGGGCGGGGGACACCGACATCGGCATGGCGCCGAGACCGATGGCCGAAACAGTGCGGTCGGCGATGCGGCGGGTCTGCATGGGCACATCCTGCCTCGGCGGGCCGTCCCGCGGTGACCCGGCCAGGATGAGGGGGTGACCGGCACCCCCTACGACGCCCTGTTGCTCGTCTCCTTCGGCGGTCCTGAAGGGCCCGGCGACGTCATGCCGTTTCTGGAGAACGTCACCCGAGGGCGCGGCATCCCGCACGCCCGGCTCGAGGAGGTCAGCCGGCACTACCACCTGTTCGGCGGTGTGTCCCCGATAAACGCCCAGAACCGGGCGCTGCAAGCGGCGCTCGGCGAGGCGATCGACCTGCCGGTCTACTGGGGAAATCGCAACTGGGCGCCCTATCTTGTCGACGAGCTGAGCCGGATGCGCACGGACGGGGTCCGTCGAGCCCTGGCGTTCGTCACCAGCGCGTATTCGTCGTACTCGGGCTGCCGGCAGTACCGCGAGGACATCGAACGCGCCCGCCAGCAGGTCGGCGCCGGGGCCCCCGTTGTGGACAAGATCCGCGTTTTTTACCACCATCCCGGATTCGTGCTGCCCTACGCGGCCGCGGTCCGGGCCGCGCTGGCCGAGCTGCCTTCCCGCCACCGGGACGCGGCCAGGTTGGTGTTCACCGCGCACTCCATCCCGGTCGCCATGGCGGCCGACTGCGCCTACGAGGCGCAACTGCGGGAAACCTGCCGGCAGGTCGTCGGCGCCTTGGGCGGCGGCCATGCCTGGTCGTTGGCGTGGAACTCGCGGTCCGGGCCGGCGCAGATGCCGTGGTTGGAACCGGACATCTCCGAGGCCCTCGCGGGCCTGGCGGCGGAGCAGGTCGCCAGCGTGGTGGTGGTCCCGATCGGTTTCGTCTCCGACCACCTGGAAGTCGTCTACGACCTGGACACGGTCGCGGTTCCCGCGGCCCGCGCAGCCGGCATGCACGTGGTCCGCGCCGCCACCCCCGGCCTGGACCTGGTCCCGATGGTGGCCTCGCTCGTCGCCGAACGGACCGGGCAGGGCCCTTCGTGGTGGCTGGGTCCGCGGGGCCGGCCGCACGACACCTGCCCGCGGGACTGCTGCCCGGCCCCGCGGCGGGAGCCCGCACCGGGCCCCGTCCTCGGGGCCGGGTGACTACTCGTCCAGGGGGGCGTTGACCGAGGCGACCCGCGCGCGCCGCACGGCGCCACCTAGTTCGCGCAGCAGGCCGCGCCGATCCGCGGCGGTGCCCCGGTCGATCGCCGCGCCATCGTCGGCGCCGGCGATGTCGAGCACCGCGGCGAGCCGATCGGCCTGCGCCAGCAGCGTCTGCGCCTCTGCGGGATGCCCCACGGGGAGCCGAACGGGGGGCCGACCCCGGCGCGCATCCGCACGCAGCGCCGCCAGCGCGTCCGCCCCCGCGGGTCCCAGCCGGGCCACGTCGAGCCGGGTCAGCGCAGAGGCGACGTCGCGCAGCGCGTCGGAGAGATCACGTTCGGCCTGTCGCCCGCTGCCCGCGGGTCCCGGTTCGGCGGCCGGGCAGGCCAACACCTGCCAGCGGACGAGCACCGCGTAGCCGTCGGCGTCGGTCCCGGCGCGAGAAATGACGGGAACCAGCCCGTACGACGGGGCGCCATCGCGCAGCGCCCGTGGCTCCTGGACCCGCACCGCCTCCCCGACGCGGAGCGCAAGATCGGTCAGCTCACCCGGCCCGGGCAGCCCGCGCGGATCACCGGGGACGGGGAGAACCAGCCGCAGGCCGGTGGCGCGCCGGGCCCGCAGATCGGCCAGCAGCGCGGCGAGATCATCGCCGGCGGTCAACCCGTCGACCACATGCGGCTCGTCGGCGCCGGTGATAGCGAGCATGGCGCCGCGCGGGTCGACCTGGCCCGCGAGGTGCGCGGTCGCCCAGGCCGCCAGCAAGGCGCTTCGCCGACCCGTTTCGGCCACGGGCAGCCCGGTCAACGGCAGCCGGGTGGGGAAGGTCACCGAGCCAGCTTAGGTGCCCGCCGGCCACCGCCGCAGGTTCGGCTCGCGGCATCGGCAAGGATGTCCGCTGTGTCCCTGAGCCTGGCCGCCGCGGCCGCCGTCGGCGCGGCGGGCCTGCTCGCCGGCACCCTCAACACCGTGGTCGGCGCCGGTTCGCTGGTGACCTTCCCGACCCTGCTGGCGCTCGGGTACGGCAGCGTCACCGCCAACGTCAGCAACACCGTCGGGCTGGTTTTCGGATCGATCTCCGGTGCGGTGGGCTACCGCGCGGAGCTGCGGGAGCAAGGACGGGTGACGCGCGCATTGCTGCCCTGGTCGGTGGGCGGGGGCGTGACCGGCGGGGTGCTGTTGCTGCTGCTGCCCAGCGGCGTTTTCGACGCAGTCGTCCCCATCCTGCTGGTGGTGTCGGCGGTGCTGGTCTACATCCAGCCACGGCTTTCCGCGCGCGCGGCGGCCCGCGGCCGGGGCCGGACCGACGCCGGTCCGCTGCTGATGTCCGGGGTGTACCTCGCCGGCGTGTACGGCGGCTACTTCGGTGCCGCGCAGGGAGTTTTGCTGATCGGGCTGCTGGGGGTGCTGCTCCCCGTCGGCCTGCAGCAGGCCAACGCGGTCAAGAACGTGCTGGCCGCGGCGGTGAACGGCGTGGCCGCCGTCTACTTCGTTTTCGCCGCCCACATCGCCTGGGAGCCGGCGATCATCATCGCTGTCTCCAGCGTGCTGGGTGGGGTGATCGGCGCGCGCTACGGCCGGCGCCTGCCGCCGCGGGCGCTACGCATTCTGGTCGTCGCGGTGGGGATCGGCGTGGCGCTGATTCTGATCATCCGAGGTAGCGGATAGCTTGCGGCGCGTGGACCGACAGCGAGGGCCGGGGGCCGCGGCCGGGGGCCGGTACGCCGACGACCCGCTGCTCGCCGCCCGGTTCGTCCCCGCCACCGTCCCCGAGGTAGAAATTGGGCCCGATCTGGTCCTCGAGGAGCGCAGCACCGGCTTCTGCGGCCTGGTGGTGGATCACGACAAGCAGCAGGTGACCCTGGAGGACCGCCATCGGCGGTGCCGTTCCTTCCCGTACCTTCCCGGCGGTTTTCTGCTCGACGGGATCCCGGTCAGCCTGCTGCCGACGCGCGCGGCCCGGCCCCGGCCGGCCGCCCGGACCCCCTCGGGCTCCGTGGCCGTCGCCGGCGCCCGTGCGCGGGTGGCGCGGGCCGGCCGGATCCTGGTCGAAGGTGTGCACGACGCGGCGCTGGTCGAGCGAGTCTGGGGCGATGATCTGCGCCTCGAGGGGGTGGTCGTCCAGCCCTTGTCCGGTATCGATCATCTGGCCGACGAGCTGATCGCGCTGGCGCCCCGGGCCGGCGCGCGGATCGGCGTGCTCGTCGACCATCTGATCCCCGGGAGCAAGGAGAGCCGGATCGCGGCGCAGGTCGCGGGGCCGTCGGTACTCGTCCTGGGCCATCCGTTCGTGGACATCTGGCAGGCGGTGAAACCGGCCGCGCTGGGCATTGCCGGCTGGCCGCAGGTGCCCCGCGGCGTGGACTGGAAGCACGGGGTGTGCGCCGCCCTGCACGAAACCGGCGGGCCCCGGCAGATGTGGCGCCGGGTGCTCGCCGCGGTCGACAGCTATGCCGACCTCGAGGTGCCCTTGCTGCGTGCGGTCGAGGAGCTCGTCGACTTCGTCACCACCGGGTGATGCGAGGTCCGCGCGGTCAAGGTGTGGGGCCGCCCGGCCGATGACCTAAATGTGGACGAATTGATGATCTTCGACGCCCTGGATGACGGCGTGGTCACGGAGGTCATCCGTCCGGCGGCCGTGGTGCCGGAGACGGCGGCCCGCAACATTCTGGTGGAGATGGCCGTCCGAGACGTGCGCAGCGGCGGCCACTGGCACACCGAACCTTCGCTGTGGCGGCGCTACGACCGGCCCTGGTCCGGCTCCGAGCCGGGTCCGGCCCTGCTGCTGGGCAGTCTGCAGGTCGCCTACGGGGTCCCGACCCGATATGAGATCACGATCTACCGCGTCACGATCACCCAGGAGGGCACCGATCACGGCTTCGACGTGCTCTCGCTCACCGACGAGGCTCTCGGCTTCGGGGACCTGACGCTGGCCACCTGCCCGCGCGCCTCGCTGGCCTCCCCGCCCAAGCCGTTTCGGATGCGTTAACCCCGCCACCGCCGCGCGTCGCGATGGGTGCGCGCCGGTCGGCGCCGGAATAGGTTCGGCGACATGACCACGCCTGGGGGCGCAGGGTTGGCACCTTCCCTGAACGCCGCGGTATGGGGTGCGCAGCGCGCGCCGAACGCGTTGCAGCGAGCCTGCGCCGCGGTGGGGCTCGACGCGTCGGGGGCCACGCTCGTCCACAGCGGCGCCAACGCTGTGTGGCACGTCCGGGACTTTGCGGTGCGCGTCACCCCGGCCCGGACCGCGTCGGCGCAGCGGCTGGCGACCGTATTCGCCGACCTGCGGGCGCGCGACGACGGCGTGTGCCTGCTCCCGGTGCTCACGCCCGAGCCGGTCGAGACCGTTGACGGGACAGTCACGTTCTGGCCGTGGGTGGACAGCACCCACCGGGCGAGCTGGGCGGAGGTCGGCTCGATGCTGCGGCAGTTCCACGCGGTCCGCCGGCAGGGGCCGCTGCCGCTGCCGGCGTGGAATCCCATCGACCGGTTGACCGGCCGCATCGAGGCCTACGCCGGTTGGCCGGGCGCCCGGGAAGACCTGGCCGAGCTGCTGCGCGATCTGGCGAAGCAGGCGGCCCGACAGCTGGCCAGCGTCTGTTACGAACTGTCGTGGGGCCCGGTCCACGGCCATCCCACCCCGAACAACACCCTGGTCACCGCGGACGGTCCGCGCTTCATCGACTTCGATCAGATGGTCACCGGCCCGCGGGAGTGGGACCTGGCCCTGGCCGTACTCAACCGGCGGCAGTACGGCGCCTCGCTCGGCGACTATCTCGACTTCGCCGAGGCCTACGGCGTCGAGGTGCGGGACTGGCCCGGCTGCGATGCGCTGGTCCGGGCTCGGCAACTGTCCTACGTCGCGTTCGTGGCGGCGCTCGCCACCACCGATCTGCGGATGGTCGCGGAACTTGACGCGCAGGTGACCGCGCTGCGGGCCGCCTGGGTGGCGGGCTGATGGCCGCACGCCCGGCTCCCCGCCGGCGCCCCCCGCGCGACGCGACTGGCGAGCGCCTGCGGCAGGCGGCCGGGCCGCTGACCGCCGAGGCGGTGGCCCGGATGCATGAACGGTTCGCCTGGTATCGCGAGATGCCCGCCGACGAGCGCAGCTGGATCGGCTTGGTGGCCCAGAGCGGGATCACCGTTTTCCTGGACTGGCTGCGGACCCCCGGCCGGCGCGCCGACGTGGCCGGACTGACCGCCGGGGTCTTCGGGTCGGCCCCCCGGGAGATGGCCCGCGCCGTCAGCCTGCAGCAAACCGTCGACCTGGTCCGGGTCGCGGTCGAGGTCGTCGAAGAGCACGCCCCCGAACTCGCCGAGCCGGCCGGGCGACCGGCGCTGCGCGAGGCGGTGTTGGTGTTCAGCCGGGACGTGGCCTTCGCCGCCGCGGAGGTCTACGCCCGGGCCGCCGAGGAACGGGGCGCCTGGGATGCCCGCCTCGAGGCGCTGGTCGTGGACCACGTCCTGCGGGAGGAACCCACCGGCGCGGTGCTCTCCCGGGCGGCCGCGCTCGGGTGGGGGGCGCCCGTCGCGGTGACCGTGATCGCGGGGGTTCCCCCGGCGGGGGCGGTCGAGCAGGTCCTGGAGGGGGTCCACCGGGCGGCAGCGCATGCCGCGCTGCAGGTCCTGGCCGGCGTGCAAGGAGACCGGCTGGCGGTCATTACCGGCCTGGCCGAGCCGACGGAGGCGGCGGCCGCCAAGGCGGCCGAGGGGTTGCTGCCGGCCTTCGGGCCGGGACCGGTCGTGTACGTGACCCCCGTGGTCGCGCTGGAATTCGCCGGTGCGGGTGCCGCGGCGGCGCTGGCGGCGGTCCGGGCCGCGCCGGCCTGGCCGCAGGTACCGCGGCCGGTCCACGCCGAGCAGCTCCTGCCGGAACGGGCGGTGGCCGGGGATGAACGGGCGCGTGTCCAGCTGATGGAGCATGTCTACAACGGTTTGCAGGATGCCTCCGGGGACCTGCTGACGACGGTGGCCGCGTATGTGGAGCATGGCGGCTCACTGGAGGCCGCCGGTCGGGCCCTGTTCGTGCACCCGAACACCGTGCGATACCGGCTCAAACGTGCGAGTGAGATTACGGGTTTGCCGCTGGCCACCCCCCGCGGCCGGTTCGCGGCACACGTGGCGCTGGTGTTGGGCCGCCTCGACCCGGCGCATGCCGACCGTTTGTAGGAACCCTCTAAATTGGGATGGTCAACGTGGTGCGCGCCGTGTAGTCCGTACCGACCGGTAGTCCCCCACTCTTAGGGCATGCCCCCACTCGCTTGTCCGGCTCCCGCCGCCGGCGCTGCCCTGTTGGGCGTGGGGGCGGCCCGGCCGCGTCGCGTCGTCAGCAACGCGGACCTGGCGTTGCGGATGGATACCAGCGACGAATGGATCCGTACCCGGACCGGGATCGTCAACCGCCGGGTCGCCGGCGACGGCGAATCGGTGGTCGATCTGGCCGCCGAGGCGGGCGCGAAGGCGCTGGCCAACGCCGGCGTGCAGCCCGGTCAGGTGGACCTGATCTTGGTCGCCACCTCCACCATGGACTTCGCCATGCCCCAGGCCGCGCCGCAGGTCGCCGGCCGGCTCGGTAGCCAGGCAGGCGGCTACGACGTCGGCGCCGCCTGCGCCGGTTTCTGCTATGCGCTGGCGGCCGCCGCCGACGCGATTCGCGCCGGCAGCGCGCGCACGGTCCTGGTCATCGGCAGCGACCGGATGACCGACATCCTCGACCCCGCCGATCGCGGCACCGTCCCGATCTTCGGGGACGCAGCCGGCGCCGTGGTCGTCGGCGCGGCGCCCAGCAATGGGGTCGGCCCGCTGGTGGCGGCCAGCGACGGGGATCGCAGCGGACTGATCGCGAAGGCGCCGGATGCGCCCGTGTTGGCGATGGACGGGCCGGCGGTGTTCCGCTGGGCGACCACGCAACTCGCGCCCTACGCGCTGCGCGCCTGCGCCGACGCCGGGATCGAGGTCGCCGACCTCGCGGGGTTGGTCGCCCACCAGGCGAATCTGCGCATCATCGACGCCCTGGCGCGGGCCCTGAAGCTGCCCGCGGAAGCGGTCGTCGCGCGCGACATCATCGAGTCGGGGAACACCTCGGCGGCGTCGATTCCGCTGGCGCTGGATGCGCTCCTCGCCGCGGATGCGGTGCCCTCCGGGGGGCCGCTGCTGCTGATCGGTTTCGGTTCCGGTTTGAGCGTGGCCGCGCAGGTTGTGCTCTGCCCTTGACGACGCTGCCCCTGAGCAGCCCTCACCAGACCTCCGTCGCCGGCCCGGCCGGATGCACGGATTGCCATACCCCCACCCACGCAACGAAGGAGCCAAACGCATGACTGACACTGACGTACTGACCGGCCTCGGCGAGATCATCCACGAGATCGCCGGGATCCCGGCCGAGCAGGTAGTCCCGACCGCCAGCTTCAGCGACGACCTGGACCTGGACTCCCTCACCATGGTTGAGGTTGTCGTGGCCTGCGAGGAGCGTTTCGGGGTGCGGATCCCGGACGACGACGTGCCCGGCCTGAAGACCGTCTCCGACGCGGTGGCCTACGTGCACCGCGCCTCCGTCCCGGCATGACCAGATTGCTCCACGAACCGGTCGCGGTGACCGGTATGGGCGCCACGACCCCGGTGGCCGGCGATGTCGCCGGCACCTGGGCGGGCATCCTTGCCGGCACCTCGGGGGTCCGCCGACTGACCGCCGCTTGGGCGGACACCGTCCCCGTCGACGTCGTGGCGCCGCTCGCCGTGGATCCGGCCGAAGTGCTGGAGCGGGTGCAGGCCCGCACCTTGGATCGCTCGCAGCGGGTGGCCCTCATCGCCGCGCGGGAAGCGTGGGCGGACGCCGGCGCGCCCGACGTGGCGCCCGAGCGCCTCGCGGTGGTCGTCGCGACAGGTATCGGCGGGGCCGTGACGCTGCTGGCGCAGGCCGACGTGTTACGCGAGCGCGGCGCGCGGGCCGTCAGCCCCCACCTCGTGCCGATGCTGATGCCGAACGGCCCCGCCGCCACGGTGGGCCTGGAACTGGGTGCCCGCGGCGGGGTGCACACCCCGGTCAGTGCCTGCGCCAGCGGGGCTGAGGCACTCGCGCAGGCGTTGGACCTGCTCCGGCTGGGTCGCGTCGACGTCGTTGTCGCCGGCGGCGCGGAAGCGTGTATTCACCCCCTGCCGTTGGCCGGTTTCGCCGCTATGCGGGCGCTGTCCACCCGTTTCGGTGATCACCCGGAGCAGGCCTCCCGCCCGTTCGACAAGCAGCGGGACGGGTTCGTGCTCGGCGAGGGCGCCGGGATTTTGGTGCTGGAGCGGCTCGAGGACGCCCGCGCGCGGGGCGCCCGGGTACACGGGCTGCTGGCCGGCGCCGGCATGACTTCCGACGCCCATCACGTCTCGGCCCCCGACCCGTCGGGCAGCGGCGCCGCGCGGGCGGTCACCTTGGCGTTGCAGGACGCCGGGCTGGATCCCGCGGGCGTCGGTCATGTGAACGCGCATGCCACCTCGACGCCGGTCGGCGACGTCGCGGAGGCCCGGGCCCTGCGGCAGGCCCTCGGCGAGGGCACCAGCGCCGTGGTCACCGCAACCAAGTCGTGCACCGGGCATCTGCTCGGTGCGGCCGGCGCGGTGGAGGCCATCTTGACCCTGCTGGCGCTGCGCGATCAGACCGTGCCGGCGGTCCGTAACCTGGACGACCCGGATGACGAGGTCGGGCTGGATGTGGTGCGGATCGATAACCGGCGACTGGTGCACGACGCCGCCATCTCGACGTCGTTCGGGTTCGGCGGCCACAACGTGGCGCTGGCGTTCCGGGCCGCCCCGTGACCTGGGCCCTGGTCACCGGTGGCTCCGGTGACATCGGCGGGGCGGTCTGCGGGCGGCTCGCCGCCGACGGGCACGACGTGGTGGTGCACACCTTCCGGGCGGTGGAAGCCGCCGAAGACGTAGCGGAGAAGGTTCGGGCCGAGGGGCGCAGCGCGCATGTGGTGCGCAGCCACCTCGGTCGAGAGGGCGGCGGCCAGGCCCTCGCCGAGCAGGTCGCCGAGCTGGTCGGTGACATCGATGTCCTGGTGTCCAATGCCGCCAGCGGGGTGCTGCGCCCGGTGTCGGAGTTGACCGAACGCCACCTGGACTGGGCGTGGGAGGTCAACACCCGCCCGTTGCTGACCTTGGCCGCCACGCTGCGGCCGCGCGCGACCGTCGCCCTGTCCAGCGGCGGCGCCAGCAAGGTGATCCCCCAGTACACCGGGGTCGGGGTCAGCAAGGCGGCGCTGGAGGCGCTGGTGCGCTACCTGGCGGTCGAGCTGGCGCCAGCCTCCCGGGTCAACGCGGTCTGCGCCGGGATCGTGGACAGCCGCGCGTTGCGGCACTTTCCGCAGGGTGGCCGGCCGATGGTCGACGACGCCACCGATCGCACTCCCGCCGGCCGGCTCGTGGCGCCGGACGATGTCGCCGCCGCGGTCGCCTGGCTGGCCGGACCGGATTCGTCGATGGTCACCGGTCATGTGCTTGTCGTGGATGGTGGAAGGAGCCTGCTCGCGTGACGATCCCCGTGCTGGAACAGACTCGTGAACGGCTTGATCCCCGTTCCCCGCAGGCCCGGCTGCAGGCGCTGCTCGACAACCCCGAGATGGGGGCGGCCGCGGACGGCGTCATGCTGGCCGCCGGCTCCATCGACGGGGCCCCGGTCCTCGCGTACGCCACCGACGTGGGCCGCCAGGGCGGTGCCCTCGGCCGGGACGGGTGCGCAGCGATCGCCCGGGGCATCGACGAGGGCGTGCGGCGCGGCGTCCCGGTCGTCGGTATCTGGCATTCCGGAGGCGCCCGCCTCGGGGAGGGTGTCGCCTCCCTCGACGGGGTGGCGAAGGTTTTCGCGGCGATGACCGCAGCGTCGGGACGGGTGCCCCAGCTCTCACTGGTGCTCGGTGCCGCGGCCGGCGGAGCCGCCTACGGGCCGGCGCTGACCGACCTGGTGGTGATGGGCCCCGAGGGGCGCGTGTTTGTCACCGGGCCCGATGTCGTACGCAGCGTGACCGGGGAGAACGTGAGCAGCCTGGATCTCGGCGGTCCGGTGACGCACGGCAAATCTGGTGTGGCGCACGTGACAGCGGCCACCGACGAGCAGGCGATGGCCCGGATCCGGGAGCTGACCGGCCTGCTGGCCCGGCCCAGACGGGCCCTGGCGGCCTTCCCCGATGACGACCCGGAGCTGGGCGGGTTGCTGCCGGAAAACCCCCGCCGGGCCTACGACGTGCGCCCGTTGGTCGGGCGGCTGCTCGACCCCGGTGCGCAGGTGGAACTGCAGCCGACCTGGGCCCGGAACGTCGTGACCAGCCTGGGCCGACTCGCCGGCCGGACGGTCGGGGTCGTTGCGAACAACCCGCTGCGGATGGGGGGCTGCCTCGACGCCGGCTCGGCGGAAAAGGCCGCCCGTTTCGTGCGGATGTGCGACGCGTTTGGGGTGCCGTTGGTCGTCGTCGTTGACGTGCCCGGCTACCTCCCGGGCGTTCGGCAGGAGCATGAGGCCGTGGTGCGGCGCGGGGCGAAGCTGCTGCACGCCTTCGCCGCCTGCCGGGTGCCGCGCGTCACGCTCGTGACACGCAAGGCCTACGGCGGCGCGTACATCGCGATGAACTCCCGCGGCCTCGGGGCGACGATCGTGCTGGCCTGGCCCACGGCGGAGATCGGGGTGATGGGCGCGTCGGCGGCGGTCGGGATCTTGTCCCGACGGGCGCTGGCCGCGATCGAGGACCCGGCCGAGCGGGCGGTGGAACACACCCGGCTGGCCGCGGCCTACGAAAGCAGCGTCGGGGGACTGTCTGCGGCGGTAGCCCTCGGCGCGGTCGATCGCGTGATCGATCCGGCCACGACCCGGCGGGCGGTGGCCCGGGCGCTGTCGATCGCCACGGACCGGCGCGGGGCGCACAGCAACATCCCGCTGTAGCCACGCCCAGCACATCCCTGCTGGTACACCGTGCGGTCGGAACGGAGCCAACCGGCGAAGGCCGCGATCTCGCCGACCACCCCCGACGCGACAAGGGGCCGGCGAACCCGCTGTGTGCGGGTGCGCCGGCCCTTCGTCGAGATGTGCCGCGTAGATGCGGCTCAGGGTGTGTCCGGGGTCAGACCCGCGCGCCCCGCCCGCCGACCGACTTCGCGACGATCACCAGGACCGCCCCGACGATGATCGCCCCGATGCCGAAACCGACAAGATGGGTGAAGAACCCGATCACCCCGAGAATCAGTAAAATCAGTCCAATTGCATACAAGATCGTGATCACGCTGCCTCCTTAGGTTGGGTCCGTTGTTCCCTGCCCGCGGCCGTTTGCACCTGCTGCGGGGAGTTTCTCCAGCGACCACGGCACGGTTTGGCCGCCGCGGAGCTGGGGCAGCGCCGCCGGGGGAGGGCAGAGTCGCAGAGGAGCCTCAGCAGGGGAGCCTCAGCAGAGGAGCCTCAGCAGCTGAGCCGCATCCGAATCAGATCAACATCTGCTCCAGCTGCGGCGGGCCGGCGAGGGCGCCGCTGATCCCGTTTTCGGCCGGGGTCAGGCGCGGCTCTAGCCGCAGCGACAGGCGCACGACCAGTGCAGTGCCCGCCAGCAGCAGGCCGATCCACGCCGCGGACAGGTGTGCGCCGATCAGCAGCGTCGAGAGTGCGGGCCCGAGGACGAATCCGACCGAGTACGCCAGCGAGCTGAGCGCGTTGAACCGGCCGCGGAGGTGATCGGGGGCAATGTCGTTGATCATGGGCCCGACGGTGGGCGCCATGAACGTCTCACCGAGCCCGAATAGCGCGCCGAAGGCAATCACCACCGCGACCCGCCAGCCGTGGCCGGGCAGCACCCCCGCCAGACCCAGGAAGGCCCAGGACGCGGCCCACACGCCGGCGACGACCAGCAGCGCGCGGGTGCGCCGAACCCCCGCCAGCCGTTTGAGGACGACCAGCTGGCCGATCACGATCATGGCCGTGTTCGCCACGAACGACAGGGCGATCGTCTGGGTACTCACGTGCGCTACATCGGTGGCGAAGGCCGGCAATCCGGAGTCGATCTGGGTGTAGCCGGTCAGCGCCAGCAGGATGCTGACCGCGAAGACCCGCCGGAACAGCCGATGGCGCAGCACGTCGCCGTAGGAGCCGGTGCGGACGCTGGTGGCCGCGGCCCGGCCGGATTCTCGGATGCTCGCGACCAGCGCCGCGTAGATCACGAAGGTGGCTGCGTCCAGCAGGTAGACCAGCTGGAAGGTGCCCGGATGCTGGACGTGCACGAACAGCCCGGCCGCCAGGCCGCCCAGCCCGATTCCGGCGTTCAACAGCACGAAGTTCATCGCGAACAGCCGCTGCAGGGCCGGCCCCCCGGCCAACCGCGCGAACAGGCTGGACTGGCTGGGGTAGAACGTCGCGTTGAAGACCCCCAGCAGGATCTCGACCGGGACGGCCTGCGCGGCGGTGTGCACCAGGGCGATGGACCCGTAGGCGACGGCATTGCCGACGGCGCCGACCGCCAGGACCCGCCGGGCGCCCAGCCGGTCCACCAGCGCACCCGCGACGGGGCCGGCCACCAGCGAAATCACCCCGGGAATGGCGAGCAGCAGTCCGGTCTGGGCCAGCGGAATGCCCCGCACTTTGTGCAGGTAAATCAACAGGAACGGCAGGGTCAAACCGTTGCCGAGCGCGGAAACGGCGCTGCCGGCCAGGACGATGCGGGCATCGCGGGACAGCCGGGCGACGGAGGTCGGGGGATGGGGCACGAGGAGTGACAATGCCCGAACCCTCGGACAGATTCCTCCGCATTTCGGGGGCCGGCCGACCGCTGGCTAGGGTGCCGCCCATGCGATTGGACTCGTGCTCGGCCCTGGTGACCGGCGGCGCCTCCGGGCTCGGCCTGGCGACGGCGAAGGCTCTCGCCGCCGCCGGCGCGACGGTGGTCGTCGCCGACGTGGCCGAATCACCCGACCTGCCGGCTGGTCTGCGCTATGTGCGGACCGATGTCACCGATGAGGACCAGGCGCGCCGGGCGGTGGCGGCGGCCAGCGCCGCCGGCCCGCTGCGGGTGCTGGTCAACTGCGCGGGTATCGGCACTCCGGGCCGGGTCGTCGGCCGCAACGGTCCGATGCCGCTGGCGCAATTCGCGCAGGTGATCCAGGTCAACCTGATCGGCACCTTCAACATGATCCGCCTCGCCGCCGAAGCCATGATCGTCACCGAAGCCGTCGACGGCGAGCGGGGTGTCATCGTGAACACCGCCAGCATCGCCGCCTTCGACGGGCAGATCGGGCAGGCCGCCTATGCGGCGAGCAAGGGCGGCGTCGTCGGGCTGACCCTCCCACTGGCGCGGGATCTGGCCGCCGCGCAGGTACGGGTGATGACCATCGCCCCCGGACTGTTCGAGACCCCGATGCTGGCGGGGCTGCCCGAGCCGGCCCGGGTCTCCCTCGGCCAGCAGGTACCGCATCCGGCCCGCCTGGGTGAACCCCCCGAGTACGCCGCGTTGGTTCTCCACATCGTGGCCAACCCGATGCTGAACGGGGAGGTCATCCGGCTCGACGGCGCGATTCGGATGGCCCCGCGCTAGCCGGCCTGCATCACCTGGCCGGGCTCACCCGTAGCCATAACGTTCGTTCTGCTGGGCGTTGAGCGTCCGGCCGGCGCCGTAGGTCGGATCGCCGGCGAACTCATGCAGGCTCGGCAGATTGCTCACCGCGGGGTGCGGCACACCGGCCGGACCCGCGGCGAAAGCGGACAGTAGTCGACCGGTCACCGCACGCATCAGGTCCGCGTCGGCGCGGCTGAAGCAGGTCACCTGGCAGCGGCCCGCGAGCGACGCGACCCACAGCGAGGTGCCGGCATCGAACACCCCGGCACCGGAGGGGGTCGTGTAGTAGGCCGAGTCGCTGTAGGTCTTGGCCCCGCGGCAGGTCACCGGCGAGTGGGTCAGCACCTGGATGCCCGGCGGGGTGGGGGAGCCGGGGTTGACCCGGTCGTATTCGCTGCCGACCAGATGCGGGATCGACCGTCCGCGCTGCACCAGCCCGGACCACAACCAGCTCGAAGGGTCGTTGATGACCAGCGGAGCATCGACCGGGTTGCACTCATACAACGTGCCGGTCAGCGAGGATTCGGGTTCGGCTACCGGGGGCTCGCGCCAGTTGACGGTGACGTCCTTCGGGTCGCTGTAGCGCAGCGGGTCGCCCTGCACCCCCTTGTAGTCCACCTCCAGACGGTCCGGCCCGACCGGGCTGGCCGCGAAGCGCATCTGCCGGAACAGCGCGTTGGCCCCCAGGAAGGCGATGTTGACGCCGGCGTCCCGGGCCGCTGTGGCGTGGGTGCGCATGGCGCGGGTCCAGTATTCGTCGTGGCCGAGCGATATCAGCCCGCGCGCACCGTCGAGCAGATGCGGCTCGGTGGACAGATCGACGTCCGTCGCGTAGCCCAGCGGCAGACCGAGCCGTTCGGCCAGGGCGATCAGCGGTAGCTCGTTGCCCTGAAATTCGCCGGCCCCGTCCCCGGCGTAGGGCCGGTCGAAGCTGACCACCCGGGCGCGGTCAGTGGCCTGCCCGTCCGGTCCGTGGTAGAGCGAGTAGCCGCCGTAGTCGTTGTACGCCTGCCAGGTGGTGACGGCATTCATCAGCACGAGCCTGCCCCGCTGGTCCGGGGAGCGGACGGTGAACGGCACGAACCGCTGCCCACCGGTGCTGGCGTCGAGCCGGAGCAGGTAGGCCCCGGGCAGCCAGCCGGTGGTGTCCAAGGTCAGCGACGGGCTCCATCTCGTGCTCACCGTGTAGGTGGGGCCGGTCGGGTACACCGCGGACACGGTGGCGGGCGGCTGCGTCGTGCCCGGGAGCGTGGCCGGGCTGACCCAGACCTGGCGCGCCAACGCGCCGCCGTACCAACCCATCCGGTAGGCGGTGGCGGTGAACGTCGGGGCCGTGGTGGACACCGACACCGGCAGGGGTTGACCGGGAAGCACGTCGGTGCGGGCCGCCCAGCCCTCGATCTCGTGCGCCGCGCCGGTTCGGGTGATGCGCCACCCGGGCGAGCCGGGCCGGGCATTTTCGGCCCGGATCAGGGCGGCCGGGTCGGCGCCGGGAGCAGCCGGGTTCGCGGCGGCTCCGGGCGGGCCCAGGGTGGACGGGCCGCCGGGGGGGCTGGCCCGCTCGGCGACGATCCCCACCAAGGCGATCGAGAGCAGCAGGGGCAGCAGCAGCCTGGTCAGCCAGGCTCGGCGCGGCCAGGACAAGCGCGGCCAGGACAAGCGCGGCCAGGCGCGCCGCCAGGACCGCTCGCGCCGGGCCGGTCGACTCGCGGCGGCCTCACCCGTGTCGCCCACGGACATCAGGTTAGGGGGCGGCTAGGACAGCGCCGATCCACAGACCTGGCCCGTCTCCGGCGCGCCGCCGTCGCGAAGCGGCCCGGACCGCGCACGATGCTCGGGTGGAAGAGGACTGGTTGCGTTGTTGCGCCCTGTGCGGCGATGTCGACGCCGGGCACGCGTGGCCCGCGCCGGTCGAGGACGGCGCCAGCTGGTGCTGCCCGCGATGTGAGGCCGTCCGCTGGCTGTGGGTGACCCGGCCCGCGGCCGGACGCAAGACCGGCTGAACCGGACACACTCAGCCTGCGAGCCGGCGCACGACGACGACCGACTCGCCGGCCAACGTGACCAGCCCCGGTCCGTAGGAGAAGCCGGTGGCGCTGGCTGCCAGCACCTCCACCGGCGTGCCGTCGACCGTCACCGTCTGCTCGGAGCAGCTCAGGTTGCACACCACCAGTAGGTCCCGGCGACGCAGGACGAAGGTACGGGCGTCCTCATCGAAGCTGCAGGTCGTGTGCTCCCGTCGACCGTCGCGCAGGTCGGGTTCCGCGCGACGCAGCGCAATCAGCCGCCGGTACCAGGCCAGCAGGCCGTCCGGTCCGGTGTCGACGGCGGACCAGTCCAGCCGGGAGCGGGTGAAGGTCTCCGGCTCGCTGGGGTCGGGCACATCTCCGGGCGCCCAGCCGTGGGCGGCGAACTCGCTGCGCCGGCCCTCGCTGGTCGCCCGCCGCAGCGCCTCGCTGTCGAGATCAGAGAAGAATTGCCAGGGAGTCGTCGCCCCGAACTCTTCACCCATGAACAACATGGGCGTGTACGGGGCACCCAGCAGCAGCGCCGCCCCGACCCGGAGCAGTCCCGCGCTGAGGGTGGCGCTGAGCCGATCGCCCTGCGCCCGGTTGCCCACCTGATCGTGGTCCTGCAGGAACGCGACGAAACGCTCTCCGGGCAGGTCGCCGACCGGCCGACCGTGGGAGCGAGCCCGGAAGCTGGACCAGCTTCCGTCGTGGACGAACGCCTGAGTGAGCGCCTTGGCCAGCGTAGGCAGCGACCCGAAATCCGCGTAGTACCCCTGCCGTTCGCCGGTGAGCGTGGCGTGCAACGCGTGGTGCACGTCGTCGCACCACTGGGCGGTCAGCCCGAATCCGCCGGCCTCCCTCGCGCGGATCAGACGCGGGTCGTTCAGGTCCGACTCGGCGATCAGCCACAGCGGCCGGCCCAGCGAGGACGCCAGGGCATCGACCTCCTCGGCCATCTGCTCCAGGACGTGCACCGCTCGGGTATCGACCAGGGCGTGGACAGCGTCCAGGCGCAGGCCGTCGAGGTGATAGTCGCGCAGCCACATCAGCGCGTTGTCGACGACGAACCGGCGCACCTCATCACTGCCCGGCCCGTCGAGGTTCACCGGCGCGCCCCACGGGTTCTGCCCGGCGCCGAAGTACGGCCCGAACTCCGGCAGGTAGTTGCCGCTCGGCCCCAGGTGGTTGTGCACGACGTCCAGCACCACCGCGATGCCGTGCTGGTGCGCGGCCGTGATGAAGCGCTTGAGCCCGTCCGGCCCGCCGTACTCCTCGTTGACCGCGTAGAGCCCGACGCCGTCATATCCCCAGCTGCGCCGCCCCGGCACGGCGGCGACCGGTAGCAGCTCGACTCCGTCGACACCCAACTCCCCGAGATAGGGCAGCTTCGCCGCGGCGGCGTCGAAGGTGCCCTCGTCGGTGAACGTGCCGATGTGCAGCTCGTAGAGCACGCTGCCGGCGAGGGGCCGGCCGCGCCAGCTGTCATCGGCCCACGGGAAGGCGCTGTGATCAACCGTGCGGCTCCACCCGTGCACGCCGTGCGGCTGCCAGGGCGAACGCGGGTCCGGTCGCACCCGGTCGCTCCCGTCGAGCCGGAAGCCGTAATCGATGCCGTGCGCGGCGTCGGGCACCTCGGTGGTCCACCAGCCACGCTCCACCGCGCGCATGTCCCGCTCGGCATCCCCGTCCGGACCGGACAGGACGAGAGACACCGACGACGCCGCCGGCGCCCACACACGGAAAGCGGTCACAACGCGCTAGCCTGCCCTACCCGGTTGGGACAGGCGTGGGGGGTCACCCCGCACCAGCAGCAAGCCGGGGGCGTCACCGACGGCGTCGACGAACCGGCCCGAGCTGATCGGGCGGCCGGTCAACGCATCGGTCCACCGCCCGGGCGGCAGCGAGATGCCGGCCGCGCCCCACCCGTCACGTTCCAGCGCGACGGCCCGGGTCGCGAGGACCACGAGCAGGTCCGGTGACCGGGCGAAGGCCACCGCCCTCGTCGTGCCGGTGTCCACGGGCTGGTAGCCGAGGAACAACTCGGGGCGGTCCCGGCGCAGGCGGAGCACCGTGCGGACCAGACCGGTCTTGGCGCTGTCCGGTGCGGTGAAGTCCACCGGGCGCCGGTTATCCGGGTCGACCAGCGCGATGAGCTCCCGTTCGCTGCCCTGGTAGAGGTCCGGCACCCCCGGCATCGTGAGTTGCGCCAATTTGTGGGCAAGCACCGTGCGCCGCCACGGTGGGGCCAGCCGGGCGAGCAGCGCCTCGATCAGCTGCCGGTAGCCGGCATCGCCCAGCACCCCCCGAATCAGGTGCTGCAGGTCGGCCTCGTATGCCTCGTCCGGGGCGAGCCAGGAGGTGTGCCGCTTGGCTTCACGGGCGGCCTTGTGCAGATAACCCCCGATCCGTTCGGCGTCGATCAGGCCGGTGCCGATCAGCGTCTGGTGCAGCAGGTAGCGGTCGTCGGCGGCGACCCGTCCGGCATGCGGCCGGGCGGCCGTCGCCAGCTGATCCACGGCCCGCTCCCACTCACCGGGCAGCTCCGAGAGCAGCACGAGCCGGGCCCGGATGTCCTCGCTGCGCTTCGTGTCGTGCGAGGAGAGCAAGGTCATCGTGTCGGGCCAGTCCTCGGACAGGGCCCGGCAGCTGGCGTGCCACTCGGCCGCGTCGACGCCGAAGTGGGAGGGGTCGCCCCCGACCTCGACCAGGGCCAGCAGCACGTGGTGGCGGTAGAACGCGGTGTCCTCCACGCCCTTGGCCATCACCATGCCCGAGGTCTGCTGGAACCTGACACACAGCGGGTCGGCCGGATCGGCGAGCCGCTCACCCAGCCGGTCCAGGGCCGGCAGCAGCTCCTCGCTCAGGTCCGCGCTTGCCGCCCGGAGCGCCTCGTCCAGGTGCTCGCGCCCCGGGCCGGGCAGATAGGACCGGTACACCGGGAAGCGGACCAGCACCGCCGCGATCACCCGCGGGTCGATCCCCGGCGCCAGTCGGCCGAGGCGGGCCAGCTCCGCACCGAGCGGGCCGGCCAGCACCTCCCGCTTCCCGGCCAGCACCTTGTCCGGGAAGCTACTGTCATCCCCGGTGAACCGGCGCCACAGCGCGGTCAGCGGCTCGGCGCCGGCACGGTCCACGAACAGCCCGGTGGCGAGCCGGGCCGCGTCGTAGCCGGTCGTCCCGGCGGTCGCCCACGCCCGGGGGAGCACCTCGCCGGGCTCCAGGATCTTTTCGACCACCGTCCAGGCGGCGCCGGTGTCCCGGGCCAGCCGGTCCAGGTAGCCGGCCGGGTCGGCGAGGCCGTCGGGATGGTCGATGCGCAGGCCGTCGACGATCCCATCCCGGATGAGTTCCAGGACTTTCCGGTGCGTCGCGGCGTAGACGGACGGGTCCTCGACGCGCAGCCCGGCGAGGGTGGTGACATCGAAAAAGCGGCGATAGGTGAGCTCACCGGCCGCGCGGCGCCAACCCACCAGCCGGTAGTGCTGGCGGGCGTGCACGTCCTGCGCGGAGCCGCCGTCGGTGCCGGGAGCAACCGGGAATCGATGCTCGTGGTAGCCGAGCTCGGGTCCGGCCGGCCCGGGGAGGACCTGCACCTGTTCCAGATCCGCGTCGGCGCCGAGGATCGGCAGCAACAGCGGTCCCGCGGCCCAGTCCACGTCGAACCAGGCGGCGTAGGCGCTCGCCGGCCCGTAGGTGAGCAGGTCCCACCACGCCGGGTTCGCCCGGGGGATCTGCACGGAAAGATGGTTGGGCACGATGTCCAGCACGACCTGAAGGCCCAGCTGATGGGCGGCGTGGGACAGCCGGCGCAGGGCCGGCTCGCCGCCCCGTTCGGTGTCGATCCGGCTCGGGTCGACGACGTCGTAGCCGTGCCCGGATCCGGGTAGCGCCGCCAACAACGGGGACAGGTACACCGCCCCGACGCCCAGCGCGGCGAGCCGCGGCAGGACTTCGACGGCGTCGTCGAGGGTGAACTCGGCGGTCAGCTGCAGACGGTAGGTGCTGGTGGGGGCCGGGGCGGGGCCGGATCGCACCGGCGAGCTCACCGCATGCGCCGGAACAGGGACACCGAACGCGCCTCGATGGCGACGGCCTCCCCGGCCTTCGCCGTCTGCTCCTCGGCCATCGCGACCAGCGGGCCGGCCGTGTCGAGGGCCAGCTCCCAGACGTGCCCGAACTCATCCGGCGGCATGGTGAAGTCCATCGGCTCATGCGAGGCGTTCAGCAGCAAGCAGAACGAGTCGTCGATCAGCCGTTCCCCGCGGGCGCCGGGTTCGCGGATGGCCTCACCGTTGAGGAAAACGGTCAGGCTACGGGCGTAACCGGTGTCCCAGTCCTCGTCGCCCATCGTCTCCCCCGAGGGGGTGAACCAGGCGATGTCCTCGATCCCGCCGGAGCTGGTGGGCCGGCCCCGGAAAAAGCGCCGGCGGCGGAACACCGGGTGCTCCCGGCGCAACCGGCTCACCTCCGCGACGAACTCGGTGAGCGGGAAGAAATCCTCGGCCCGGTCCCAATCGACCCAGGACAGCTCGTTGTCCTGGCAGTAGGCGTTGTTGTTGCCCCGCTGGGTGCGTCCCATCTCGTCGCCGTGCAGCAGCATCGGGACGCCCTGGGACAGGAACATCGTGGCGATGATGTTGCGCTTTTGCTGCTCGCGGAGCGCGACGATCTCCAGGTCGTCGCTGTCGCCTTCGACCCCGCAGTTCCAGGATCGGTTGTGATTTTCCCCGTCGGCGCCGCCCTCGCCGTTGGCCTCGTTGTGCTTGTCGTTGTAAGAAACCAGGTCGTGCAGGGTGAAGCCGTCATGGGCGGTGACGAAGTTGATGGAGGCGTACGGCCGCCGGCCGCTGGTCTCGTACAGGTCCGAACTTCCGGTCACCCGGGAGCCGAGTTCGGCCAGCGTCGCCGGTTCCCCCCGCCAGAAATCCCGCACGGTGTCGCGGTAGCGGCCATTCCATTCGGTCCACAGCGGCGGGAAGTTGCCGACCTGATAGCCACCCTCGCCGACATCCCAGGGCTCGGCGATGAGCTTCACCTGGCTGACCACCGGGTCCTGCTGGACCAGGTCGAAGAACGCCGACAACCGGTCGACTTCGTGGAACTGCCGGGCCAGGGAGGAGGCCAGGTCGAACCGGAAGCCGTCCACGTGCATCTCGGTCACCCAGTAGCGCAGGCTATCCATGATCAGTTGAAGCACGTGCGGGTGCCGCATCAGCAGCGTGTTCCCGGTGCCGGTGGTGTCGTAGTAGTGCGCGGGGTCGCCGTCGACCAGCCGGTAGTAGGCCTGATTGTCGATGCCCCGGAAGCTCAGGGTCGGGCCGGCGTGGTTGCCCTCGGCGGTGTGGTTGTAGACCACATCGAGGATCACCTCGATCCCGGCTTGATGCATCGCCTTGACCATCGCCTTGAATTCCTGCACCTGGCCGCCGCGGCGGCCGGCCCGGTCCGCCGCGGAGTAGGCGTTGTGCGGGGACAGGAAGGCGATGGTGTTGTAACCCCAGTAGTTGCTCAGGCCGCGTTCGACCAGGTGATGGTCGCGGACGAACTGGTGCACCGGCATCAACTCGATGGCGGTGACGCCCAGTTTCTGCAGGTGCTCGATCACCGCCGGGTTAGCCAACCCGGCGTAGGTGCCGCGGTCCTCCGGTGGCACGGCGGGGTGCGTCATGGTCAGGCCACGCACGTGCGCCTCGTAGATCACCGAGTCCGCGTAGGGGATGCGGGGCGGCCGGTCGTGCTCCCAGTCGAAGAAAGGGCTGACGACGACGCCATGCAGCATGTGCGGGCCGGAGTCGGTATCGGTGGGCGGGCTGTCCGGACCGTCATCAAAGGCGTAGGAGAACACCGCCTCGTCCCACTCGATCTGGCCGTCCACCGCTTTCGCGTAGGGGTCCAGCAACAGCTTGGCCGGGTTGCACCGCAGTCCGCGCGCCGGGTCGTAGGTGCCGTGCACCCGAAAGCCGTAGCGCTGGCCGGGGCCGACGGCCGGCAGGTAGCCGTGGTGCACGAACGCGTCGGTTTCGGGCAGCCGGATGCTCTCCTCGTGGCCGTTCTCGTCGATCAGGCACAGATCGACCCGGTCGGCGACCTCGCTGAACAGGGCGAAGTTCGTACCCGCCCCGTCGTAGGTGGCACCCAAGGGGTAGGGATGTCCAGGCCAGACCTGCATGCGTCGCGATCTCGTTTCGTCTCGTGGGGACCCGGTGCCCAGCCTCGCACGGCTGGCCACCGGGCCGGGTGGCTGGTCCTTGCCCCGTTCTGGGCAGGTTCACCCGCCGGGATACGGTCCTGGGTATGACCGTGGAACATCCCTTCGTGGGGGAATTGCCGCTATCCGTCGCCCGGCCGGAACACCCGCGAGGCGCGGGGCTGATCGTGATCCAGGAGGCGTTCGGGGTTACCAGCCACATCGAGGCGGTGTGCGGGCGGGCGGCAGCCGCCGGCTACCTGGCCGCCGCGCCGCACCTGTTCCATCGCAGCGGCGACCCGGCGGTCTCCTATGACGATGTGCAGGCGGCCTATCCCTTGATGCAGGCGCTGACACCGGAGGGGCTCACCGCCGACCTGGACGCCACGATCGCCTGGTTCGACGCGGACGGGGTGCCTCCGGCCCGGCTGGCGATTGTCGGATTCTGCATGGGCGGCTCGGTGGCGCTGTGGGCGGGGGCGGTGCGGCCGCTGGGGGCGGCCATCACCTTCTACGGCGGCGGGGTGCGGGAAGGGCGTTTCGGCCTGCCACCGCTGATCGACCTGGCGCCGGGCCTGCAGGCGCCCTGGCTGGGCCTGTTCGGTGATCTGGACAAGGGCATTCCCGCGGCGGACGTGGAGGTGCTGCGCACCGCGGCCGCCGAGTCCACCGTCGAAACCGAGATCATCCGCTACCCGGACGCGCAGCACGGGTTTCACTGCGATGACCGTCCCGCGGTGTTCAACCCGGACGCGGCGGCCGACGGATGGGCGCGGACCATGTCCTGGCTGGACGCCCACCTGCCGAGCTGACCGGCCGCCGAGAACGGGCCCGGTCACCGCTGGGTGGTTGACGGCGGCTCCGCTCCTCAAGCCCGGGCCGCCGCCAGCTCGGCGTAGGCCACACCCGTCCGCTGCTGGGAGATCTCCCACAGCTGCTGGGCGACCGCCGCGTCCTTGGCCCGGCTGGGCAACTTCGCCGCGCCTGGGGCGCCGCGGGTACCGAACGGGCCCTGCGGTCCGTAGAAGCCGCCACCGACCACACCGGTTGCCGTGGCGGCGTACAGCGAGGGCAGCGCGCCGGCGGCGGCGGGCTGCGCGATGATCAGGTTGCCGAGGGCCATCGCCGTGCCCTCAAGGGCCCGGCGGACACCGGCCTTGGCCTGCGCGCTGGTGGCCTGCAAGTTCGTCGCCGCGTAGCCGGGATGAGCGGCCACGGCCAGCACGGACGCCGCGGAAGCCTGCAGCCGCCGGCCCAACTCCACGGTGAACAGCAAGTTGGCCAGCTTGCTCTGGCAGTAGGCGCGCCACGGGCGGTAGGACCGCGCCCCGTCCAAATCGTCGAAGGCCATCCGGCCGCCGAGCGCGGCCAACGAGGACACCGTGACTACCCGCGCCGCGCTCGCCGCGAGCAGCGCCGGCAGCAGCAGCCCGGTCAACGCGAAGTGACCGAGGTGGTTGGTGCCCAGTTGCCGTTCGAACCCGTCTACCGTCAGCGCACGGGGGACCGCCATCACGCCCGCGTTGTTCACCAGCACGTCCAGCGGACCGTCCCAGCCGGCCGCGAACGCGCGCACCGAACTCAGGTCGGCAAGGTCGAGCGCCGCGAGCCGCAGATCGGCCGCTGGGCAGGCGGCCCGGATGTCGGCGAGGGCCGCCTCTCCTTTGGGCTGGGACCGGACCGCGATGGTGACCTGGGCGCCGCGTTCCGCCAGCCGCAGCGCGGTCTGATACCCCAGCCCGGAATTGCCGCCTGTCACGATGACCCGCCGGCCGGTCAGGTCGGGCAGGTTCGAGTCGTTCCAAGCGTGGGTCATCCGAACTCCTTGGCTGGCGGGTACCGGGCTGCAGGCGCGGCCTCCGGAAGTCTGCCCTGTCGGACGGCTCAGGGCGCCACCATCTCCCCGACGGCCGGCCTGCGGCCGGCGAGCCAGCAGCCGACAAGGATGGCGAGCGCGGCCAGCGGCGCGATGGCTGCCGCCCCACCGTGGGCGTAGATGTCGATGAACTGCCAGCCGTCCCACAGCACATGCAGCACCACGAAGGTCAGCAGCCGGCGGCGGCGCCGATAGAGCACCACCGACACGGCGCCCCATACGGCAATGCCGATCGTGCCCCAGCCGTAATACAGGTGATAGCTCGCGCGGACCAGCGTCGCGGCCAGCACGATCCGAGCCGGGCTCCAGCCCCGCTGCTCCAGCCGGTGGACCAGGTATCCGAGGACCACCACCTCCTCGACGACACCCGCCCCCACGGCGCTGACCAACAGCGGGAGCAGGTAGGCGGCGTGCGGTGGTATCGCCTGCGCGACCTCGTTGTGCTGTCCGGCGAGACTGCTGATCACCGCCTCGAGGAAGAAGCCGGGCACGTAGGCAAGCAGCATGAGCTTGAGGCATCGGGCCAGGTCGCTCCTCGGTGAGCTGGCGTCCAACCCGATCGCGGTGGCACCCCCGCCGGACAGCCGCAGCAGGTAGACCGCGAGCAGCGGCGGACCGAAGTCGACCAGGGTGGCGCAGGTCGCGACCAAGGCGGATGGCCAGGGGTGACCGGGCAGCAGGTCGTGCACGTAACTCGCGTCGGTCGGGGCGTGGAACGCCAACTGCAGCAGGGACCCCACGGCCGTCACGAACGCGAGCGCGGGGAAGAGCAGCAGCACCAGGACGATCTCCCAGCCGGAGGGCCGGCGGTCGGCCGCGATCGCGTCCCGCTGCGCCCGCCGGGCCTCGACCCGCGGCCAGCCGAACACCCGCGCGGCCCAGCCCGGGCGCCGACCCGCGGCAGGGGCGGCGAGCCCCGGCGGGAGCCAGCCGGACGGGGTGTGGATCCAATCAGCCGGCGGGGCCCAGCCCGGGGGAGCGGGCGTCCAGCCCTGATCGGTCGGGAGCCAGCCCAGCGGGGGAACGTAGCCGGGTGGCGCGGGCACCCAGCCATCTGGACCGGGGCGATAGACCGGCACGGCCGGGGCGGGCCGCTTCGCCCCGGAGCCGGCGGAGGCGGGATCGCTCGGGATCGACGCGGGCACGGCGTTCATCCTGACGGCCGCGAGCGGGAAGCGCCGGACCCGCGGGCCGGCTGCTGCCTGGCCGGCTGGGGGTGAGGCATCTCAGCGAAGGTGCAGCGCGCGGCTGACCGGCGGCGGGAGCGGGAGAAAGCCGCTGGTCGAGGCCAGGTACTCGGCGAAGCCCGGACGGTCACCCATGTGCTTTTCCAAGGTGGCCTTGCCGGTACCCCGGGCGAGGAAGACGTTCATCAGCAGGGGGGAGGCCACGGTGAGCACCCCGGGCCAGTGGCCGGCGGCGACGAGGAAAAGGCCCCACCATACGCAGGCATCCCCGAAGTAGTTCGGGTGCCGGGTCCAGCCCCACAAGCCGCGATCCATGATCTTGCCCTTGTTCCCGGGGTCCGCCTTGAACCGGGCCATCTGGAAATCGCCGACGGTCTCGAACACCAGGCCGAGCAGCCACAACGCGACACCGAGATATGCCGCGACGCCGAGGCCCCCCGCCTCATACATGCCGACCTGCACCGGCAGCGACACGAACAGCAGCACCACGCCTTGGGTCAGGTAGATCTTGCGGGCCGCGAGGACGGTGCGGCTGGTGCCCGGCGCGGCCGCCGCCGCCCGGTCCAGCATGTCGGTGTACCGCGGATCCTCCTTGGCTCCGCGCTGGCGCAGCGCGATGTACCCACCGAGCCGCACCCCCCAGATCGCGGTCAGCACCGCAAGCAGCACCCGTTGGCTGCTCGCGCCGTGCCCCGCGGAAAACGCGAGCGAGATCAGCGCGATGACCACATAGCCCAAACCCCAGGCGACGTCGATGACGCTGTGCCGGCCCACGCGACGGCCGCCGAGGAACGTCACGAGCAGCAGCAGCGCGACGCCGGCCGCGGACAGCAGGACGCCCAGACCGAAGCGTGCCAGCGCAAAGCCCATGTCGGGGATCAGATCACGGAATCGGCGAAGGCGCCGCCTGGAGCAGCGCCGGCGGCCAAGGTGTACATCGCCCGAGTCCGCGGCATGCCGCTCGCGCCGCCCGCCACGGGCTTCACCGCCAAGATCTGATCGACGCCCATCCGGTTCTCGGCGAAGGTCAGCATGGAGCCGACCAGATACAGCCGCCAGACCCGCACCTGCTGCTCCCCGACCAGGGCCACCGCCGCCGACAGGTTCCGCTCCAGCGCGGCGTACCAGGCTTGGATCGTCCAGACGTAATGCTCGCGGAGGGCCTCGACGTCGCGGACCTCCAAGCCGGCCCCTTCGATCAGCTCTATGGTCTGTCCGACCGGCCGCATGTGCATGTCGGGTGCGACGTAGGACTCGATGAACGCGCCGCCGCCCGGGTGCTTGGCGCCCCGAGACATCTGCTGCACCAGCACCCGTCCGGCCGGTTTGACTAACCGGAACAGGTTTGCGGCGTACACCGGATACTGCTCCTGCCCGACGTGCTCGCCCATCTCGAGGGAGGCGACCCGGTCGTAGGGGCTGTCGTCGATCTCCCGGTAGTCCTGCAGGCGCACCTCGACCCGGCCGGTCAGCCCCCGTTCCTCGATCCGCTGCCGGATGAATGCCTGCTGCTGCCCGGATAGCGTGACCCCGGTGGCCAGCACCCCGTAATGCGTGGCGGCATGCACCAGCAGCGCGCCCCAGCCGCAGCCCACATCGAGCAGCCGCATCCCCGGCTCGAGGCCCAGCTTGCGGCAGACCAGATCGAGCTTGTCCCGTTGGGCGTCGGCGACGGTGTAGGTGGGGTCGTCCGGGTCACCGATCCAATAGCCGCAGGAGTAGGCCATCTGCGGGTCCAGGACCAGCTGGTAGAACTCGTTGGACAGGTCGTAGTGGTGGGCGATGGCAGCCCGGTCCCGGTGCCGGCTGTGCCGCATCCCGGCCAGCCGGGCCTGCGCGGCGGGGGGACGTGGTCGCCAGCCCACCGCTCCCAGCCGGAGCGCCAGCCGGGCGGCCCCGATCAGCTCGCGGCCACGCATCGACGCCTCGGGCGTCTGCCGGGACCGGGCCGCCGCCCAGATCCGGCGAAGCCCCTCGGCCAGGTCACCTTCCAGGTCGATTTCGCCGGCCACGTAGGCCTGCGCCAGGCCGAGTTCGCCGGGTGCCCACAGCAGCCGGCGTAGCGCCCGCCGCGAACGCAGGACGACGGTGGGGGCGTCGTCCGGGCCGATTTGGCTTCCGTCCCAGGCCCGGAGTCGGATGGGCAGCTCACCGGCGAAAGCGTGCACGAGCAGGGGCTCGAGCCGGTGCGCCGCACCGATGGCCATCGGTCAGGCCCCGGCCGCGTCATCGCCCGGGCGGGTGAGCAGCAGCTGATAGACGTCCAGGTAGCGGGCCCGGAACCCGGCTTCCGAATACGCCAGATAGAACTCCCACATCTTGATGAACGTCTGATCGAAGCCGAGTTCCTGCACCCGGTCGGTGTGCGCCAGGAACGTCTCGCGCCATTGCCGCAGCGTCTCGGCGTAGTGCAGCCCGAAGCCCTGCTGCTCGCTGATCCGCAGCCCGGTGTTTTCCGCCAAGCCGCGTTCGATCGTCGGGACGGACAGAATCTGGCCGCCGGGGAAGATGTATTTGCGGATCCAGGTGTAGGTGTCCTGGCTGACCAGCATGCGGTCGTGCGGCATAGTGATGGCCTGCAGACCGACCCGACCGCCGGGGGCCAGATGCCGGTCCAAGGTCCGCACATATTCCGCGACGTGCTCCGCGCCGACCGCTTCGATCATCTCCACGCTGACGATCGCGTCGTACTCGCCCTCCAGCTGGCGATAGTCACGCAGGTCGACCCGAACCCGGTCGCTCTGCCCGGCGGCCGCCACGCGCTGCGTGGCCAGGGCGGCTTGCTCCGCGGAGATGGTCACGGTGTGGACCTGGGCTCCACGGGCCGCCGCCCGGGTCGCGAGTTCACCCCAGCCGGTGCCGATTTCCAGCAGCCGGGTGCCGGCGCCGACCCGCGCGAGGTCCAACAGCCGGTCGATCTTGGCGTGCTGGGCCGGCCGGATGTCGCCTCCCGGGATCACGTGCCCGCCGACCTCGGCGAACAGCGCCGATGAGTAGGTCATGGTCGGGTCCAGGAAGGTGGCGAACATCTCGTTGGACAGGTCGTAGTGCCGGCTGATGTTGCTGCGCGCGCCGGCAACCGTGTTGCGCTCGTGGGTCGGGATCCGGGTCAGGATCCGATGCCGGAGGGTCTGCAGCGGCATCGGGACCAGTTGCCCCACCGCCTGCGCGAACGCGGTCAGCACGCCGACTAGGTCGTTGGTGTCCCAGTCCCCGGCCATGTAGGCCTCACCGAAACCGATGGTGCCGGTCGCGCCGATCCGGCGGTACATCGCCTCGGGACGGCGAAGCCGCATCACCGGGCTCCCGGTGTCACCGCCGCCGTACTCGGAGCCGTCGGGCATCAAAATGCGCAGCCGCAGGCGTTTCGCGGCGCGCTTGAACAGCGCGCCGCCGACCGTGGACCGGGCGCCTCGAGCGGGCACGGTAGCGACATCGGGCCAGTGGACGGCGTCCACGGGAAGGGTGAGGGGGGCAGCGGCAGTGCGGGTCACGACACGCCTTCCTGGTGGTGGGTGGGACGGGGAGCAGGACGTAGACCGCGCAACCACAGGGCGATGCCCTGCCGCCGGATACGCGCGGCTCCCGCCAGGGGAGCCAGCGGATGCCGAAGTACCGTGCGCAGCACTTCGAGGGGAGTCGCCGGGCGCCGGACGCCCCGTACCGTCGCCACGAATGGGGCGCCGTCCGGCCGGTGCAGCGAGATCGTCAGGGCCAATTCGGCGCCCGGCTCGGGCAGGCTCATGGCGTACTCGCCGTCCACCGGGTTGAACGGGGAGACGTAGAACTGCTTGAGGGTGCGGGCCCGGCCGGCCGCATCGGTGCGCAGCAGGTAGGCGTGCCGATCGCCGTAGGTGTTGTGCACCTCGGCCACCACGCAGACCAGCTGCCCAGACCGGTCGTGGCACCAGAACACCGACAGCGGGTTGAACACGTACCCCAGCACCCGCGCCTGCGTCAGCATCAGCACCTGGCCGCCGGCCAGATCGACGTCATGCGCTGCGAGGAACCGGTCGAGGTTCGCCCGAATGCTCCGGGTTGGATCGCCGAGGTGATCAGCCGCCTTGAAGCGGGCCAGCGGGCGCAGCGGACCGGGCAGCCGGGGGAGCGCGTCGAGGTCGACGAGCCACTGATAGCCCTGGTAGGTGAACGCGTGGCGCATCGGGTCGCGGCGCACATGCCCGATCGTGACCTCGTAGAGGAACGCCGTGGAGCTCTGGCCGGGCAGCTGGGCAACAGGCGAGCGCGCCGCCGTCGTGCTTGCCGCGGCGCTCACCATTCGCCGCCGAGGCTCTGCGCCGCGGCCAACCCGGATCGGGCGCCGTCCTCGTGGAAACCCCACCCGTGATAGGCGCCGGCGAAGGCCAGCACCCCGTCGTTGAGGCGGCTCAACCGGCGCTGCGCGGCCACCGCGGTGGGCGTGTAGATCGGATGCTCGTAATTCATTGTCTCGAGCACCCTGGTCGGGTCCACCCGACCGCCGGGGTTCAGCGTGACCACATAGGTTTCCGGTGCCGCGATCCGCTGCAGCCGGTTCATGTCGTAGGAGACCAGCACCTGGCCGGCCCGGGTATCGCAGCCCGCCAACCGGTAATTCCACGATGCTCGCGCTCCGCTGGCTCGGGGCAGCAGGCTGGTGTCGGTGTGGAGCACCGTCGCGTTCTGCGAGTAGGTGAAGGCTTCGAGGAGTTCCTGCTGGCTGGGTGTCGGTTCCGCCAGCAGTCGCAAGGCCTGATCGGGGTGGGTGGCGATGACGGCGGCGTCGTAGCGTTGGACGTGATCGGCGTCGTCCCGGACCTCAACCCCGCCGGCGGTGCGGGTGACCGCTCGCACCGGGGTAGCGGTGTGCACGGCGGTGAGATTTTTTGCGGCCGCTTCGACGTAGCTTCGGGAGCCGCCGACGACGGTGCGCCAGGTGGGTGACCCGGTGACGCTCAGCATCCCGTGGTTGTCGAGGAACGCGAACAGGTACCGGGCCGGGTACTGCAGCGCCATGTCCGGGGCGCACGACCAGACGCAGGACACCACCGGGGTCATGAAGTGCTGGACGAAATAGTCCGAGTAATGCCCGGCGGACAGGAACTCGGCCAGCGTCGGCTCCGCGAGCCCGCCGTCGGCGAGCAGCTTTCTGGCGGCCCGGTGAAACCGCAGCACCTCGCCCAGCATGCGCAGGTAGCGGCCGCTGACCGCCGATTGGGGCCGGGCGAACAGCCCGCGCGCGCCCTGTGCCCCGGCGTACTCCAACCCGCAGCCATCGCAGCGCACCGACATGCTCATGTCTGAGTCCTGGGTGGCGACGCCGAGGTCCCGGAACAGCCGGAGCAAGGTGGGGTAGGTCCGTTCGTTGTGCACGATGAAGCCGGTGTCGATGGCCAGTGTCCGACCGTTCGCACTCACCACGTCATGGGTGTCGGCGTGCCCGCCGAGGGTGGGCCGGCTCTCGTACAGGGTCACCGCGTTACCCCGCTGTAGGACGTGGGCCGCGGTCAGGCCGGAGACCCCGGCGCCGATGATGGCGATGTCCCGCTCCCCGGCCCGCGTGGGTCGGCCCATGTCCGTGTCCTCCTCCTGCGCTCAGACCACCAGCCGTACCTGTCCGGTGCCGGCGCTGTCTAAGACTTTCGTGTGTCCGGCCGAAGCGGATTGCTTGTTATCCCTACCAAGGGTGCGCAACGTGAACGAGGTCGTCAGGCTGTGCCAGAGCGAGGCCCGGCGCAGCATGGAGTGGCCATCCCCGGCGACGCTGACGCGACCGGCTGAGGTGGCTATCCCCTGCACCTGCTGGGCGAAGCGCAACGAAGCCTTCGGATCCGTCCACCGGTCGCGGTCTCCATGCAGGATCAGCAGCCGTTTGCCGCGCAGCTGCGCGACCGGTTCGTGCTCTTCCAGCCATGGCGCGAGGGCGACGACGCCGACCACCGAAGGGTCTCCCGCGCTGCGGAGCGCGGCTCGTCCGCCCATCGAGTGCCCGATCAAGACCACCGGCAGATCGCCGTAGCGGTGGCGGACCGTGGCCAGAACCTCCTGCACGTCGGCGACAGGGGAGGCGTGCTCGTCGTTCCAGCCGCGGACCCCGAACAGCACCGTGCCCACCGCCAGTCCCTCGCTGTGGCCGGCGCGGGACAGGTGCCGACTGAACGGTTGCATCCGGGCCACCGCAAGCTGCCAGCGCCGCGAGCGCCGGCGGCTGCGTACCTTGCCGCCGTGGAGCACCAGCGCAACCGAAGTCGCTGCCGCCGCTCCTCCGTCCGGTTCACGGAAGCGGACGGCGGGCGGATGCTGGTTCACGACTGCTATTCGAGCATGCGGGCGGTTCGGATGGCTGCGTTGGGGGAAGCCGTATCCCGGCTTGGTCCGGGTCGATCCGCACCTGCGGCGTGGACCCGAACGGAACGGGTCGGCTGGCGTCGAGCCGGTCGGTACGCACCGGCGACCCGCACTGAACCGGTCGGCACCTGCACGCGAATGCTCCTGCGTGGTCGCTGAATCGATGCCCCTCTCGCAGGTGCCCCCGCCGGCGGCTCCCCCCGTAACCATGCGGTCCGAACCGGTCTACCGGCCGATCATCGGACTCTTCTTGACGATCTTCCGGCTGCTCCGGCTGCGGATCTCGGTCACTGGCGATGACCACGTCCCCGCGCGCGGCGGGGCCGTGCTGGCCATCACCCACTTCGGGTACCTCGAATTCGCCCTCGCCGGAGCCGGCGTCTGGTGGCGGCGTCGGCGGCTGGTCCGGTTCCTGGCCACGAAGGCGACGTGGGGGCACCCGATCGCCGGCCCGCTGATGCGCGGCATGCATCACATCCCGGTCGACCGGGCCGCGGGCACGGGTGCCTACGCGGCCGGGGTGGCTGGATTGCGCAACGGTGAGCTGCTCGGAGTCTTCCCGGAAGGGATGGTCAGCCGCTCCTGGACCCTGAAGAGCTTCAAGACCGGTGCGGTGCGGCTGGCGCACGAGGCGCAGGTCCCGCTGATCCCGGTGGTCATCTGGGGTGGACACCGGATCATCACGAAGGGACGCCGGCCAAGCCTGCGCCGGGCCCATCGGGTGCCGGTCACCATCACCTACGGCGAGCCGATGCAGCCGGGTTCGGACGCGGTCGCGGCCACCGCGCAGCTCAAGCAGGTCATGGAACAGATGGTGGCCCGGGCGCAAGCCGAATACCCCGATCAGCCGCGCGGCGCCCGCGACCGCTGGTGGCTTCCGGCTCATCTGGGCGGGAGCGCCCCCACCGCCGCGCAGGCGCAGCATCAGGATCGACAGGCGGCGCAGCGTTGACCTTGCTGGTGCCGCATCCCGCCTGGGCCGCTGGCGCCGGAGCGGCGGGGATGGTGAAGATCATCGTGTCGGTGTGGGGACATTTCCGTGCGCGGGAGCCGACACAATGATCATCCGGACGTCCGCTCACCCGGGGCGCCCGCTCACCCGGGACGTCCGCTCACCCGGGGCGCCCGCTCACCCGGGACGTCCGCTCGCCCGGGGCGCCCGATCACCCGGGGCGCCGATCACCTGAGGTACCCGAGGCGAGTTGATGACCCGGGCGCCGTCCGGGTGTTCCGTACGCTGACGGCCACGAGCACGTGGCCGCGTTGACAGTTGTGGAAAGAGGGCAGGCATGAAGGCTGGCGATACCGCACCGGATTTTGAGCTACCGGACGAGAACGGCACCCCCCGCAGGTTGAGCCGGCTGCTGGCCGATGGCCCGGTCGTGCTGTTCTTCTATCCCATCGCGATGACCTCGGGTTGCACCGCAGAGGCCTGCCATTTCCGGGACATGGCCAGCGAGTTCGCGGGCGTGGGCGCGCAGCGGGTCGGCATCAGTACCGACCCCGTCGCAAAGCAGAAGGAGTTCAGCGAGGCGAACAACTTCGACTACCCGCTGCTGTCCGACCAGGACGGCACCGTGGCCCGGGAGTTCGGGGTCAAACGCGGGCTGCTCGGCAAGCTCGCGCCAGTGCAGCGCAAGACCTTCGTGATCGGCGCGGACCGGAAGATCATCGAGGTGATCAAGAGCGAGGTGAAATTCACCGCGCACGCAGACCGGGCCTTGGAGGTTCTCGCCGCCGGAGGTTCACGGTCGGGCGACTTAGCCGGCGGCTAAGCCGAATACCGATAAGCCGAATACCCGATAAGCCGAATACCGATCAGTTGGTGTTACTGACACGGTGGTGGTGCAGGTTCTGCGGGGCTCGGCCGAGGGGTAGCCGCCCCAGACCGTCGCCGAGGGTAGGCGCCCCAGACCGTCCTGGCCACGGGGAAAATGGAGCGGCGCCGGACTCGATGCCTGGCAGGGCGGCGCCTCCGTCTTGGCCCGACCCCCGTTCGTGATCATGCAACTGTGGTCGTGAAAATCGCGAATTAGCGACCAAACGTGCATGATCACCGGGGGGTATCACCGAGGGTTGCGGAAGGGGTTACCCAGGGTTGAAGTGGGGGGTCCAGCGGCTTACCCAGCGCTAACCCACGGCAAGCCCACCCAGGTTGGCCAGCAGCAGGGCCTCGGCGATGCAGGCCCGCTCGAACTCGATCAGGTGCAGGCTCTCGTTCGCGCCGTGGGCTCGTGTGTCGGGATCTTCCACCCCGGTCACCAGAATCGCGGCGGCTGGGAACTGCTCGGCGAAGGCCGCGATGAATGGAATCGAGCCACCCGCCCCGCAATCCACCGGCGCGCATCCCCAGGCCTCGGCGAAGGCGGCCCGGGCCGCGTCGTACGCCGGTCCGCGGGCGTCGGCGGCGAATGGCTCCCCGGCGCTGCCCGGGATGACGGTGACGTGCGCTCCCCAGGGGACGTGCCGCTGCAGGTGCTCGGTGAGCGCCTGCATCGCCTCCGCCGCCCGTTGGCCCGGCGCCACCCGCAGGCTGATCTTCGCGCGAGCACTGGGCAACAAGGTGTTCGCGGCGTCCGCGATGGAGGGCGCGTCGATGCCGATGACGCTGACCGCGGGACGGGCCCACAGCCGTTCGGTGACGCTGCCGTCCCCCAGCAGTTGCACCCCCGGCAGCACCCCGGCCTCCTTGCGGTAGCGCTCCTCGGTCAGGTCCAATGCCTCGGCGTGGGATCGGGTCAGCCCGGCGACAGCCACCTGCCCCGCTTCGTCGTGCAACGTCCCCAGCAGCCGGCACAAGGCGGTGAGGGCATCGGGGACAGCCCCCCCGTACATCCCGGAGTGAATCCCATGCTCCAACGTGGCGACCTCCACGACGCAGTCGACCAGGCCCCGCAGGCTGATGGTCAGCGCGGGCACGCCCACAGCCCAGTTCTGCGCGTCGGCGAGCACCATGACGTCGGCCCGCAGCCGGTCGGCATAGGTGGCCAGGAACGCCGGCAGCGTGGGGGAGCCGATCTCCTCTTCGCCCTCGATCAGGACGACGATCCCCACCGGGAGTTCATCGCCGTGCGCCCGAAGGGCGGCCAGGTGCACCGCGATGCCTGCCTTGTCGTCGGCCGCGCCGCGGGCGAACAACCGGTCTCCGACGACCGTGGGCGTGAACGGTTCGCTGTCCCACAACGCGGCAGCTCCGGTCGGCTGCACGTCATGATGGGCATACAGCAGGACGGTCGGAGCGCCGGGCGGACCCGGGCGGTGCCCGACGACGGCCGGCTTCCCACCCGCGGCCTGCAAGATCTCGACATCGAGAAGGCCGGCGGCTCGCAGCAAGGCGGCGGTGAGCTCCGCGCTACGGTGCACAGCGGCACTCGCGGCCGGATCCGCCGACACCGACGGGATCGTGATGAGCTCTTCCAGATCGGCGCGGACGGAGGGCAGGATGCCGCGGACAGCGGCGGCTATGTCGACAGTCACAGCCGCGACGTTAGCGGCCTCCATCCACCCGGCCGGTGTGGGTGGGCAGCTGGCGGGGCAGAGCGCCATCATGACCTTGCTGGTACGACACTGGAGGCTGCCACGATGAGCACGTCGACAACCCCCGCGCCCGAGCCGTCAACCGGCGAGCTGGTTTCCCGGCTTACCGAGCAGATGTCACGGCTGGTCCGCGCGGAAGTACGGCTGGCCCAGGTCGAGGTGGCGGCCAAGGGTAAGAAGCTGGGGATCGGCGCCGGTTTGCTCGGCGCCGGCGCGATCTTCGGCGGCTACGGCCTGGCAGGGGTCCTGATCACGAGCGCGTTGGCGCTGGCCCTGGTGCTCCCATACTGGCTCGCCGCACTGATCGTGACCGCCGCCGTGCTGCTGATGGCCGGGCTGCTGGCCCTCGTCGGGAAGGCGGCAATCAGCAAGGGGTCACCACCGGTGCCGGCGCAGGCGCTGGAAAGCATCAAGCAGGACGTTGTCACGATTCAGGGGGCGAGGCACCGATGACCAACGCGGATACCGCCCGGATCCGGGCCGAGATTGCGGCGACCCGGGCCGAGGTCGGTCAGACCGTGACCGCACTGAGCGCCCGGCTGGATGTGAAAGCCCGGGCCCGCGTCAAACGGGCCGAGATCGTGGCCAACATCCGGCAGGCCGGCGCCGAGGCGCAGGCCAATGCCGTGACCTTCTGGCACGAACGGCCGGAAGTCGTGGTGGGAACCGGAGCGGCCGGCGGGGCGCTGCTGGTGTTCCTCCTGGTGAGGAAGGTGCGGGGATGAGCGCGGCCACGGCGAGACTTGCGTACAAGCCGGTGGGATTGGTGGCCGGCATCGTCGGTGGGGCCGTCGCTTCGGCGGTCTTCACCCGGCTCTGGACAGTGGTCGGGCACCGGCGGGAGGCGCCGACCGCCAAGTCGCAGGATTACGACTGGCAGGTGGTGCTCCTTGCCGCCGCCTTACGGGGCGCCGTCTATAGCGCGGTGAAGACCGGCGTGGACCGGGTCGGCGCGCATGCCTTCGCCCGCGCCTACGGGGAGTGGCCCGGCTAGCTGTCCCTGAACCGGCCGGTCGGCGAACTGTTCCGGCCTGGCCGGCCTGGGATCAGGCTGGGCCGCGGCTTTTCAAGGACGCCGACGCGGCCCGCTGGATGGACAGTGGCGCCGCGACGTCCTCCAGCGACTTGCCCTCGGCGTCCACGCCGATCAGCGCCGCCACGACGCCACCAACCCCCATCACCAGCGCGCCGATGAGGTAGCCGAAGAACAGCTTCGTGTGGTCGTGGCCGTTGCCGATCAGCTGGCCGTAGAACCACGGCCCGAAGGCGCCGAACGACTGGGCGATGGCGAAGAAGACGGCGATCGCCTTGGCGCGGACCTCGACCGGGAACACCTCGGAGACCGTCAGGTAGGCCGCGCTCGCACCGGCCGAGGCGAAGAAGAAGATGATGCACCAGGCCACAGTCTGGGTGTAGGCGTTGAGCAGCCCGGCCTCGAACAGCACCGCGGAGAGGGCGAGAAGAACACCGGACAGCAGGTAGGTACTGGAGATCATCTTGCGTCGTCCGATGCTGTCAAACAGGTGCCCGATCGTCAGCGGTCCGATCAAGTTCCCCAGCGCGAAAAAGATGAAGTAGTACGCCGTGCTTCCGCTACCTACTCCGTAAACCTTGGTCAGCACCAGGGAATAGGTAAAGAAGATCGCGTTGTAAAGGAACGATTGCGTGATCATGAGGGTTGCCCCGAGAACCGATCGCGACGGGTAATCGCGAAACAGGGTGCGGGCCAGGGTGACGAAGCCGATGTCGGTCGCGGGCGTGACCAGGATGGCTTTGGATTCATCCACCGGGCCGAGCGTCCCACCGGTTTGTTCGGTTTCCCGCTCGATCTCGGCGACCGCCGCCTCCGCCTCATCGACCCGCCCGTGCATCAGCAGCCACCGCGGGCTTTCCGGCAGGTTCTTCCGGACGAACAAGATGACGAATCCCAACACCGGGCCGATCAGGAATGCGACCCGCCACGAGTAACTGTCCGGTAGGTTGTTCACCACGGCCAGGGTCAGCACCGAGGCTAAAAAAGCTCCGCCCCAGTAGGTCCCGTTGACGGCGATGTCGACCCGGCCCCGGTACCGGGCCGGGATAAGCTCATCGATTGCCGAGTTGATTGCGGCGTACTCCCCGCCGATCCCCATGCCCGCGATGAAACGCGTGAGGTCCAGCCAGTAGACCCAGCCTTGGCCCTTGCCGGCGGTCAGGGCGGTCAACGCCCCACCGAGCAGGTACACCCCCAGGGTGATCATGAACAGGTTGCGGCGACCCCACTTGTCGGACAGCCGACCGAAGAACAGCGCGCCCGCGACCTCCCCGAGCAGGTAGATCGTGCCGACCGAGAACGCGACCGAGCCGGAACTCAGTCCCAGGGCGCTCTTGCTGCTGATGATCGACGTGACGTTGCCCGCGATCGTGATCTCGAGGCCGTCCAGGATCCACGCCACGCCGAGGGCGATGACCAGCCGGGTGTGGAAGCGGGACCAGCCGAGCCGGTCAATCCGCGCGGGGACCAGGCTGTGCCGGTCCTGGCCTCTACTGGATTCCGCCGTCACTGCTGCCATGAGGCACCGTCCTTCCGGCTGCGGAGTACCCAGTTGACGCGAATCTGCACCTGCCAGTTCACGATTGGTCCGCTTGCTGGCGCTAGCGGCGCAACCGGCGGGCAAGTCGGCCGGCTGCGGTGCCGAGAGTCCTGTCGTGGCCGCGCGCATCCATCCCGTTGGCCGCGTCCTGGCCGGGGTCTGCCAGTTGGGCATTGCGCTCTCCTGGGCCGGACTGTTCCTGCAGTCCACCGCCACGGGTTCGTTCGGTTTCCTGCGCGGGACACCGATGAGCAGCCGGGAGCTGGCGCTGAGCGGGGTGACGGTCCTGGCCGCGGTCAGTTGCGCCGTGCGCGCGGCCGGCCGCACCGGTCAGCGGACCGCGTGGGCGTTGCTGGCCGGTGGCCTCGGCGGCTACGCCGGCGGATTTCTGATCATCTTCTACCTCAAGGCAGGAGCGGGCGCCGGCCCGTTCGGGCTGAATCTCTCCGACTGCTCCTCCCTGCTGCTCTACCCGCTCGGCTTCGCCGGCCTGGTCGCGATGACGCATCCGCAGCAGCGTCGCGGCGATCTGTCGGCCAGCCTCGATGGTGCCATCGCGGCCCTGGCGGTGGGGAGCGTCACGGTTTCGCTGGTAGCGGCGGGCCACCCTCGACTGTTCCACGGCGGCGGCCTGAAAGTGGTTTACGCCCTGGCCTACCCGGTGGGCAGCCTGACGCTGCTGGCCGGGGCGCTGGCCGGGCTGGCGCTGCTGCGGTGGCGCTTTGATGGGCGGTGGCTGTTGCTGATTGCCGGCTTCGGGGCGCTCGCCGTCGGCGACTGCATTTACGCCGTGCGGTCGGCAGACGGTCAGTTCGTGTTCGGCACCTGGCTGGACGCGGTCTACGCCGCTGGCCCGGCGTTGGTGGGGCTGGCGGCGTGGCGGGCACCCCGGGTGGTGCAGCTGGTGCCCGGCCGGTCGGCGATCGTGCTCACCATTTCCGGTGTGGCGACCCTAGCGGCGCTCACCGTGCTGGTGACAGATCACTGGCACCGATTACCTACCCTCGCCGTGGGGCTGGCCAGCGCCGGGATCTTCCTGTCCGTCGCCCGGACGGCGCTGTACCTCCGGCAAGATCGACTGTTCCAGCGGGCCCAGCGTGATGCGCTCACCGACGAGCTGACCGGTCTGCCCAACCGGCGGGCGATGTACCGGCTGCTGCACCAGCGGTTAGCCGGGAATGAGGCGACCACCCTGCTGCTGATCGACCTCGATGGATTTAAGGAAGTGAACGACACCCTCGGACACGCGGCCGGCGACGAACTGCTGGTCGGGACCTCGAGCCGGCTGCTGTCCGTCGCCGGCTCGGAGCATGTGGCGCGGATCGGTGGTGACGAGTTCGCCGTGGTTGTCGCCGGCGACGCCGCCGACGGGGCGTTGTTCGCCGAACTGCTTCGGGCCGCGCTAGAACAGCCGCTGGTGATTGACGGGGCGACGGTCGCGGTGGGGGCCAGCGTTGGTTTCGCGACCGACACCGCCGCAGGTGGCGAGCCCCGGGCAGTGGGGGAGTCGCCCGCCACCGGTACCGCCGCGGGTGAACTGTTGCGCCGCGCCGACGTCGCGATGTACCGCGCCAAGGAGCTGGGCTCGCACGTGGAGGGGTGGCTTCCGGCGCTCGACACCGGGACCCGGGACCGCCTCGAGCTGGCTTCGGCGTTGCGCTCGGCGCTAGGCCGGCGGGAACAGGTGGTGGTGCACTACCAGCCCAAGTACGACGTGCACACCCGGCAGCTGACCGGCGTCGAGGCGCTGGCTCGTTGGCAGCACCCGACGCGGGGATTGCTGGGCCCGAGTGAGTTCCTGCCGGCCGCGGAGCGAGCGGGCCTGCTCGCGGCGCTCACCGAGCATGTCCTGGACGCCGCGCTCGCCCAGGTGCGCCGGTTCCTCGACCGGGGGATGGAGATCCCGGTCTCGGTGAACATCACCGCGCCCGACCTGCTCGATCTCACGTTCGTTCGGCGGGTGGGCCGGGCGTTGGACAGCCACGAGGTGCCGGCGGAGTTGCTCTGCCTGGAGGTCACCGAAACCGTCGTGATGTCCGACCCGGACCGCATCGTCGCGGCCCTCGGTGGGCTGCGGGCGCTCGGGGTGGGTCTGTCGCTGGATGACTACGGGACCGGCTTGTCGTCCCTGGCCTACCTGCAGACGCTGCCGGTGGACGAGCTCAAGATCGATCGTAGTTTCGTCAGCCGCCTGGTGCACGATCGGGGCAGCGCCCTGATCGTCGGGTCCACCATCGGCCTGGCGCACGGTCTGGCCCTGCGGGTGGTGGCCGAGGGAGTGGAAGACGAAGCCACGATGCAGGTGCTCGCCAGCGTCGGCTGCGACACGGTGCAAGGCTTCCTGTTGGGGCGGCCCGTCCCGGCCGACGAGCTGGACCTCGCGTCGGTGCCCAGCCGGCCGATCACCGAAGCGATCCCCTGGCCGCGCCCAGGCCTGATCGCCGGGGCGGCCGCGGCGGGATCCGCCGTGATGACCGGCCCGGAGTTCAAACCGGGCGCCGGCGGGGGAGACCGTAGCTGGTGACGTCCCGCCGGCGGTGCGCCGGCCGGGTGATCGGGGCCGGCAGCACGCCGTTCCCACGGCGAGGTGGCGACGAGGTGGCGACGCGGCGTGGCTGAGGACGCGAGACGTCGGGACACCCGAGCGGTGGCGGCGCGGGTCGTGGCGATCGTCTACCGGGTGCTGAAGATCGGGTTGATCGTGTTGGCGGTCGCGGTCCTGCTCGGGGTGGTGTTCACCCGCCTCCCGACGAACCCCGCGAACGTGATCGTCCGTAATGTGTTGCATCTTGCGCGGACGCTCGCCGGCCCGTTCCGCGACGTGTTCAGGATCAAGAACCCGAAGGACGCCCTGACCGTCAACTACGGGTTGGCGGCCGTGGTTTACCTGCTGCTGGCCGTGCTCGTCGGGCGGCTGCCGACCGGGAAGCGCTGAGCTGGGACCGCTGTCACTAGGCTCGTCCGATGCCTTTCCCGCGGCGCGTGACTCGCCCGCTCGCGGCCGTAGCGTTCGGGTGCGGATTGCTCGGTTCCGCGGCGGCCGGCCCGGCTGGTCATCCCGTTGCCGGCACGCCGACCGCCACGAGGACCCCCGCTTCCCGGCCGCCGGCCGCGACGCCGGCCCCGGTGCGCGCCACCCGCAACGAGGTGCTGCCGGCTCCCGCCGGCGCCGCGGCGGAGCCGAACGTCGCGATTGACCCGCACAATCCCCGGCGCATGGCGGTTGCGGGAAATCCCTACCTGGCCCCGACCCGTATTCAGGTCGCCACCTCGGACGACGCCGGCCAGCACTGGTCGGCGGCGATGAACATCCTCCCGCCCGGAGCGCGGAAAAGTTACGACCCGCAGCTCGGCTTCGCAGCCGACGGCAGCCTGCTGGTCACCGGCGGAGCCAGCCCCGATACCCGGCCCGGCTGCCAACGGTCCAGCGAGGTGTTCATCGCCGCCCTCCATGGCACGCAGATCGACTATCACGTGCTGGCCACCGCCTCGGGCGGCGGTCTGCTGGACCGCCCGACCCTGCTCGTGACGCCGGCCGAACGCCCGGTGCTTGTGGCGTGGACCGCCTCACCCGGCCCGGGCGCCGAGTGTTTGCTGCGCCCGGTGAGCTCCACCACGGTGGTGGCGCGGCTCACCCCGCAGCTCGGGGTACAGAGCGTGAGCCCGCTGCCGCGGGTCGCGCGGGCGCCGTTCGGCTCTGACCTGGCGGTAAGTGGTCAGGGCGTGCTCGGGCTGGTGGTCGCCGGCCGGGATGGCGCCGATGGCGTCGCCGTGCAGGTCTACCAGTCGCGGGACGGAACGCATTGGACGGTCAGCCAGGCCGGCAAGGGACGGGCCGAACCGGATCGGCTGTCGGGGCTAGGCGGGGCGGTGCTGAGCATGCCCAGCATCGCCGGCCTTCCGCACGGATTCGTGGTGGCGTGGACCGACACGACCACGGGCACCGAGCGGACGTTGATCGCCCGCGACGACGGCGGCGGCTGGCAGCAGACCGCGCCGCCTCCGGCCGCCGCGGGTCGGCTGCTCCCGACCGTGGCGGTGGCCGACGGTGGCCTCGTGCTGCTCCAGGCCGGGTTGGGTCCGACCGGGTTGAGTTTTTACACCTGGCAGCAGGTGGGATCGACATGGTTTGCGCTGGCGAACGACGGCGGCGGAACCGCCTCCGATCGGCATGAGGTCGGTGAGGTGTTGGGGCTTGCCGTCGGCCCGGACGGTAGCCGCGTGACGGCCGTGCCGGTCGACCTGCCGGGTTCCTCCGCGCTGCTCGTGCGCACCCAACTCCCCCCGGCACCGGCCGCGGCCCGCGGGACGGGGACGGCCAAGGCGGCGAACCCCACCCACGCCTCCGGCGCCGGCCTGGGACCGGGCAGCGAGGTTCTCCTCGGGGCGGCGGCCGGGTTGGTGCTGCTAGTCACGCTCAGGCGCAGCCGGGTCCGACACCGACGACGGCGCTACCGGTAGGCGTCCACACCTTCTTCACATCTTGGATCGCTTAGCGTAGAGGCATGACCGGGCTTTCACTGCGGCAGCGCAGGCTTCGAACCGTGTGGGACGACCGGGTAGACCAGTGGGCGGGCACGGTCGACGCTTCGCCCGCGTTTGCCCAGCTTCGGGAGCGGATGCTGCAACGCGCCGCCCCGGTGCCAACCGACCGGTGCCTGGACCTCGGTGCCGGCACCGGCTTCCTGACGTTGCCGCTGGCCGAGATGGCCGGCAGCGTGCTCGCCACCGACCTGTCCGCGGAGATGCTCGTGTCCCTTCGCGCCAGCGCCGACCGGACCGGGGCGCAGGTGACCACCCGGGTGGTCGACATGGCGCAGCTGCAGCTGCCGCCAGCCTCGTTCGAGCTCATCGTGTCCAGCTACGCGATGCACTACCTGACCGACACCGACAAGCAGCTGCTGCTGGGCAAGATGTTCGACTGGCTGGTTCCGGGCGGCCGGATGGTGATTTCCGACATGATGATGGGCCGCAAACTCGATCATCATCACCGGCAAGTCTTCTGGGAGAAGGCGGTCGCGATGCTCCGCCGCGGGCCGGCGGGGTGGTGGCGGCTGGTGAAGAACGTCGCACGCATCGGAAGCGGCAAGGGGCGCCTACGCCCCTGCCCGCCGGACTGGTGGACGGCCGCCATCACCGAGGCGGGCTTCGCTGAGGTGTCCTACGAGCATGTGATCTCCGAGGCCGGGGTCGTCACCGGTACCCGGCCACGCTGAACTCCGCCGGCCCGATCCTGGGTCGGTGCTGTGCTCAGCCCGAATTCGCGGACGCCCTCCCGGCCGGCCGCTCAGGCCCCCTCGGCCGGTCGGGCCGCAGGTGCGGCCGGGCCAGCAGGCCTCCCAGTTGCGCGCCGTCGACCGGCCGGGACCAAAAGAACCCCTGACCGTAGGGGCAGTGGATCTCCGCGAGCCAGTCGACCTGCGCGGCGGTCTCGACCCCTTCCGCGATCGTACTGAGGCCCATGCTGCGGCCCATGGCGATGATCGCTTGGGTGACCGCGGCGTCCTGACCGTCCAGGGTCACCCTGTCGATGAACGACTTGTCGACCTTCAACACGTCCACCGGCAGGTGACTCAGGTAGGCCAGTGAGCTGTAGCCGGTCCCAAAATCGTCGATGGCGATCCGAACCCCTAGCTCGCGCAGGGCGGCCAACCGGGGTCCCACCGTCTCCAGGTCCTGCAGCACCGCACTCTCGGTGATCTCCAGGACCAGTCGCTCGGGCCGCAGGCGCGTTTGCCGCAGCGCGGTCACGACCTCGTCAACAAACCCCGGCTGGGCCAGCTGCAGGGCGGAAAGGTTCACCGCGATACTCGGCGCACGTCGATCCGATTGGAGCAGCGCCGCGGTGCGGCACGCCTCCAGCAGCACCCACCGGCCGATGGCGACGATCAGACCGGTTTCCTCCGCCATAGGCACGAAAAACCCGGGCCCCAAGAGGCCCCGAACCGGATGTTGCCAGCGCACCAGCGCCTCGAAGCCCACGATGCTGCCGGTGCCCACCTCGACCGTGGGTTGATAGTGCAGGAGGAGTTCGTCGTTACGCACCGCCCGCTGCAGATCGGCACGGAGTTCGAGCCGGTCCAGGGCTTCGGCATGCAGCCGCGACTCGTAGATGGCGACGGTGGCTTTGCCGCGGTCCTTCGCCCAGTACATCGCGACGTCGGCGTTGCGTAGCGCCTCCTCGCTGGACGTCTCTCCTGGAATGGCCTGCGCGATGCCGATGCTGGCCCGCACCGGCAACGAAACCTCGTCCACCACGATGGGATCGGTGAACCTGGTCTGCAGCCGTTCGGCGAAGCGTTGGGCGTCGGCGAGTCCGGTTCCCTCCATCAAGATGGCGAACTCGTCACCGCCCAGGCGGGCGGCGGTGTCCCCGCGCCGGAGCTCCGCGCGGATGCGCTCGCCGACCACGGCGAGCACCTTGTCCCCAATCCCATGGCCCAGGCTGTCATTGACGTTCTTGAAATCATCAAGATCACAGAATAAGACGATGAGCGGCTGCGCCAACCCGGGGCGTCGTTCCAAGGCGTGCGCGAGGCGGTCGGCGAACAGGCGCCGGTTCGCCAGTCCGGTCAGCGCATCGTGAAACGCTTGATAGGTCAGGCGTTCCTCCAGCGCATGCCGCTCGGTTACGTCGCGCACAGTCAGGACTAGGCCCCCGACGGCCGGATCGCCGAGCAGATCGGTGACGACGCCTTCCATGACCAACTCCCGGCCGTTGGCGTGGCGCATCCGGAGCGTCAGCTGCTGATCGACACCCGGCCGCAGGCTGGCCAGCAGCGAGATGAACAGCGTGGCGTCGTCGGTCGGGAGCAGATCCACCACCCGTCGGCCCAGCAGATGATCTGGCGTCAGCCCCAGCACCCGCGCGGCGGACGGCGTGACGAACGAGATCGTCGAGTCCATGTCCAGGATGGCGACCAGGTCGGCCCCATTTTGTACCAGCGCGCTGAGCCGCTGCTCGCTGCGGGCCAGGGACTGTTGCTCGGTCACCGCCCGCTGCAGGGTGCGGTGGCGCTGCACCAGGCGCCGGAACCACACGAACCAGCCGAGGGAGGCAGCCACCAGCAACGCGACGTAGGAGAGCTCCGCCTGCTGATCGACCTGATGTTGCCGCGCGGACAGGGTGGCCCCGAGTTGGTTCACGGCCGCGCGCAGGTCCGAGCGCCGGTTCGGGTTCGCCGGGTCGGCGGCGAGCCTCGCCTGCGCGGTCCGGGCGGGAGCCAACGCGGCGGTACTGAGGCCCCGCTTGGCCAGCCGGTCCAGGGCGACCGCGGCGATGTCGGCGGCCGACGATCCGATGACCGGGCCCGGCGCGCCGCCCGTGGCGTTGAGCTCTCCCGCGAGCGTGGCCTGCACCTGCAGCTGGCCGCGGACGGGAAACGAGCGGTGGTAGATCGCCGTCAACAGGGCCAGCTCGCTGAGCACGATGAGCAGGGTCACCGCCACCGTGCACAGAACCCGCGTGCGGGAGTTGCCGGCGAGGCGTTCCGCTCCCCGGTCATCGGCCCTGCTCACGGACGCGGCCACCCCTCCGCTTGTCTGTTCACCTTGAGGCAATTCTGCTTACCTTGAGGCAATATCGACCGATTGCGGGGGCAAGTTGAGCATTTCGCTAGGTGTGCGTGGCCCAGGCGGCGCCGTGGGCGGCGTAGAGAACCAGGTTCCCGTCGTCCTGCATGACCAGAAAGCCGAGACCGGCTCCCGCCGTGCGACTGGCCCAGCGCGGCGCCCCGTACATGTCATACATGACCAGGTTGCCGTCCCGCTGGATGGCCAGTGAAGCCCCGCCCGACTGGGTCCGGCTCGCCCACAGCGGGCGTCCGGCGCCGTACACCACGAAGTTCCCGTCGGTCTGCATGACGGCCAGGTAGCGGCCGTTCGTCGAGCGTAGGTATTGGCCCGGGGTCAGCGTCGCGGGCGCCCGCAACGCGTTGCCCCGCGATACCGGCGGCGGGCACACCGGCGGACAGCCAGGCGGCGGGATCCGGTCCCGGAGAACCCCCGAACGGGCGGGGCCTCCCTTGAACGACGGCCAGTCGGCCTGGCCCAGCGCCCGGTTCGTGGTCCACACGAACACCCGCCCGGTCATGCTCCCGTTGCTTTCGACCGTGGACGCATCGACGATCCAGGTGCGGCCGCCGACCTGCGCGAGGGTGGGTGTGGCGGTCAGCGGATCGGTGTAGGGCGCGCTTGGGCCCGCCGCCATCCGGGTGCCGTGCCCGTCGAAGATGTAGATCCACTGCTCGCCGCCGATGATCAGTTCCTGGTGCCCATCACCGTAGACATCCCCAATGGACGCGGAGGCGTGGAAATGCTGGCCGCAGGGCCCAGCGAAGTCGTCGGCGATGCACGCGGACCAGATCTGCTGACCGTTGCGGCGGTACACGTGGACCCGGCCGTCCTCCGCGGCGATGGCCACGTCCAGCGTGCCATTGCCCTCCAGGTCGCCGATCGCGGGGGAGCTGGTGGCGTTCGCCCCGATGTAGGCGGGCCAACCCGGGACGTTGCTGCCGTCACCGCGGAATGCGAAAACTTGGGTGCCTGCCATGGGCTTGCCGCAGCACATGGACGTCGTCATGTTGCCGGTACCGACGACGATGTCGGGGTGACCGGTGCCCTCCAGATCGGCCACGGCCGGCGTCGACCACACCACCTGGTGCGGGATGAACACCGGGAATCCGGGACGCCAGCTGCCGTCGTGCCGCAAGACCCCTAGGTACCCACCCCAGTTGGGTGCGCAGCGCTGCCCCGGGGCGCCGTCGCAGTCGAAACCGAAAATGACCTCCGGCAGCGGATCCCCGTCCAGATGCGCGACGGTCGGCGAGGACCAGATGGTGTCCCCGACTGCTACCGGCCAGCCGGGCAGCAGGCTGCCATCGTCCAGGTGCCAGGCGTACACGTGCTGGTCCCACGATGTTGCCACCACGTCGAGGCGGCCATTTCCCTGCAGGTCGGAGACGGCCGGGGTGCCGAACACGCCCCAGTTCACGTGCCGATGAAACAGGGTGTGACCGTGTCCGTCGAAGGCGACGACGTCGCCGGCCAGGTTTGCGGCGACGACGTCCAGCACGCCGTCGTGGTTGATGTCGACCAGCACCGGGCTGGCCTGCACGGCGCCGGCGCCGGTGTTGAAGGTGAGCAGCAGGCGGCCGTCAGAACCCACGATTCGTACTGTGCCGTCAGGGAATCCGGTGACTACTTCGGTGCCGCCGCCACCGAGCACGTCGCCGACCGCTGGGGTGGAGAACTTCTCACCGATCGTCGACAGATCCTTGCCCAGCGGGATCTGCCAACCGGCGTCTGGGGTGACCTTCGCGAGAGGGGTGGGTGCGGCCTGCGCGGGACTCGCCAGCGACAGCTGGCCCACGGTGCCCAGCGTGAGTGCCGCCGAGATCAGCACTCCCATGCGACGCGCCTTGCTGGTGCGACCCAAGCGAGGACGGAGGGATCGGCTGACCGGCATCAACGTGGTTCTCCAGGAGTCAAGGCGAGCTCGCACAACTACCAGCGAGCCGCGGAGCCCGTCGCGCGTTTCGTTTGTGCGCCGAAAGCCGGGATCGCCGGCAGTACGGTCGCTCCTCAGTGCTCGACCGAGCCGCTCCGCGACTTGAGCCGGGGCGGACCGTCGGCCCCGCCCGGGGTGCTAGCAACGCACCTCGGGGAGCGGCATGGGCCGGCCGTAGAGGTAGCCCTGGCCGCGCAGGCAGCCCTGCTGGATCAGTGCCTGAGCCTGCTCATGGGTCTCGATTCCCTCGGCGACCGCGCACAGGCCGAGCGCGTCCGCCAGCTGCAGGGTGGCGGCGATGATGCTGGCGTTCGCGGTGCCGGGGGAGTGGCCGCTGACGAAGCTGCCGTCGATCTTCAGCACATCGACGGGGAGGTCGCGCAGCAGGGTCAGCGAGGAGAAGCCGGTGCCGAAATCGTCCAGGGCGAGCAGAACGCCGTGGGTGCGCAGTTCGGTCAGCACCTCGGCGGCCTGTTGCAGGTCGGTGATCACCGCCGTCTCGGTGACTTCGATCTGCAAGCGGGATGCCGGCAGCCGGTTGGCGCCCAGCGCGACCATGACGTCGGTCAGGAGCGCCGGGTCTTGCAGGCGGCTGGCGGACACATTCACCGACAGACATATCTCGTTCATGCCGGGCCGGCTGCGGGCTGCTTCGGAGAATTCCGAGCAGGCCGTCGCGAGCACCCATCGGTCTACGTCGGCGATGCTTCCAGTGGCCTCGGCCAGCGGGATGAACTGGTCCGGGCCCAGCAGCCCGTAGGTCGGATGCTGCCAACGCACGAGGGCTTCCAGCCCGGTGACGCGACCGGTAGCGAGTTCCACGATCGGCTGATAATGCAGCCGCAGCTGTTCTGCCCCGATGGCCTCGCGCAGCTCGCGGGTGCGTTGCAGGCGGTCGACGATCGCCGCGTGCATCTCCTCGTCGAAGCGGCGGTAGGTACCGCCGCCGTCCCTCTTGGCGGCATACATCGCCAAGTCAGCGCGCCGCAACAGCTCCCAGGCGTCGTGGCGGCCGCCGGCAGCTAGCCCGCCGCTGGCCTTCGCGTCCAGCTGGTGTCCGGCCACCGCGAAGGGACGCTGCAGGCATTCGAGGATGGCGCCGGCCGCTCGTTGCTGTGCGCCGGCGGACCGGGCGTGCAGCAGGATCGCGAATTCATCGCCGCCGATCCTCGCGACTTCGTCGTTGGCCCCCAGCGTGGCCTGCAGCCGGGCGGCGACCGCGCTGAGCAGTTGGTCGCCGACCTGATGGCCGAAGGTGTCGTTGACGGTCTTGAAGTCATCCAGGTCCAGCGCCAATACTGCCCCCGACCAGACCGGGTCGGCGACCGCCGCGCCGAGCAGGGTGGAGAACCGGTCGCGGTTCGGCAGCCCGGTGAGGGCGTCCTGCCTCGACTGGTGCAGCAGCGCCGATTCGGCGCGCTTGCGGGCGGTGATGTCCTGGGCGTTGGCCAGCACGGCGCGGACGTTGCCCGCCCGGTCACGGAGCGGCACCGTGGTTAGGGACAACCAGATGCTGGCGCCGTCCTTGACTTGTCGGCGGGTCTCCACATCGGTGAAGCCGCAGCCATCGAACACCTGCCCGCGCAGTCGGTCGTACTCGGGGCGGCTCTGCTCGCTCACGAACGGCAGCTGGCGACCGATCGCCTCGGCGGCCGTCCAGCCGAAGACCCGTTCCGCGGCCGGGTTCCACATGTGCACCACACCGCTGCGGTCGACCATGTAATGGGCCACCGACGAGCCGTCGACGACCGCAGCGAGCAGCTCCTGCTGCGACAAGTACCCCAGATCAAGGTGGGTGCTGAGTGCCGCCACCTGATGGGTTCGCGCGCTCGGGCCCAGGGCGGGGGACGGTCCCCGGGTGACGGTCCCCGGGCGCCGCCGGGTGCCGGGACCTGTCACAGGGTGGTTCATCGACCCGCTGACGGCGGGTGTTGAGCCCGCTACACCGCCGGTCGCCGGGGCTCAGACCCGATGGGCGCCTTCCCGGCCGCGCCGCAGCTGCGCCGCCTGGGCGCTCAACCAGACCGTGATCCCGAAGATGATCAGGGCGAGCGGGACATGAACGACGATGAGCCCATCGGCGCCGCTGTCGGTGATCGCGTGTCCGATGCCCGTCTGGATCACCGTCAGGACGAACAGCACGGTTGCTGCCTGCCACAGATGCGGCGCTTGCGCGCGCAGCCCGCCCCAGGCGAGCACGGCTGTGATCAGCGCGAACACCATCACCGCGATGGCGACGTAACTATGCGCGGTGATCCAGCCAGCCCTACCGTTCTGGCTGACGAACGCCCCCGCCAGGACTGCCTGTACCAAGATGGCCAGCGACGTCAGGCCTGAGGCGGCAGCGAAACGGCCCAGCGCGGTGGCGCTGGCCGGTGTGCCGTCGGGGGGAGCGGCGGGCGGTCGGGAGGAGGTCATGGCAGCTCCTTGCTAGACGGGCTCGTGGGTGGTGAGCACGCCAGCAACGCTCGGCGTGGTCGCTCCATCTAACTGCGGGCGCCTCCAGCTGAGGTCGGCGGTCCCGAGCGGGTGACGCAGCGGCCCCGCCGATCGGCGCGGCTTGCGTGCCCCGCGGTCGTGGGATGGCACAGTCGCACCGTCGCTGTCCCCGGATCCGAAAGGCTGCCATGAAGCCGCACCCCAGGGCGCGATCAGAGCGGTCCGTGGGTGGTCGCTTGTCGTCGGCCCGGGTGAAACTGCTGGTGGCGCTGCTGGCCGGCCTGGCAGGGGCAGGGGTCGCGGCCGCTCTCGGGGCTGGGCGGTCGACCGCGCTGATCGGATGGGATGTCCTCGGGGTCGTGTTCTGCACCTGGACCTGGTCGACGATCTGGCGGCGCGACGCCGCGGCCACCGCCAACCATGCGTTGCGGGAAAACCCCTCCAGGCGTCAGGCCGACATCGTGCTGCTTGGTGCGGCCGTGGCGAGTTTGGTTGCGGTGGGAGTGGTGCTGTTTGGCGCTGGTCATGCCGGCGGGAACGCGAAGTACATCGAGGCGGCGTTTGCCGTCTCGTCGGTATTTGTTTCCTGGGTGCTCGTGCACACCGTGTACACCTTGAATTACGCCCGCCTCTACTACGCCGGAAGCCCAGGCGGCATAGACTTCAACGAGGCGGCGGCCCCGCAATACAGTGATTTCGCCTATCTGGCATTTACGATCGGCATGACGTTCCAGGTATCGGACACCGACCTGCAGACCAAGGAAATCAGGCGAGCTGCGCTCCGGCATGCGTGGTTGTCATTCCCGCTCGGGGCCGTGATTATTTCGACGTCGATCAACCTCGTGTCCGGGCTGGCGAAGTAGCCGCGACGCGCGCGACCGGACCGCATTGCTGTGCGGATCCGGACCCCCCTGGCAGACTCGGTTGAGTAGTCAGCGGGTCAGCGTCGGCAGCGAGGTGGGTTGATGATCGAGGTTCGGGGCCTGACCAAGCGTTTCGGGTCCACCGTGGCGGTTGATGACCTGTCCTTCAACGTCCCCGCGGGTGTGGTCACCGGTTTCCTCGGCCCGAACGGGGCCGGTAAGTCCACCACCATGCGGGTGATCTTGGGACTGGATCGGCCCACGAAGGGCGACGCGCTGGTGCTGGGCAGGTCATACACGCACAGTCCCAGTCCGATGCACGAGGTGGGCGCCCTGCTTGACGCCAAGGACGTGCATGGGGGCCGCAGTGCCCGCAGCCACCTGCTGGCCCTGGCGCAGAGCAACGGCATCCCCGAGCGCCGGGTGGATGAGGTCCTGGAGCTGGTGGGTCTGAGCAAGGTGGCCAAGCGCCGGATCAAGGGATTCTCACTCGGCATGTCCCAACGGTTGGGGATCGCGGGAACGATGCTCGGCGACCCCAAGGTGCTGCTGTTCGACGAGCCCGTGAACGGCCTCGACCCGGAAGGGATCTTGTGGATTCGTAACTTCATGCGATCTCTCGCGGCCGAGGGCCGCACCGTGTTCGTGTCCAGCCACCTGATGAGCGAGATGGCGCAGACCGCAGATCATCTCGTGGTGATCGGACGTGGCCGGTTGATCGCCGACCTGAGCACGAAGGACTTCATTGCCGGCAGCTCGGGCAATGCGGTGCGGGTGAAATCGCCGCAGCAAGCGGACCTGGCCGCCCTGTTCGAGAGCCGGGGCAGGAAGGTCACCGGCATTGACGGGTACCTGTCGGTACTCGGGGTGACCTGCGCCGAGGTCGGCGACCTTGCCGCTGGAAACGGGATCACCATCCACGAACTCTTTCAGGAGAGGGCCTCGCTGGAAGAGGCGTTCATGGAAATGACCCGAGACAGCGTGGAGTTTCAGGCCCCGACGCCAGCCCACTCGCTCGCCATCGATGAACCGAACCCCGTGGCACCAACGGATCAGGAGGTGGCGCCGTGAGTGCCGCAACGATGACGGCGAAGCCCACCGGCGCCGACCGGCAACCCGGAGCGACCTTCGTCCGGGTGGCCCGATCGGAATGGACCAAGCTGTTCTCGGTTCGATCGACGTTCTGGACGTTGCTGGCCCTGGTGGTGACCACCATCGGATTCGGCGTCCTGGCGAGTTGGGGTACCAACCACGGCTACCCCCAGCTTTCCGCCCAGGAGAAGGCCAACTTCGATCCCGTCTCGACAAGCCTGAGCGGATTGGCCTTCGGGCAGCTCGCGATCGCCGTGCTGGGCGTGATGGTGATCTCGAGTGAGTATTCCACCGGCGGGATTCGCACCTCGTTGACGGCAGTGCCGAATCGGCTTCGCCTGCTGCAGGCGAAGGCCGTGGTTTTCACCGGTGTTGCTTTGATCGTCGGCCTGGCTACCTCATTTGGCGCTTTCTTCGCCGGCCAACCGTGGTTTTCCCAACGGGGGATCGGCGCGGCGCTGGGGGACCCCGGGGTGCTGCGGGCCGTAATCGGCGGTGGTCTTTATGTCGCCGCCAGCGGTCTGTTCGGCTTAGCCATCGGCACCGTGTTACGCCACACCGCCGGCGGTATCACCGCGGCGATCGCGCTGCTGCTGGTGGTGCCGCCGTTGATGCGGCTGCTCCCCGGAGCCTGGGGCAAGGCGGTGGTCCGCTATTTCACCAGCAACGCCGGCCAGCAGATCTCCTACATCCATCAGCGAGATAACCATCTCGGGCCGTGGGTCGGCTTCGGCGTCTACTGCGCCTGGTGGCTGGTGCCGTTGGTGTTCGGGGCCGTGCTGCTGCGCCGTCGGGACGCGTAAGAAGCCTGACCGGGCGCTGTTGATACCGAGCGTCATCGCGGTTGCTGCGACGATGACCCGAGCGGCGCCGTAATCTCGATCATCCCGCCGGCGGCCACCAGGCATGAAAGTGGTGCTGCGGACCGTGCCCGCGACCAACGTCAAGCTGATCGGAGGCCTGCAGGGCGCGGGTCAGGTACTGCTTGGCATCCGCGACGGAACTGGCCCAGTCCGGTCGCTGCGGGCGCAGCGCGGTGATCGCCGCCGACAGAGTGCAGCCCGTCCCGTGGGTGTTGCGGGTATGCACGCGCGGCGCGCTGAGTCGGGTGAAATGCTGATCAACCCAAAGCAGGTCCACGCTGTCCGGGCCGTCCAAGTGCCCACCCTTGAGCAGCACCGCCGCGCCCAAGCGACCGAGCCGGTCCAACTGATCGCGCATCTGCTGCTCGGTAGCCGCTTGCGCGTCGCCGAGCAGATCGGCGGCCTCGGCAAGGTTCGGAGTGATGAGGTCGACGAGTGGCAGCAATTCCGCGCGCAACGCCGCTACCGCGTCGGCTTCGAGCAGCCGGTCGCCGCTCTTGGCGACCATCACCGGGTCCAGCACGACGTAGCGCGGTATGTGGCGGCGCAACGCGGCCGCGACGCAGCGCACCACCTCAGCGCTTCCCAGCATGCCGATCTTGACCGCGTCGACGCGGACGTCGGTGAACACGCTGTCGATCTGGGCGGCCACGAACGCGGGTGGGATCGGGTGAATATCGACCACCCCCTGAGTGTTCTGCGCGACCACCGCGGTGATGACGCTCATGCCGTAGGCGCCGAGCGCAGAGAACGCCTTGAGGTCAGCCTGAATCCCGGCGCCGCCGCTGGGATCGGTTCCCGCGATCGTCAACACGTTGGGGGTCATCGGATACCCGCCAGCAGCGTCGCCGCCCCCGCCGGATCGTCGGAGGCGCAGATCGCGGACACCACCGCGAGCCCTTCGACGCCGGTCGCGCGGACCGCCCCAGCATTGTCCTTGTTGATGCCACCGATGGCGATGCACGGCAGGGCCGCGCTTCGCCGCAACTCGGCGAGACCGTCGAGGCCGACTGCCGGCGCGGCCTGCGGTTTCGTCGGGGTGGGGAAAACCGGTCCGACGCCGAGATAGTCGACAGTGCCCGCAGCCAGGCGTGCGACGTTGCTGACCTCCTGCGCCGTCGACACGGACAGCCCGATGAGGAACGCCGGTCCGGCGATTGCGCGGGCCGACTCGACGGGCAGATCCGATTGGCCCAAGTGCACCCCCTGGGCGCCGGCAGCAAGAGCGACATCGAGGCGGTCGTTGACCAGCAGAGGGACACCGGTACCGGCAAGCCGGTCGACCAGCGCCGCGGCGATGGCGCATAGGCCGCGGACTGATGCGTCGCTGTCCCGCAGCTGCACCGCGGTGACCCCGCCCCGGACGGCTTCAGTGACAGTGGTCAGCACGCCGCGTTCGGCGCACATCCTGGTGTCGGTGACCAAGTACAGCGTCAGGTCGATGTTCACCGCGCACCGGCCATGAGATGCGCCTCCAGCGTTGAGGGCTTGAGTGCATACAACTCGTCGAGCAGGGCAACCGCGAAGCTGCCGGGTCCATCGGTTTGCGACGCGGCGACCTGCGCGGCCACCGTCAGGATCGCCGTGCCGGCCGACGCCGCCATCAACGAGGACTCCGTGACGGCGCAGCAGGCCGCCACCAGCGCCCCCAACGCGCAACCGACCCCGGTTACCCTGGTCATGAGCTCATGCCCCGTATGTACCTGCACGATGGTGTCGCCGTCGGTGATGTAGTCCACGGCACCGCTCACCGCGACGACGCTGCCGGCCCGCTGGGCAAGGACCTGGGCGGCCGCCACGGCACTTCCGGAGCCGGCCGTGGAGTCGACACCGCGGGACGTCGACCCCGTCGCCCCGGCGAGGCTGAGGACTTCTGAGGGGTTAGCCCGGACCACGGCCGGTCGCTGCGCGATCAGCTCGGCGGCGAGCTTTGTTCGAAAGGTCAAGGCGCCCACCGCCACCGGGTCGAAGACCCACGGCACCTGCGCCTGGTTGGCTGCCGCCACTGCGGCACGCATCGCCTCGACTCTCGCCGGTGTCAGCGTGCCGAGGTTCACCAGCAGGCCGTCGGCGATCTGGGCAAATTCCGCCGACTCTTCAGCGTTTTCCACCATCGCCGGTGAGGCTCCGACCGCGAGTAGCGCGTTGGCCGTGAATCCGGCGACAACGATGTTGGTCATGCAGTGGATCAGCGGCCGCTGGGACCGGATCTGGTCAAGAATTTCGATGACTATCGGCGCCGATACGGGTGTGCTCGCGTCATTCATCAGCGTTCCTCCCTTCGCCGGTATTACCCGGATCAGGTCAACGGTCGGTGGCCCTAGCCGCCCTCTCAGCCCGCTTGGCGCGAGCTCCCGCGTACCGCGTCAGGGTAGTCCGCCGCGGTCCCAGCCCTCGATCCAGCCTCCGGAGGAGCCGGCCACGTCGGGAAACGCTGTTTAGACCGCGGCCGGCCCACGGCCGGCCCGGGAACGCCCGGCCGCGATGATCGTCACGACCCCAAGGATGCCGGCCGACACGGTCGGGGTCAGCAGCGGGAGTCGACTCAGCAGCACGGCGCCAACAAGCGCGCCGACCGCCACGGCCACGAGCACGGCCGCGGCCCGACGCGGCTCGGATGGGCCGCGTCGCCCGTCCGCCAGGCTTGCCATCAGCGCCGTGAGCATGCCCGTCACGTAGGTCGTGGACACCGCTGAGCCCGCCAAGCGTCTCGTCGCCGCGGACTGCAGCCCCATCGCGACCCCAGACGTGATGATCAGCATTGACAGTGCCGCGCCTTCCGGATGCGCGTGGCATAGCAGCCAGCCGACCTCGAAGGCCGCCAGGAGTAGGGACTCCACGCCCAGGGAAATCGCGACACGAGGCGGCCATGCGGCCGCCGGGCTCCCCGCTCGGTCGACGAACCGGGCTCCGGCCATGGCGCCCCCCGCGAAACCGGCTACGGCCAATGCCGACAGCAGAGCTGATCGTCCTCGGCCGGCGCCCCCGGAAATTCCCAGCAGCACCAGGTTGCCGGTCATGTTCGCGGTGAACACCCGGCCAAGGCCCAGGTAGCTGACGACATCGACGACACCGGTCGCCACGGCCATCGCAAGAAGGAGCGCATCCGGGGCGGCCGGCCGTGCGCGGGCGCCCCCACGCGGCCGGTGCGGCCGGCCAGGGCGGTCTGGGTTCACCCGGGCAGCTGGCCGAGGGTGGCGGTGACGAGGCGGCTGGCGCCGGTCCCGTCGACGACCTTGATGGTGACTTTGTCACCTGGCTGGAATTGAGCCAGGACCTTGGCCAGCTCGGCGCTGCCGGTGACTGAGGTGTTGTTGACGGCCACGATGACATCGCCTGGCTTCAGGCCGGCCTTGGCCGCCGGGCCACCGGCGGTGAGCTGCGCGATGCCGGCGCCGATCGGCGTGCCGTTGGGGTCGGTCACGTCCCCGACGCGGACCCCGAGGGCGGCCCGGTGCGAGTTGATCACATGCCCGTTCTTCACGATCTGCCCGGCGATGTCGGTGACCGTGTTCGACGGAATCGCGAAGCCGATCCCGGCGGCGGTCCCGCCGAGCTGTGGATCCACCGCGGCGAGGGTAGGGATCCCGACCACCTTCCCGTCGAGTCCGACCAGCGCGCCGCCGCTGTTGCCCGGGTTGATCGAGGCACTCGTCTGGACGGCGCCAGCGATGGTGGCGCCCGGCGAACCGGCGCCGCGGGGTTCGGAGACGGTCCGTCCGGTCGCCGAGATGATGCCGTTGGTGACGCTGCTGGCCAGCCCCAGCGGGTTGCCCATCGCGAGCACGATGTCACCCACGGCAGTCTTGGTGGAGTCGGCGAAGGTGGCGGGGTGCAGCCCTTTCGCGTTGGTGACGTGGATGACGGCGAGATCATCGGGCGGATAGGTGCCGACCAGGGTCGCGGCCAGCGCGGGGCCGCCGGTGGAGAGCCTCACCTGGAAGTGGGTGGCCGCGCCGACAACGTGGTCGTTGGTGACGATGTCCCCGCGTGAGTCGAACACGATGCCCGATCCCAGGTCGCGGCCGGTGGTGATTTCCACCACCGAGGGCAGTACCCGGTGGATGACGTTCACGTAGTTCTGCTGCAGGACGGCCGCGGGCGACCCGGCTGACGCGCTGACGGCCGCCGTCGTTGTCCCACTCGCGGGCGCCGTCGAGGACTTCGCGGAGGACGCGCCGCTCGCGGCAGCCCCGCAGCCGGCCAGGGTGAGGCTCCCGACGGCGCCGAGGGCGATGGCTCTGGCCACGGTCGGTGGCCGCCGGTGTCGGGGAGGAGCCGAACTGAGCCGTGTCGGGCGGGCAGGGACGGGGTCATGGTGTCGTGGTCTCATGCCAGGGTTGTCACCGGATCGGCTGCTCGCGACACCGATTCGTGGTCCGCCAAGGGGCCCCTTCAGCAAGTGTTCAGCGGCGCGGTCGGCCCCGAATCCCGCCCGGGGTGATGGTTGCCGACCGGCGAGTAGGCGGCTCGGTTCCCTTGTGGCGACTACGTTGGGGGCCCCAGTGAGCCGTCGGAAGCGGTGAGCGAACGGGCGGATGGCCGTCTGGTCACGATCGAGGAAGGGACTCTATGCGGGCGCTGCGCACCTATGCCGCGCTCCTTCGGCTGCCCGGCGCCCGGCGGGCTGTGCTGCCGGCGTTGGTCGCCCGCAGCACCTACGCAATGGCCGGGTTGTCCTTGCTGCTGTTCGTCCACGCTCGTACCGGCTCCTTCGGGAGCGCCGGGCTGGTTGTGGGTGCCTACTCACTGGCGTCTGCGGCGTCTGCGCCGATTCTCGGTCGCGCCGTGGACCGGATGGGCGCCACTCGGGTGCTCGGAGTTGTTGCGGTCGCCTACCCGGTGGCGCTGCTCAGCCTGCTCGCCGTTCCGGAGGGCGGATGGTTGCCGTTGCTCTGCGCCGCCGCGGGAGGCGCCTCGCAGCCGCCCACCGGTCCCGCGATGCGCGCCTTGTGGCCAGCCCTGACGCCGGATCCGGCGCTGCTGGCAACGGCCTATAACTTTGAATCGGTGCTGGTCGAAACGGTGTTCGTCGCCGGACCATTGCTGGTTGGAGTGCTGGTGGCGACGGCCGGGACCACGGCGGCCCTGGTCGTCACCGCTGGCGTGATGTGTCTGGGCACGCTGGGTTTTGTCAGCGCCCCGGTGGTGCGTCGACGTCCTCGGCGCGACCCAGGGCTGCGGGTGGCGACCCCCCTGTCAAGCCCGGCGGTGCGCTCGGTGATGCTGGTGATCCTTCTGGTTGCGGCGGCCTTCGGCGCCCTGGAGGTGGCCGTTGCCGGCTTCGCTACCCAGCACGGCGCGAGTTCCCGAAGCGGTGTGCTGCTGGCGATCTGGGCTGTCGGCAGCTTCAGCGGGGGTCTCTGGTACGGCGGGCGCACCCGTCCGGTCGACCCGGGTCGACGCTACCTGTTGCTGGTCTCGTTGATTGGGGTCAGTTTCCTGCCGCTAGCGCTGGCCCGCACCGGGCTGGAGCTGGCCGGCCTGTTGTTCGTAGCGGGGCTTGCCGTCGCACCCACGGGGACTGAGGAGTTCGGCCTCATCGGCCGCCATGCACCGCCTGGATCTGCCACCGAGGCCTTCACCTGGGCGACGATGCTGATGGCCGTGGGGGGCTCGGTGGGCAACGCCGGCGGGGGTTTCGTGCAGAACCGTTATGGCTCGACGTGGACCTTCCTGCTGGGCGCGGCGCTGGCCCTGCTGGGAGCCGCCGCGGCCCTGGCCCAACGTCGGCGGATCACCTCACCGGTAGGCCACCACCAGCCGGCGGCGGTGCCTGTCCGCCGGCCGGCGCTGGGGGATGGGACCCAATGGGAGCCGGGATTGTTCCCGGAGACCGTGACGGGCGCGTCCGCCTGGGCCGGTGCCCAGCCGGGCCCCCGGGAGTAATGGCTAGCAGTCCCAGCGCACCGGAAGGCGTGTCGGTTTGCGGAATATCAGGCCTTCGGCCCGGGCCCGGTGAGCGGGATCGAGGCGTAAACCCGGCAACGTGAAAAGGGTCCGCAGGGCAGTCATGGTTTCGAGCCGGGCCAGGTGCGCACCGAGGCAAAAGTGGGGCCCTATCACGAAAGACAAATGGTCCTTGGCATTGGTGCGCTGCGGGTCAAATCGATCGGGCTCCGCGAAGACGGCGGGATCTCGGTTCGCCCCCGTCAGGGAAACCATGACGAGATCGCCACGGCGGATGCGTCGACCACCGACTTCCAGATCCTGAGTGGCATAACGATCCACGCGCGCTGCCGTGGGCTCCAGCCGCAACGACTCTTCGACCGCGGCCGCCAACAACACCGGATCCGCGCCGATTTCCTGGGCCTGCGGCGAAGACAGGATGTGCAAGACCGCGTTCGTGAGCATGCCCTCGGTGGTGTCGATGCCGCCGAACAGGAGCACCGCGTCGTTGCTCACCGCCTCGACGATGTCCACCCCGCTCAGCTGCTGCGTCGCGGCGGCGGGCTCGAGAATGTCCCGTAGGCGTTGCCAGGCCGCGCGGCCATCCTCGCTGACCATGCCGCCGGGCGACAGCTCGGAGATCGCTACCACGAGGCGCGCGTAGAGGCCGCTGAAGGCAGTTGGGTCGAGATCGGCCAGGCCAAGGACGGACAGCATCGTCGCGCTGGCCAACGGCGCTGCGAGCTCGCTACGCAGCTCGGCCGCCCCCCGGGCCGCGAACCGCGACACCAATCGCGTCGACTCGGCTTCGATGGCGTTCGCGGCCCGGGCTCGGATGTCCGCCGGACGGAACGAGGCGGCGAACGGCCGGCGGTGTCGGTCATGCTCCGCCCCGTCCAACGACAGCATGCTGGGTCCAACCAGCAGCGCGGTGGAAAATCGTGGGTCGTCGACCGTGAACTGGACCGGGTCGTGCAGCACCATCCGGCAATGGTCGTAGGACGTGACTATCCAGCCGCCGAGGTCGTCAACCCAGCTGACCGGATCCGTGGTGCGCAGCCGCGCCAAGACTGCAGGCGCCGCCGCGCCCGCCAACTCCCGTGCAGTGACGGCGGGGACACCCTGCCGGGCGGCTGACCGCGGGCGGTCGCCGGTCGTTTTGAAGGCCGGGGGGGTTAGAGGCGGACCTGGCCGGCCAGGAGATCGCGAATCTCGGCGAGCAACACGGATTCATCCGACGGTGCTGGGGTCTCGTCTGCGGGCACCTGCCCGCGGGCCCGGCGCTCGGCGAGGCTGTTCAGCGGGAGCACCACGAAGAAGTAAATAGCTGCGGCGATGAAGACGAAAGAGATCAGGTCGTTGATGAACGCGCCGTAGAAGAACTCGCTTTTGTTGATCTTGAAGCTGAGAGTCGAAAAGTTTGGTTTGCCGCCGATCGCGGCGATGATCGGCGTCAGGATGTTTTTGACGAACGAGGCGATGACCGCGCCGAAGGCCGCGCCGATGACGACGGCGACCGCTAGATCAACGACATTGCCACGCAGAATGAACGACTTGAAACCCTTCATGTGCCTGCCTCCCGTAGCGGTTCCGCGGCTCACGACCGGCCAGGTCTATTGCCGATTCTGGCGGAGGGTAC
>DASYGP010000014.1:0-4237 GCA_035999615.1 Mycobacteriales bacterium
CCTCGGACCGGCGATCAGCTGGGGGCAGATGGCCCGCGGCGCGCTGTGGTCCATCGGCTACAGCGCGGTACTGCTCGCCTTCGCCTGGCGCCAGTTCCTGCGCAAGGACATCCTGTCCTGACGGACAGAGACATCTTGTCCTGACGGACAGAGACATCTCGTCCTGACGGACGGAGCCATCTCGTCCTGACGGAGAGGGACAGCTTGTCCTGAATGTGCTGTGACATTCGCCCGGCTGTGACGTTGGGCACTGTTGAACCGGGCGGCAGGGGGAAGAATAGAAATATGACCACGCCCACCCGGCTGAATACCGGCGACCTGCTCCGCGAGCTCGAGCCGACCGCCGCCAAGAACCTCGACCGGCACCTGTCGATCGCCCGCGAATGGATGCCGCACGAGTATGTGCCTTGGTCGCTCGGCCGCGACTTCGAGGCCGAACCGTGGGAGGCCGGCCAGTCCACCCTGTCCCGTATCGCGCAGCTGGCCTTCGAGGTCAACCTGCTCACCGAGGACAACCTGCCCAGCTATCACCGCGAGATCGTCGAGCAGTTCGGCCGCGACGGGGCCTGGGGCACCTGGGTGCACCGCTGGACCGCCGAAGAGGGCCGGCACAGCCTGGTCATGCGCGACTACCTGCTCGTCACCCGCGGCGTCGACCCGGTCGCGCTGGAACGCGGCCGGATGGCGCAGGTCGAGATCGGCTACGACTCGCCCGGGTTGGAGCCGTTGGACGCGTTGGCGTATGTGGCGTTCCAGGAGCTGGCCACGCGGATCAGTCACCGCAATACCGGGCGGTACACCGAAGACCCGGTCGCCGAGAGGCTGCTCGCCCGGGTCGCCACCGACGAGAACCTGCACATGATCTTCTACCGGGACCTGATCACCGCGGCGCTGGCGTTGGCGCCGTCGCAGACGGTCTGCGCGATCGCCCGGCAGGTCACCGGCTTCAAGATGCCGGGCGCCGGCATCACCGACTTCGACCGCAAGGCCATGCAGATCGCCAAGGCCGGCATCTATGACCTGCGCATCCACCACGACGAGGTCATCTGGCCGCTGCTGCGCCAGTGGGGCGTATTCGACCTGGGGGGCCTGGACGCCGAGGCGCAGCAGGCGCTGATCACCATGCGGGAGTTCCTCACCGGCCTGAACACCCTCGCCACCACCTACCAGGACCGCCGGGCAGCGGCCGCGGAGCGGGCCCTCGCGCACGCCCAGTGACCGAACCGTTTCCGGGCGCGGCGCTGGGCGGCCCGGGTTTTGGCGGGCCCGGTTTTGGCTCGCCGGGCTTTGGGCCAGCCACGGGACCGCGCAACCGGCTGGGGATCGCCGCGTTGGTGCTGGGCATCGCCGCTGCGGTGCTGTCGGTCACCGTCCTGGGCGGCATCGTGCTGGGAGTGCCGGCCCTCATCCTGGGGCTCAAAGGCCGGGCCCGGGCCCGGCGCGGGGAGGCCACCAACGGCGGGGTCGCGGTGGCCGGAGTGGTCACCGGCATCATCGCGTTGCTGCTCTCCGTCGCCCTGGTCGTGGTCGGCGTGATTGTGCTCAACACCAACGCGGGCCAGACCTACCGTTCCTGCCTGCGGCAAGCCGGGTCCGACCGGGCCGCCATCTCCGCCTGCGGACGGCAATTCGATAAGCAACTGCGCGGCTGAGCGGCCGGGCCGGGTCTCGCGGGCGGCCGCTCCGAGGGCTCGGGCCGCTAGCGGGCCAGCGCGTGGTATTCCTCGTTCGGCAGCATGTTGGTGGCCATCGACATCCGGTTCGTGAAGTTGTACATGCTGGCCACCTCCGCCACATCCCACGCCTCCTCCTGCGACAGGCCCACCGCCCGCAATCCTTCGATGTCATGCGCGGTCATCTCGGTCGGGGTGCGCGTCAGCTTCTCGGCGTAGGCGCAGATCGCCGCCCGCCGCGGATCCAGCTCGGCCCGGCGCCAATCCAAGGTGATCCGGTCCCCGGCCACCGGATCGCCCAACGCCTGCCGCAGTGCCGCCCCGTGCGCGACCAGGCAGTACAGGCACCTGTTCGCCATGGAGACGACCACCGCGATCATCTCCCGATCGGCCACCGACAGGTTCTCCGTCGGCACGTGCAACGACTTGAAGTGCGCGAACCAGGTCCGCAGCCGCTCCGGCCGGAAGGCGTATGCCGTGAACACGTTCGGCACGAAACCGAGGTTCTCCCGGGCCTTGCGGAACAGCCCTTGCAGGTCCTCCGGCAGCTCGCGCTCCGCCGGGACCGGGTACCAGCTCACGCCGGCCAGCTCGGTGGCCGCTTCGCCAAGAAGGCCGAAACACCCTCCCGGGCCGCGGCCGTCTGCGAGGTAGCGGCCATCACCTCCACGGCATAGCGATAGCCGTCGGGTTGGCCCAGGGAGAGTTGCCCGTACAAGGCCTTCTTTCCGATGCCCTTGGACTCACGACTCCCGCGCGTCGCCCGGGCGAGCAACTCGCGAGTCGCGCTCTCGAGTCGCGCGGCCGGGACGACCCGGTTGATCAGGCCCCACTCCAGCGCGGTCGCCGCGTCGATGACGTCCCCGGTCAGCGCCATCTCCATCGCCCGCTTGCGGCCCACGTTGCGGCCGATCGCCACCATCGGCGTGTGGCAGAACCAGCCACCCTTGCCGCCGGGCGCGGCGAAGCCGGCCGTATCCGCCGCCACCGCCAGGTCGCAGCTCGCGACCAGCTGGCAGCCGGCGGCGGTGGCGAGGGCGTGTACCTGGGCGATCACCGGCTGCGGGACGGCCTGGATCAGATCCATCAGCTCCGTGCAGGTCCACAGCAGCTGCCGGGCCGCCGCCAGGTCGGCGTCGACCAGGTCGGCGAAATCGTGGCCGGCGGAGAACACCGGCCCGTTGCCGGCCAGCACGATGCCGCGGGCATCACCGCCGCCCACCTGCTCGAAGGCCCGGTGCAGCTCGCGCAAATGCTCGTGCGACAGGGCATTTCGGCGCTCCGGCCGGTTCATCGTGATCGTGGCGAACTCGCCCTCCCGGGCGACCAACACGTGTTCGAATCCCATCAGCGCACCTCCCGAGCGTTGAGGCTACTTGCTGCCGAACCGGCCGGATGGGTAAGACTGGCGGGTGGCGCACCCGGCGCCGCGAAGGAGGTCGGACACATGGCGCGCCTACGACGCGTAGGAATGATCGGTGCCGCGGTGGCATTCGTGCGCAGCCAGCAGGGTCAGCAGATGATCACGCAAGCCCGGCAGCGCTTCGACACCCCACAGAACCGCGAGAAGCTGCGGCAGACCGTCTCGGGACTGACCAACCGGCGCCGCGGGCGCTGACCCGATCAGCCGCCGGGACTCACCGGATCGGCCGCAAGGGCTGACCGGATCGGCCGTCGGGGCTCGCTGATACCGAGCCTCGGCGGCCGATTCGCGCAGCGGCCGATTCCCGCAGAGCCGACTCAGTCGCGCCCGTCCCGGTCACGGCTGGGCTTGGGACACGGCGGGTTCCCCACGGCGGTCCAGATCGGGTGCGCGCCCGAGGTCTGGTCGGTGAACGTGCACCCGAAGCTCGGGCTGGCCACATCCTGCGGGTCGAGCACCTCATCGCCGGCGGGACGCCCCTCCCCCTCCGCCCAGTCGCTGTGCGCCCAGGTGATCAGGTCCGCGAAGCCGGTGCTCAGTTCCTTGTCGGTGTAACTGCAGTGATTGACCTCGCGGATTGCCCGGGAGACGAACAAGTCCGACTGGTCATGGCGAGCCACGCGCTGCGCGTACACCTGCTCCATTGCGAAGGGGACGAACAGGTCGCCGATCCCGTGGATCGAGAGCACCGGGATTCCCGGGGTGCCCTGCACGTCGGGGATTCCCTCCGGGGTTCCCTTCAGCGGGCCCTTGGTCCAGTTGTGGATGGCGTAGGACGTTTCCTCGGTCGGCCGCACCCGCAGCACCTCACGGTTCAACTGCTTCTCGGCCGGGCTCAACTTCTCCCCCTGATCGAAGCGGTAGACGGTGTGCTTGTTCCCCGCCACATTGCCCGCGGCCACCCCGATGGTGCCGCCGGACAGCCCCGGGTACACCCCGAACAGGAACGGTTCGCTCGCGAGCGGCGCGAAACCGAACGAACCCCAGAATGCGAAGGAACCCGCGAAGCCGGGCCGGGTGCCACCGCTGCGCTGCTCCACCGTGTCGCGCCACAGCACCCCGGTGGGTGTCAGCGCCGGAGTGGCCAGCGAGTGGTTGGTGGGGTAATCGAGCGCCAGTTTGGTGACTTCGCTCGCGACCT
>DASYGP010000035.1:0-12689 GCA_035999615.1 Mycobacteriales bacterium
CTCACTCAGGTCCAGCAGGAATCGGCAGCCCGACAGCAGCCGGTCCAGCGGGTGCGCGGCCTGATAGGCCGCGCAGACCGCAGCCTCAAGCCGAGGGGCGGAGGCCAGGTCAAGTTCGCCACTGACCACGACCCCCTGGGCGCCGCCGGCCGCCAACGGGACCGCGCGCAGCGACGGCAACAGCAGCACGCGGTCGGCGGCGACCAAATCTGCGGTATCTGCCGAATCTGCCATCTGGCACCTCCGGTACGCGTCGCCGCTCATCGCGCGCTGCCAGAGGTCTGGAGCAACACGCTGCGTGGGGGAAGTTCCCCGTTCCACGCCTCGGAACCCCGAAAGCAGCTGCTATCGCGGCCGAGGCGGGTGAGTTGTCCGGGTTACCCCGAACGGCGTTCGGCCGCAGCCTGCGCGCGGGCCATGGCCTGGGCAGCGGCGCGCCGCTGCGCCGCCAGCAGCGCCTGCCACCGCACCGCGTCGGCGGCATTGGCCCGGGCCCCCCACGTGGGCCGAACCATGATCGCCAACCGGTCGATCAGCCCCCGCTGGGTCGGCGCGGATGTGGACAGATTGCTCATGTCGAAAATCCCCCCTTACTGATGGGGCGGCCGGACCGTTATCCGGCCGGTGGGGTGGGCACCGCGGCCACCGTCGTGCGCCCCCGAGCCGGTGTGCCCGGTCGAGCCGCGGATCGCCACCCGCTGCGCAGCGCGTCTGTTCCGCGCAGCGCGCGGCGGGCCGCCACCGCGGCCCGGGCCTGCTCGCGTTGGGCCCGACGGCCGAGGACCACGAAGGCTTGCTGGTCGCAGGCCCGCAGGAGTCCGGCCAGCGACTGACGCGTCGTGGTTCCAGCCGACGTTGTTCCAGTCGACGTGCGGCGCGCCACAGCATCATCAGGGAGCATCGGTGCAGCCTCCGTACGGTCGTGTTCAACCGATCGAGCTGCTGGGGTCAACTGCAGCGATCCGTGTGGTTCCCCCGACGAGCCTTCCCCGTGCGTCCCCCGCGAGCGATCTCAAACCTAGGACCGCGAACCCAAGGGGGCAAGGGGTTTCAGGCTTTTGGCTCAACGGCGTGCAGTCGGTCGGCGATCGCCCGGGTGGCGGCGCCCGGGTCCGGCGCCTCGGTGATGGCCCGTACGACCACCACCCGGCGGGCGCCACAGCCGAGCACCTGTTCGAGTCGCTCCGGGGAGCTGATACCCCCGATCGCGAACCACGGCCGGGCTGGTGGCCCGGCCGCCGCGTGGGCCAGCAGTTCCGGCCCGGCGGCGGGGCGACCCGGCTTGGTCGGTGTGCTCCAGGTCGGGCCGGCGCACAAGTAGTCCGCGCCGGGCTCGACCCTCGCCGCGTCGAATTGCGCGGCGGTGTGCGTGGAGCGGCCAATCACCGGGTCGGTCCCGATGATGCGGCGGGCCACCGCGGTCGGCAGGTCGTCCTGCCCGAGGTGCAGCACCGGTGCGCGCACCGCGTACGCGACATCGGCCCGATCGTTGACGGCGAACAGCTTGCCGTGCCGTTCCGCTGCCCGCGCGAACACCTCGAGCAGCGCGATCTCCGCGCGGGCCTCGAGCCCCTTCTCCCGCAGCTGGACGATGTCGACACCCGCGCCGAGTACCGCGTCCAGGAAATCTTCAAGATCGCCCTGGCGGGCCCGCGAGTCGGTGCACAGGTAGAGCCGGGCATCGGCGAGGACCGCGCGGATGTCGGGCACGCGGCGAAGCTACCGGTCGCGCCGGCCACCGGTCCGCGGGGGGTAGGGTCCCGGCTGTACACGGGAGCCCGGTGTGGACCGGGCTGAGAGGGCTGGCTGGGAGCCGCCGACCGTTGAACCTGATCCGGGTAATGCCGGCGCAGGGAGGCCGCATCCCCAGCTCCGCCGTCGTCCGTTCAGCGGGAGATGGGCACGGGACATGGGCGATGTGCTGGTGGTGGGCGCGGGGGTGATCGGCCTCGGCGTCGCGTGGCGCTGCGCGCAGCGCGGGCTCGCGGTCACCGTGGTCGACCCGGACCCGGGTTCCGGCGCCTCGAGCGCCGCGGCCGGGATGCTCGCGCCGGTCACCGAACTGCACTTTGGCGAGGCACCGCTGCTCGCGCTGGGCGTGGACTCGGCCGGCCGCTATCCCAGCTTCGTCGAGGAACTCACCCAGGCCTCCGGCCGGCAGGTCGGCTACCGGCCCTGCGGAACCGTCGTGGCCGGGTGGGACGCGGCCGACCTGGCCGGGCTGCGCGATCTGCAGCGTTACGCCGCTGGGCTGGGGCGCCGGATGGATCTGCTCACCGGGCGGGAGCTGCGCGCCGCGGTGCCGGCGCTGGCGGCCGGGCTGCCCGGCGGCCTGCTCGCCCCCGATGACCATCAGGTCGACAACCGGCTGCTGCACGCCGCCTTGCAGGCGGCGGCCACCCGGGCCGGGGTGCGGCTGATCCGGGCCCGGGCCGAGCAGCTCACCAGCCGGGCCGAGCGGGCCACCGGGGTGATCTGCGACAGCCGCGAGCGGCTCACCGCGCAGGTGGTGGTGCTCGCGGCCGGAGCCTGGTCCGGGCAGCTTCGCGGCGTGCCCGAAGGGGCGCTGCCCCCGGTCCGGCCGGTCAAGGGGCAGACGCTGCGCCTGCGCCTGCCGGGGGCGCCGGTGCTCGGCCGGATCGTGCGCGGCTCGGTCCAGGGTTCGGCCGTGTACGTCGTGCCCCGGGCCGGCGGTGAGCTGGTGCTCGGCGCGTCCAGCGAAGAGGCGGGTTTCGATCTGCGGCCCCGCGCCGGCGCCGTCTATGAGTTGCTGCGCGACGCGCAGGCGCTGCTCCCGCTGCTGGGGGAAGCGGAGCTCACCGAGATCAGCACGAGTGTCCGGCCCGGCTCCCCGGACAACGCCCCGATCGTGGGCCGCACCCGGCTGGACGGGTTGATCGCCGCTACCGGCCACTACCGCAACGGGATCCTGCTCACCCCGGTGACCGCCGACGCGGTCAGCGCGCTCATCGTCGACGGTCAGCTGCCGCCGAACTTCGCCCCGTTCACCCCGGACCGGTTCACCCCAGACCGGCCGCGCTCCGCGGAGCCGATCTCGTGCAGCTGACGATCAACGGCGACCCGCACACCGTGGCGGCCCAGCTGACCCTCGCCGAACTCATCGACCGGCACCGTTCGGCCGGCAATACCAGCCCAGGGGGCCGGGGCAGCGCCGCGGCCGTCGACGGCGAGGTCGTGCCGCGGGCCGAGTGGTCCACCTTCGCGGTCCGCGACGGTCAGGCGATCGAAATCCTGACTGCCGTGCAGGGAGGGTGACGATGAACGACTCGTTCCAGCTGGCCGACGAGCTGCTGGCCTCCCGGCTGATCCTGGGCAGCGGCGGCGTGCCGAGCATGCAGGTACTCGACGAGGTGCTGGCCGCCTCGCAGACCGCGATGTGCACGGTCGCGATGCGCCGGGCGCATCCCGGCACCCACGGTTCGATCCTGGATGTGCTCGAGCGCCGCGGGGTGCGGGTGCTGCCCAACACCGCGGGCTGCCGTACCGCCCACGAGGCCGTCCGGACCGCGCAGCTGGCCCGGGAAGCGCTCGGCACGAACTGGGTCAAACTCGAGGTGGTCGCCGATGACCGCACCCTGCTGCCCGACCCGTTCGAGCTGCTGGAGGCGGCCGAGGCGTTGGTGGCGCAGGGTTTTGTCGTCCTGCCGTATACCAACGATGATCCGGTGCTGGCCCGGCGGTTGCAGCAGGCCGGCTGCGCGGCGGTCATGCCCCTCGGCTCGCCGATCGGGACCGGGTTGGGGATCGGCAACCCCGACAACATCGCGATGATCGTCAGTGAGGCGCGGGTGCCGGTCATCCTCGACGCGGGCATCGGCACCGCCTCGGATGCGGCGCTCGCGATGGAACTGGGCTGCGACGCGGTGCTGCTGGCCTCGGCGATCACCCGCGCGCAGCACCCGGCCCAGATGGCTGCCGCGATGGCCGCGGCGGTCAGCGCCGGGCGGCTGGCCCGCGGCGCCGGACGGATCCCGAAGCGGCATCACGCCCGGGCCTCCTCACCCACCGAAGGCATGCCAGTGCTCTGACCGGACCCGCCCCACGATGCCCGTAAAGGGAGCAGTTGTATGTCGATCACCCAGTACCGCACCCAGGCCGAGCCGGCGACCGAGCCGGGGCGGACCCTCGCCGACCCGCAACCCCGCACCCTCGGGGCGTTCGACCAGGTCGCGCTGTGGGGCAACCTCGGGGTCAGCCTGCTCGGCCCCACCGCCGCGCTGTTCGTGCTCGCGCCGACCGGCACGTCGATGTCGCTGCTTGCGGCGTTCACCGCGGTGCTCGTCGGATCCGCTCTCGGCACGCTGCCGCTCGCGCTGGCCGCGCTGGCCGGAGCGCAGACCGGCCGGCCGGCGATGGTGCTGCTGCGCGGCCTGTTCGGGGCCCGGCTGTCCTACCTGCCGACGGCGCTGAACCTGCTGCAGTGCTTGGGCTGGGGCATCTTCGAACTCGTCGTGATCTCGACGGCCGCCGAGCAGCTTTTGCCGTGGAAGGTGCGCTGGCCCTACATCGTCGCGGCCGGGGTGCTCACCACCGCGATGGCGCTGCGTCCCCTGGGTGTGGTGCGGACCTTGCGCCGCTACGCGCTGGTCGCGGTCGCCGGATCCACCGTCTTCTTCCTGATCGAGTTCGGCCGCCATCCGCTTCCCGGGATCACGCACGGATCGTGGTCCGGCTTCTGGCTGGCCACCGACGCGGTGATCGCCGTCTCGATCTCCTGGGTTCCGTTGGCGGCCGACTACAGCCGGCACGCGCGTACCCGGCGGGCCGCGTTCAGCAGCACCTTCGCCGGATACAGCGCCACCCAGATCGTGTACTACACCCTGGGTCTGCTGGCCTTCTCCACCGTGGTCTCCACCCACGGCAACACCGAATCGCACCTGTTCAACGCCTTCATCGTGCTGCCGTTCGGCTGGCTGCCGTTCGCCGTGCTGGTGCTGCGCGAACTCGACGAGTCGTTCACCAACGTGTACTCGACCGTGGTGTCCGTGCAGAACCTGCGCCCGCTCGCCGACCGTCGCGTCCTCGCCGTCCTGACCGGAGCCCTGGCGACGGCCGGGGCGCTCGCGATCAACATCAGCGCCTACCAGAACTTCCTCTACCTGCTGGGTTCGGTGTTCGTGCCGCTGTCGGCGATCTTCATCGTCGAGTACTTCCTGTTCGGTGGAAGCAAAAACTGGGACACCTCGCAGACGGCGCCGGCCCGCTGGACGCTGCTCGCCCCGTGGCTGCTCGGCTTCTGCGTCTATCAGCTGATCAACCCCACCGCGATCTCCGCCTGGGCGCGGCTGTGGGCGCACCTGCAAAGCGCCCTCGGCTTCACCCCAGCCAGTTGGATGAGCGCCTCGCTGCTGTCGTTCGCGGCCGCGGCCCTGGCCACCGCCGCCCTGAAACCGTGGCGTCGCCGTTGAGCCGGATACGGCAAATCCGGGGGCAAAACATCCCTATCCGGGTGGGTTTTTCCGCTTGTCCGGGGGCGCGAAGGCGGGTTACGTTGGGACGCCAATCGGTCCCCCACCCGTGCGCGGCCACTCCCGAGAACGGCTTGTCCTGCCGCGTGCATCCGCACAAAATTGATGCTTTTGAGGCGATGCCATGCATCCCGATTTGTTCGCTCCCGAGGAACCTTCGCTCCCCGTTCCCGACCCCCATCAGCCCGGCGCCCCGTTCGGCGGCTTCGGTCCGGCGGCCACCGCCGCCGTCAGCTACTTGAACCAGAAGGTTCCCGGCATGGACCTGTGGCTGGTCACCTGCGTGCAGGAGGACCGGCAGCTGGTGATCGCCCGCGCCGGCGCCTGGGCCGATCTTGCCCCGCCGGGGGCGGCGTTCTCCTGGCAGGCGTCGTTCTGCGTGCAGATGGCGAGTGGTGCCGCCCCGTCGTTGGCGCCCCGTTTCACCCATATACCGGTGTACGAGAAGGCGGCGATCGGGCCACTCGCCCGGGTCCGCGCCTACCTCGGGGTCCCGTTACGGCTGGAGCGTGGTGAGCTGTTCGGGACGCTGTGTGCCTTCGCCGGGGTACCCCGGCCGGACAGCCTGGCCGAGGCGATGCCGACCGTCACGCTGATCGGGCGGATGCTCGGCACGATCCTGGACGGCGAGCGCACCACCCACGATCGCTCGGCCGAGGCGGCCCAGGCCTACGCGTTGGCCGAGCGGGACCCCTTGACGGGGCTGCGCAACCGGCGCGGCTTCGAGGCCCTGCTGCACATGGAGCAGGCCCGCTGCCGCCGGTTCGGCAGCCGCTGCAGCGTCCTGGCGCTCACCGTCGAGGACCGGCCGGCGGCCGACTCATACGGCGTCGAGGCCGACCCCGCCGAGCAGGCCGCCGGCGACGCGCAGCTGCGGTCCTGCGCCAAGCTGCTCGCGCATGCCTCCCAGCCCTGCGATGTGACCGGGCGGGTCGACGGGCGTGAGTTCGCGATCCTCGCGGTGGAGACCGATGTGGTCGGCGCCCGGGCCCGGGCGGCGCGGCTGCGCAAGGCGTTGCGGACCGCGCAGGTGCCAGCGTTGCTGGGGGTCGCGACCCGCCGGGTCGGGGAGGACCTGGCCCAGACCTGGGAACGCGCGCAGCAGGCGCAGCGCCTGGAACGGGCGGGCGCACGTCCGGCCGACCCCCCGGAGCAATCGGCCGATCCGCCGAACCCGCAACACCGGCCGCGCCCGGTGGCGGTCCCGGCGGCCCGGGCCCGATCCAAGACCGATCCGCACCCGCATCCGCATCCGCGGCCCCGGGTGCGTCGCCCCCGCGGCCCCGGGGCTGCGTCAACCGGCCGCCGGCCGAGCCCCGGAGAGCCCGGCCGACGGCCGAGCCCCGGAGAGCCGGCGTCCGGGCACGACCGGCGCGACCTGCACAACAGCCAGATTCATGCCGCGGCGGCCGCGGGGCACCGCTGCGGCATGACCCATCTGGCCAGCGGCAGGGTCTGCCTGCTCCCCGAACGTCATCCCGGCGCCTGCGCGTTCCGCGATCCCGCTGACCTAGGGGCGGCGCTGACGCCCTGACCGGCGCGGGTCAGTGCAGATGCGCGGCGTCGAGCGCGGCTTGCAGTGACTGCAGATAGCCGCCCGAGGTGTACGTAGCCCCGGACACGCTGTCGATGTGCGCGCTCTGCGCCCGGACGGTTTCTTGCTGCAGGATCGGGATGGCGTTGCTGTTGATCTCCTGATCGCGGCCGCTCTCCTGCGGATAGTCGATCGCGGTGGCCGACAGGACGCGGCCGGCTTGGACCTTCAGCTGGACCTGGACCGGACCGTACTGGGTGTCGGCGGACGTGCCGTTCACCACCAGGACGGGGGCGGCCGCCGGGGCCGAGCTGGCCGCCGCGGATCCGCCGGGCGCGGGCGACGGGCTGGGCGGGGTCGGCGAGCTCACGATCCCGGCGGGCGCGATCGCCTGGCCGGGACGGCGCTGGGCTCCCCCGCTGTTGGTGCTGGTGGGAAACAGGAACAGGACCGCCACGGTCAGCGCCGTGGCACCGAGTACGGCGGCGTTGCGCCGGGTACCGGTCACCATGTGAAGCGCTCCTGATGCAACCGGGCGGGGTCCACACCGGCGGCGAGCGCCGCCGCGCACGCCGCTTCCATCCACCCATCTGGCCCGCAGACGAATAGGTCGTAGTCGGGCAGCCCCGGGATCAAGCCGAGCAAGGCATCCTGGTCGCGCAGCCGCGGGCCGCCCCGCGGCAGCCAGGAGCTGCGGCCGGAGATGCGCGGGCCGGTCAGGTAGTGGACCGTGATGCCTCGGCGCTGGGCGAGCTGGTCGAGGTCGGCGCGGAACACGAGGTCCGGCTTGCTGCGGGCCCGGTAGATCAGGACCGCGTCGCCGGGGGCGTATGCCAAGTCCTCCAGCAGCGCCCGCATCGGGGTGATCCCGATGCCGCAGGCGAGCATGGCCACCTTGGTGCCGACCCGGTGCTCGCCGGTGAGCCGGCCGTAGGGGCCTTCGATGAGCACCTTGGTGCCGGGGCGAACCGTCCGGAGCCGGTTGCTGCCGTCGCCGAGATCCTTGGCGGTGATCTGTACCCGGTCGTGCCGCGGCGCGGCCGACAGCGAATAGGGATGCCCGCGGGACCAGCCCGGACCGTCCAGGAAACGCCAGATGAAAAACTGCCCGGCCCGTACCGGAAGCCGGTGCAGACCGCGGCCACCCATCCGCACGGTGAACACATCGCTGCTTTCGCGGACCACGGAGGTGACGGTGATGCCGTGCCGCACGGTCCGCCAGACGGGCATCCCGACCCGGAAGACCACCACCGCCCCGGCGGCCACGGCGTAGGAGGTCCACCAGTAGACCCGGGCCAGCCCCGAGGTGGCGAAATCCTGCCCGGTCCAGATCTCGTGCGGGATGGACAGCCCGACGCCGAGATAGGCGTAAAGATGCAGCAGGTGCCAGGACTCGTAGCGCAGCACCCGGCGGGCCCGCCGGATCGAGGTCAGCGTGACGAGGATCAACGCGGCCGTGCTGGCGACGGCGAGCACCATGCCGCCGTAGGAACTGACCAGCCGCCAGCTCTCGTGCACCACGTCGGTGTGCGCGCTGAAGGTGTACCCGAACGTGATGAACACGATGTGCGCGAGGAGCAGGTTGAATGACCAGAACCCGACCAGCCGATGCCGGCGGGCCAGCTCGTCCTGACCGTAGCTGCGCTCGATCATCGGGACACGCGCCATCAACAGCACCTGAATCAGCAGCAGATCGGCGGCCACCAGCCCGGTCAGCCGACCGAGGGAGGTCAGCGACGCGGCCGGCGAGCCACCCAGACCCTGCAGGCCGCGCCCGGACAGCCACAGGACCACCACGATCAGCGCCGTCACCCCGCACCCGGCCGTGGCGGCGTCGCGCCACCACCACCGGGCGGGACGCCCGGCCGGACGCCCGCCGGCGCGCGGCGACGACGACGCAGGGCCGGCCTGCGGACGGGCGCCGGTACGGGTGGACACGAATGATCACTGTGCCCGGGGATTCTTGGACGATTCTGGGAGCCCAGCGTGCGCCAGCCTGGGATTTCGCTGAATCAGTGCTGCGTTTCCGGTAAGTCCAGCTCGGCCTCCGGCACGACCAGCTCAAAGGTGGTGCCCACCTCGGCCGCCGCGAGGCGCAACTGGCCGCCGTGCCGGTTGGCGACGTCGTGGGTCAGGGCCAGGCCGAGCCCGTAGTGCACCCGCCCGGAGCGCTGAGCGCCGGAATGGAACCGGCGCAGGACATCCCTGCCGAGCGCCGGATCGATGCCCGGGCCGGTGTCGCTGACCGAGACGATGACCTGGCGGCGCTCGCGACGGGTCGCCACCCGCACCTCGCCGCCGCTCGGGGTGTGATCGATGGCGTTGTCGATCAGGGCCAGCACGGCCCGCCGGAGCGCCGGCGCCGCCCCCAGCACCCAGCACGGCGGCCCGGGCCGGTCACCGTCGCCGCGCAGCCGAACGCCGGCCTGGATCCCGTGCGCCGTCGCGCTCGCCACGACGTCCTCGACGAGTTGGCGCAGCTCAACGGGCTGGTGCGCCTCCTGTCCCGCCGGATCCGCGGCCACCAACAGGTCCTCGACGACCTCACCGAGACGCTGCACGTCCTGGAGCACCCCCCGCGAGTCGGCCAGCACATCGGCCGGCAGCGCCGCGCCCTGCAGGGCCAGGTCAAGGACCTGCACGCGGGTGCTCAGCACCGTCAGCGGCGCCCGTAGCTCGTGGCTGGCATCCGCGACGAACGTGCGCTGCAACCGCAGGGCCTGGGCCAGCGGGCGCACCGCCCGTCGACCGAGCAGCACACCGAGCCCCACCGCGAACACCAGCCCGAGCAGGCAGGCAGCGCCCATGGCGGTGAGCAGCCGGGATCGCTGTTGATGGTCGCCGGTCAGGTCGAGCGCGACCTGCACGATTTCCCCGGATCGCCGTTCGGTCGCGATGCGGTACTCACGGTGGCGTGGGGCGTCCCGCACATCGATCAGCACCGTGCGAGGCCCGGCGTCGTTGCGCAGCTTCGCCAAGACCGGCGTGAGGTCGTTCGGCAGGCCCGGCGAGCTCAGCACCTGGGCGCCCCGGGTCAGCACCAGCCAGGAGCCAGGGGGCGGATCGACGACATCGTCGGCGCTGGCCGCCGCTCCGCGCAGCAGCGCGTCCTCGGCGCTGCGTTGTCCCTGCACGAACAGCCCGGTCACCAGACCGGCGAGCAGCAGGACGCTGAGCGCGACCAACCCGGCGGCCCGCAGCGCGACCTCACGCGCCGCCCGGCGGACCAGCAGGTCGTCGCCGAGGGCACGCCGCGAGGTGCTCACCGGATCCCGAGCCGGTAGCCGACCCCGCGGACGGTCCGGATGACCCCACGGCCGAGTTTGCGCCGGCAGTAGTGCACGTAGGTATCGACGACGTTCTCGGACTCGGCCGCGTCGAAAACCCGGATCAGCAGGTCTCGGCGGCTGAACACCTGCTCGGGCCGGGTCGCCAACAAGGCCAGCAGACCGGCTTCGCGTACCGACAATTCAATCTGCTCGCCGCCGGCCCGACGAACGGTGCGGGCCGCGATGTCCAGCACGCCACCGGGCACCCCGACCGCCGGGGACTGTCCGTGGGAGCGGCGCAGCAACGCCCGCAGCCGGGCGAGCAGCTCGGCGATCTCGAAGGGTTTGGCGAGGTAGTCCTCCGCCCCCGCGTCCAATCCGTCCACCCGGTCCTGGGTGGTGCCCCGGGCCGACAGCACGAGGATCGGGGCGGCCACCGCCTCCCCGCGCAGCCGGGACACCAGATCCAGGCCCTCGATCGCCGGCAACCCGCGGTCAATGATCATCACATCGAAGGGCCGGGTCAGGGCCAGGTGCAGGCCGCGCTGCCCATCGGCCGCCCGGGCGACGGCGTACCCCTCGGCTTGCAAGACTCGTTCGAGCAGCCCGGCCAGCTCCCGGTCATCCTCCACGAGAAGCAGCGCGGCGCCGTCACCGGAGGCGCTCATCCGCCGAGTCTGCCCGTCCGGAGTCGGGGCTGTCCGGTCAAGCCACACCGAACTGGCACAATCTGGTGGTGACGACCGGTGAAACGTACCGAAAGCCCGCCTCCGCCACCCTCGGGCATGCGGCCAGCAAGGTTCCCGAAATCAGCGTCGCGTTCTGGATCACCAAGGGGCTGACCACCGGGATGGGCGAGTCCACCTCGGACTACCTCGTGCACCGGATCCCACCGGTGCTGGCCGTCGCGCTCGGCGCAATCGCGCTTGCCGTGGCCCTCATCGTGCAGTTTGCCGCGCCCCGCTACGTGCCCTGGAAATACTGGCTCGCCGTGTCCATGGTCGGGGTCTTCGGCACCATGGCCGCGGACGTGCTGCACGTCGGGCTCGGCATTCCCTACGTGGTCTCCACGGTGTTCTTCGCGCTGGCCTTGGCGGCGACGTTCGCGCTCTGGCAAAGGACCGAGCACACCCTGTCGATCCACAGCATCTACACCCCGCGCCGCGAGATGTTCTACTGGGCCGCGGTGATGGCCACGTTCGCGCTGGGGACCGCCGCCGGGGACATGACGGCCATCACGTTGCACCTGGGTTATTTCGCCTCGGCCGTGTTGTTCGCCGTCGTGATCAGTATTCCGGCGGTGGCGTACCAACGATTCGGGATGGGCGCCATCCTCGCCTTCTGGTTCGCCTACGTGGTGACCAGGCCGCTCGGCGCCTCGATCGCCGACGGGCTAGGCGTCTCGCATGTCCGCGGCGGCCTCAACCTGGGGGCCGGCCCGGTCAGCCTGACCCTCGCGGTGCTGATCGCCGCCTTCGTGGTCTATCTCAGCGTCACCCACGAGGACCGCCCGGCCGACGTCCCCGCCGAGCGGGCTAACTAGCCGGACGCATCGCCCAGCGGATCGCGCGCACCGCTGCCTCGCCAGCCGGACGGACCAACGCCGCCTCGGTCAGCGGCAGGTGCGGCAGGTGCAAGGGACGCCGGGCCCAGCCCGGGAGCAGCGACGTCGCCGCCGCCGCCAGCACGGCGTAGGGCGCCCGCGCGATCAACGGCAGCGGCGGGTGCAGCAGCACGAACATCGCCGCGGACCGGGCCTCGGCGGTCCCCTGCAGCTCCCCGCGGAACTCGGCGAGCCGCAGCGCCAGCTCGGCCTCGGTGTGCGGCGGGTCCGGCACGCCAACCTCCGCACCGACCCGCGCCATGTCCGCGACGTAGTCATCGCGCCCGGCCGCGTCCAACGGCCGGGCCCCGAACCGGTGGTGGGCGCGCAGGAAGCTGTCGGTCTCGGTCAAGTGCACCCAGGTCAACAGGTGCGGGTCCGAGGCCGCATACGGCCGGCCATCCGGCGCGGTGCCGGTCACCCGCTGATGCACCTGCTTGATCCGGGCGATGGTCGCGTCCGCGTCGCTGGCCAATCCGAATGTGGTGACCGCCAGGAAGTAGCTGGTGCGCTGCAGCCGTCCCCACGGGTCGCCGCGGTACCCGGAATGGCCGGCCACCCCCGCCATCGCCAACGGGTGCAACGACTGCAGCAGCAGCGCCCGCAGCCCCCCGACGAACATGGAAGCATCCCCGTGCACGGTGCGGATGGGCCGATCGTCGGCGAACCAGCGCTCACCCTCGCTGTCGTGAATGCGCTGGTGATGCTCGGGTCCGTCGGCCCCCGCGACCCGTTCGAACACCGACGCCCCAACGCGGCGGCGGACGGCGTCGAGGTCTACGGGGGTTCTCACC
>DASYGP010000079.1:0-11893 GCA_035999615.1 Mycobacteriales bacterium
CGGAACACCGACGGGGTGCAACACACGGTGACCGCGGTCGACGGGCCCACCTTCGACGTCCCGGTCAACGCGGGGGCCACCGCCACGTTCACCGCACCGAGCACCCCCGGCACCTACAAGTTCGGCTGCACGATCCACCCGTCGATGCACGGGACTCTCACGGTCACCTCCTGAGCGGCAACACCTGAGCGGCACCCCCTGACCGGCACCGGCGGGGCGGGGCGGCCCGGCGCAGCCGGGCCGGCCCGCCCCGGCCCGAGGGACGGGTAAGCAACACTGGGGCGGTGATTAGTGCCGTCGCCCCGCTCACCGACGTGTCCACCTGGGCCCGCAGTAGCGGCTTGATCATTGTGTTGGTGGTGCTCGGCGCGGTCCTGCTCGGCCGGCTGGTCAGCTGGACCGGGGACCACATCACCGCCCGGATCGATCAGCAGGCCAAGGAATCCGACGCGCTGGTCCGCTCGGAGGCCGCCAAGCACCGGCACGCCCTCGCGCAGGTCGCCACCTACGCCACCGTCGTGCTCATCTACATCCTCGCCACGGTGCTGGTCATCCAGCGGCTCGGCGTCCCGATCACCGGGCTGGTCGCGCCGGCCGCCGTCGTCGGCGTCGCGCTCGGCTTCGGGGCGCAACGCCTGGTCCAGGACATCCTGTCCGGCTTCTTCCTGATCGCCGAGCGGCAGTACGGCTTCGGCGACGTCGTCCGGCTCTCCGTCGTGGGCGTCCCCGCGGCGGTCAACGGGACCGTCGAGGACGTCACGCTGCGGGTCACCCGGATCCGGACCGCCAACGGGGAGGTCATCATCACCCCGAACGGCCAGATCGTGCAGGTCACCAACCTGTCCCGGGACTGGGCCCGCGCCGTCGTCGACGTCCCGTTCCCCACCAGCGTCGACGTCACCGCGGTCACCAACATCCTCGCCGAGGTCGGCGCGCAGGCCTTCAAGGACCCCGAGCTGCGTGAGCTGATGCTGGACGCCCCGTCGGTGATGGGCGTGGAAAGCATCGAGGTCGACACGCTCAACATCCGGCTGGTCGCCCGCACCCTGCCCGGCAAGCAGTTCGACGTCGGCCGTCAGCTGCGCGCCCGGGTCGCGATCGCGCTCCGGCCGCAGGGAGTGCAGCTCCCGCCCGAACTGGACACCGCCGACGCCGTCGGGATGAGCTGATGCGCCTGCTCGCGCGGCTGCGCCGCTCAACCGTCCTTTTGACCGTCGCCTTCCTCGCGGTGATGGCGCTGTACTTCGTGATCCGGCCGGCCCCCATCCCCCCGGCGGGGGCCAGCCCGACGAGTCCACGCAAGCCGGCGGTCACCCGTACCCCCACTCCAACCCCGACCGACTCCTCGACCGCGCGTACGACCCCCAGCCAGGGGACCGGCCCGCCGCCACCGGCCAGCCAGCCGGCGCCGACGCCGAGCCCGACCCCGACGTCGTCGCTGCCCGGCGGCGCGGGCTCCGGGACCGCCACGGCGCGGGCCAGCGGACCGGCGGCGGTGAGCTCGCCGGCGCGAACCACGTCCACCCCGTGACAACCTCAGCGGCCGCTGCAACGTCAGACTGGTGATCCGCCCGAAGACATGAGGGGGCCCGGGATGGCGCGAGTGGATGCCGCCTTCGACGCGGCCTTCGACGACCTGCGTGCCCTGGCCTACCGGGCCGCCTACCGGCTGCTCGGTTCCGCCGCCGACGCTGAGGAGATCGCCGGCGAAACCCTGATTCGGGCCTACGCCCAATGGCGCCGGATCGAGGGCCATGCGCAGCCCTGGTCGGTGACCGTCGCCACCAACCTGGCGCTGGACCGCACCCGCCGGGCCCAGGTCGCCCGCTCCCACCAGCGGGCCCTGGTCCAACCCGACACCACCCCCGACCCGCACATCGAACAGCGCCTGGACCTGCAGGCCGCCCTGCGCAGCCTCCCCCGCCGCCAGCGGGAAGTCGTCGCGCTGCGCTACCTCGCCGACTGGAGCGAACGGGAAACCGCCGACGCCCTCGGCCTGGAGATCGGCACCGTCAAAAGCCACACCGCGCGCGGACTCGCCCGCCTGCGCACCCTCGTCGCCCCGGAGGCCTGAGATGCCCGGCACAGACCAGTTCCGCTACCTCGACGACCCGGCTGGCCCGGCCGCCCTCGGCCCGGAGGACCGCGCCCGGATTCGAGCCCTCGGGCGGCGCCGCCGGCGGCAGCGGCAGGCCGCGGTCGCGCTGCCCGTACTCGGCCTCGCCGCGGCGGGCGTCGTCGGCGCGCTCGCGCTACCCGGCGGCGGCGGGCCGGTCCGGCTGACCCAGATCCCGTCCGCGACCAGCTCTACCGCCAGCACCCCGGCGCCGACGACCAGCGCGCCCGCCCCGACCGTTCCGTCGCCCTCCGTGGGCACCGCGTCGTTGCCGCCGCCGAGCAACGCGCCGGTGCAGTCCGCGCCGACCGCCTGCCGCAGCTCGGGCCTGCACGTGAGCCTCGGCCCGTCGCAGGGCACGGCCGGCAGCATCGTCACCGAACTGCACTTCACGAACGCCGGTACGGCCCCCTGCACGCTGTTCGGTTACCCGGGCGTGTCGTTCCTGTCCGCCGCGGGCAGCCAGGTCGGCGCCCCCGCCGCCCGGGATGAACGGCCAGCCGCCACCGTCACGCTGGCCCCCGGCGCCACGGCCAGCACCAACATGGCTGTCGCCGAGGCCGGCAACTACCCGCCCTCGTTCTGCACCCCGCAAACCGCGACCCAGCTGCGGGTCTTCCCGCCGGGGGAAACGGTCGCGACGACGGTGGCCCTGCCCGGGAGCGGCGTACAAATCTGCTCGACGCAGAGCCAAGGCGCCGGCGGCCAGCAGACCCACGTGACACCGCTGACCCCGCTCGGCGGCTGATCCCCCGCCGCCTACCTCAGCCGGTCGCCGGGCCGGCCGCGGGGCCCGAGGCCGCGGGGGGCGCCCCGTCCGGCGGATCGGCGGTCAGCGTCTCCCGGGCGTGCTGCAGCCAGTCGGCCAGCACCGCATCGGAGATGATCATCAGCTGGGCCTGGTAGAGGCTCCGACGGCGCAGCACCTCCCAGCCGCGCTCGGCGTTCGCCGCCTTCCACCCCGCCAGCCGCTCGCTGTCCAACCCCGTCCGGCCCGGCGCGGCCATCAGCAGCCGCTCGATCCGCGCCGCCAGCGCAAGGAACTCGGCGAGCGCCGACTCGCTGGGACTGCCCACGCGCGCAGTATCGCGGCTACCGGGCAAGAACGGCGAAAAAGTCGCGGGACCAGCCGGTCAGGTACTGCGAGGCGGGCCGATGCTGGCCCGGCAGCCCGGTCTGCAGCGGCCCGCCGGGCGAGGCCGCGAGCGCCAGCTGCACCCACTGCGGATTGATGTCCAACTCCATCCCGGTGCTGGCCCCGGCGCCGATCAGCGCGGCGGCCAGGTCGGCGGGCGTCGTCGCCATGCTGCCGGCAAAGATCAGGTCCCCGGCGCCGTCGGAGGCCAGCGCGCTGCGGGCCACCACGTAGCTGCCGCCCAGCACCGCACCCCAGTGCGAGGGGTAGCCGACGTCCGGCGCCGGCCGACCGCCGAGTACCAGCGGCCGCAGGTTCTGCCGGGCGCTATACGGGCTGCCCCCCAGATCCCGGCCCCACACCCCCACCCGCGGGACCCCGCTGCCGTCGATGGTCACGGTCGCGAGCCCGTTCACCAGCGACCTGATCACCCGGCGTTCCTGCACGTAACCGCCGGCCCCACTGGACAGCAGGAACCCGCCGTTGAACGCACCGACCAGGGTCGGCCGCTCCGCCGCGGTGATCACCGACCGGGCCTGCAGGCCGCTGGCCGCGCCGCCCGGGTCCGTCGACCCGGCGTGCAGAACCAGCCGGACCGTCCCCGCCGGGAACACCGCCACCGTCACCTGCGCGCCGCCCGGCTCGGTGAACGTGCGCAACGAATAGGAGCTGGACCGGAGTGAAACCGTGGTGGCAGGGGTCGGGAGTGGCACCGCCGACGTCGCCGGTGGGTGGGACAGCGTGGGCGTCGGGGTGGGAGTGACCTTCGGGGAGGACGGGCGTACGGTCACTCGCGCTGGCGGCGCCGGCGGCCCGGACGCGCTCGTGGGGCGAACCAGCGGTACCGGGCGGCCGGTGGTCGCCGCGTGGCTGGGGGTGCCGCAGCCGGCCAGCGTCACCCCGGTGAGCAGCATCAGGCCCAGCCTGGCTGCGCCGGTCGACCCGGGAGGTACGGCGCCCGTCCGCCCGGGAGGGGCGGCGGCCGTCGAGCGGGGAGGTGCGGCGGCGGAGACGCGGGGGGCCGCGCGGCCAGGCGCACGCGGGGGGAGGGCCACGCGCGCATCATCGCCTAGGGAAGCGGCCGGCGGATTAGACGCGGTCGAGGGCAGCGGCCCGCACCGGCGCGCCTTCCCGCTGGGGTCCCGCCAGCGCCTCGGCGACGCCCGTCGCTTCACCCGATTTCTTGATCACATGGAAGCCGCGTTCGGGGGCGAGTACCGCGTACAGGACTCCCAGCGTCTCCAGCACACCGAATACGGGCAGCAGCACGACCTGGGCAACGTAGAGCAGTGCGCGCACCGGCCGGGACGGCAGCACATCGAGAGGCATCGAGCGCAGCGACAACCACAGGCCGGTCACGTAGGAGGAGACATACCAGGCGAAGACGAAGCCGCCCATCACGCTCGGCACGATCGGCGTGACCAATCCGGTGAACAGGTTGATCACCGTGTAGATGCCGCCGATGGCTGAGGCAATCCACGTCACGAGGAAGCCGGCCAGCGCGGCGCGGGCCAGCACGGGCGCGGGCGAATAGAGGACCACCTTCCACAGGCCGGAGTACCAGCGACGGCGTTGCTTGGCAAAGTCCTTCCAGTGCTCGGGAGACTGCTCGACCAGATAGCCGTCAACCCACCGGAACTCACGACCGAAGAACGCCTGGGCGAAGGCCCACCAGGCGTCCTCCGTGATGGAACCCTCAGGGCCGACGTCGAAGCTGACGGTGCGCTCGATGTCCGCCCGCACCAGGATGAATGAGCCGTGCATCCCGCAGAACAGGGCACCCATCCGGAACTGGGTCCGGAAGCGGGTGGCGTCATCGCCGGTGCGCAGCGAGTCGGCCAGGGTCAGGATCGGGTGCGCGCGCAAGCTCCGCCAGTAGACGATGGTGCCCTGGCCAATCCGCGGCGTCTTGCCTTCGGCGGCGCGCAACTCCTCCTCGATGACGGCATCGCGGATCCCGCCCACCAGTCCCACCGTGACCTGAGACTCCTCGTCGCAGTGGAACACCCACGCATCGTCGGGCAGCCGCGAGTTCTCCGACAGGTAGTGCAGGGCGCGGGCCTTGTACAGCGAGCCGCGCGGCGTGCGGTAGGCCGGCGGCACCACAAAGGCCGACAGGTCCGGGCCGGCCGGAAGGCGCACCGGTTCGTCGGTGACCACCTCGATCACGTACCGGAACAGCGGCCGGGCCCGCATGGCGGCCCGCACCGCGCTGACCGTGTCCGCGAGGGCGTCGGCGTTCCGGCCGCGCGACACCACCCGAAAGCAGACGGTCTGCGGAATGGTGCTTCCCGCGCCGACGGGCCGCGGGGCGCTCGGCAACGCCAACGAAACCACCGCGACCATCGCCGCCGGGAGGGCGCCCAGCCAGAACCACGACATCAACTGCAGCGCGTGCTCCCACCACAACACCGGTTCCCGACCGGCCGGAAACAGCTGGGCCCGCAGCACGAGAATGACCACGAAAACGCCGAGGAACTGCGCCAATCGCCACGTACGCAGCGAGGCGGTGTCCCATCGTTTACGTTTGCCGGCAGCAAACGGGCGGGGCCTCTTCACGGCGTACCATCCACCCGACCGAGGAGGCCCAACGCCACAGCCCCCACGGCCTGCAGGTCACCTGGCGCGCTCTGCGCCGACCGGTGTTGAATGACCACCCGTTCAAATCCGCCACCGGCAAGGCGCTGTCGCCAGGCCAGCACCGTGACGTTCGCGCCGGTGGCCCGATCCCAGTACACGATGCTTTCACCGACGCGCCCGCCAGGCAGCGCTGTGGTGGCCTGCCGGATCAGCCGGTAGCCGTGGAAGCCGTAGCAGGCGGCGAGCCCATAGGTGTCGAAGCGGGCCGCGTCCACGCTGTGCACGATGTCGATGGAAATGGGCAAGGTTCCCGCGGCGGAACGCCCGAAGACCAGCCACCTGCTCCACCGGGCGCCCGCACCGAAGTACGCCGGCGCCCACTCGATCGGCGCCAGCGCTTGCACGCCCGGGACGGCCGCGACGGCGGCTTGCGCTGACTGCGAGGAGGTGCGCGAACGGCCGGCGAAAAAGTCGAAGCGCGTCGTGGCCGCCGCGCTGGGGACCGCGATCGCGAGCGCCGCGACCACGGCGGCCACGACGGTACCGGCACCGAAGCGGGTCAGGCACCGGGCCGGCAATCGGTGCGGCGCGCGAGCCACGAAGGCCAGCCCCATCGGACGGATCAACAGCAGGCCGACGCTGAGCGACAACGACAAGAAGATGGCCCCGAGCCAGTCGTGCAGGCTGCCCATCATCGTCGCCAGGTCATAGCGATATCCGACCACGAACAGCACCAGCAGCCGGATGAAGTTACCCAACCAACACAGCACGACGGTGGCGCTCGCCCAAACCAGCTTGCGGCGTAACGAGCCCGTGGTGAGCAGGCTGACGGTGCTGGCGAGGAGCAGGCCCCCGAGTACGGCACCTCCGCCGGCGCAGGCCTGGGTCACGGAGACGGTGAAGGTATGCGCGCCATGCAAGGTGACGTACTGACCCTGCGCGTTGGCCGCGGCGTGATACCAGCGCAGGACGTGCTGCAGCGCGCCCAGAAGAACGAACGTCGCGGAGTCGAGCCAGCTGCGAAGCGGCGCCAGCACCGGCCGGTAGAACCCGGGGGCCATCGCGGTGAGCAGCAGCACGGCGGGCCGTAGTCGAAACAGCATCCGTCCGCCGTAGATCAAGGCGATCATGCCGGCGGTGAACGGCGCCAGCGACAGGAAGTCGGCCCGCCAGGCGAGCGTCTCGGTGCTGAAGATGCGGGGCGCCTCGAACGCGGTCAACCACGCGGCGATCAGGAAGAAGCCGCCGATGATGAAGTCCGCACCGCGCTGCGGCAGCGGCGCCGGCTCGTCCGGCGAGCCGCGCCACCGCGTCGAGGCCACGGCAAGCGCCGCGAACGGCACGAACGGCACGAACACCAGCGGGCTGCTCGGGTCGAACGAACGTAGGCCCACGTAGGTGTACTTCAGCGCCGGCCAGTAGACGACGGCGATGATGATGACCATCAGAACTGCGCGCCCGCGCATCGTCACGACCAATGTCGAGCGTCCCGTGACGACGGGTTCCGTGGCCTGGTCAGCGACCGCCGAGGGGGCCTCGGAGTCGATCACCGCCAGGCTCATCCCCGTTGGCGCCGGCTACGGCGTCGCATGGTCAGGAACCACACGCTGAACGGCGCGGCCGCGGCCAGCGGCAAGACCAGGGCGGCCGGCGCCTCGGCGACGACCGCGACGTTGCTGCACAGCGAGCCGGTCGCGGCCTTGAGTTGGGTCTTGTCGAGGTGCCACTGCAGGCTGCTATCGGTGGTGGTGACCGAGAAGGCTTCCGGATGCGGGCCCGGGGTGAACTGCGTCGGCTGACCGAGGTTCTTGGTGCTCCCGGTGAACTGGTTGTCCGGCCCGATCGGGATTGCGAGGGCGGGGCCAGCATCAAGGGTGTACCCGAAGAAGTACGTGAACGTCCCATCCCCGTTGGCGGCCGCGCAGGTGAACGTCGGGACGGGACCCGCCGAGGGCGCCGCTGCCACAGCGGGACTCACGCCGAGGAGCACCGTGGCGCCAGCGGCGGACAGGCCCAGCATCAGCCGCCGCGTGGCGCGCGGCGCGCGCGATAGTCCTCGGGGCATGCCTGCCGCATCGACGGGTCAGTGGGCCTCCTTGAGCGCCGGATGGATCAGGTCAGCTGGACTAGACGCGCTCCAGGACCGCGGCGGGCTCCCCGACGGGGGCCGGCTCGGGGCGCGGCGGGCGCGGCAGCACGAACAGAGCGATCCCGGCCGCCACCAGCATGAGCAGTGCGGACACCGCGAAGGCGCGCGCGTATCCGGCTGTCTCCGCGGCCCGCGCACCCTGCGAGAGGGCGGCGTGCGCCCGGGACGCCGCGATCGTCAGCAGCGCGGCCAGCCCCAGCGAGCCACCGATCTGCCGGGTGGTGTTGATCAGCCCCGAGGCCAGGCCGGCGTCCCGGCGGTCGACCCCGTTGGTCGCCGACAAGGTGATCGGGACGAACGACATCCCCACCCCGAAGGTCGTGATGGCGCCGGCCAGGCCGATATGAAGCGGGTACGAGGAGCCGACGGTGAGCCGCGACAGCAGCAGGAGGCCGACCGCGGAGATGGCCGGCCCGATCACCAGCAGCGGGCGCGAGCCGACCCGGCCGACCAGCCGGGAGGACAGCTGGGTGCCGACGATGATCGCGATCGGCATGGGTAGGAACGCGAAGCCGGCGGCCAGCGGTGAGTAGCCCTGCACGTCCTGCAGATACTGGGACAGGAAGAAGAACATCGCGAACATCGCCGAGCCGACCAGCATCATGATCAGGTTGGCGCCGGTCAGCGCCCGGGACCGAAACAGACGCATCGGCACCAGCGGATGCCGGTGCCGGCTCTCGATCAGGGCGAACACCAGCAGCAGGGCCACCCCGGCCGCGAGGGATCCGAGCACGATCGGCGAAGTCCAGGCGTGCTGGTCGGTGGTGATCACGCCGTACACCAGCGCGACCAGTCCGCCGGTCACCGTCAACGCGCCGAGCCAGTCCAGCGTCGGCCGCTCCCCCTCGCCGCGGGACTCGGCCACCGTGAACCGGGCCACCGCGATCACGGCCAGCCCGATTGGCACGTTGATGAACAAGATCCACCGCCAGGACAGCAGGTCGGTGAGCAGGCCGCCGGCGAGCACTCCGGTGGCGCCGCCGGCCCCGGCCACGGCGCTCCACAACCCGAGCGCGCGAGTCCGCGCCCGCGGCTCGAGGAACGTGGTCGTCAGGATCGTCAGCGTGGCCGGGGACAACACCGCGCCGCCGAGGCCCTGCGCGGCGCGGGCCGCGATCAACTCGCCGCCGGTCTGGGCCAGGCCGCCCAGCAGCGAGGCCCCCGTGAACAGCGCCAGACCGATGAGGAACAGCCGGCGGCGGCCGTACAGGTCAGCCGCCCGACCGCCGAGCAGCAGGAAGCCGGCGAAGGTCAGGGTGTAGGCGTTGAGCACCCACGCCAACCCGTTCTGGCTCAGGTGCAGGTCCCGGCGCATGTTCGGCAGGGCGACGTTCACGATGCTGACGTCCAGCACGACCATGAACTGGGCGACGCAGACGACCGCCAGCACGAGCGCGGCGGGGCGCTGGCGCACGGTGCGGGCCGCGGCGGTGGGGCTCATCACGGGAGGGCTCCGGGTGGTCTAGCGGGGGGTCACGCAGACGCGCTCGGCACGCTCACGATCCAGTACGGCACTGTTCCGTATCCTGCTGTTCCCAACCACGGCCATCCGCGGGCATTCCCACCCGGCGCCCCCGGCTCGCGGGACGTGCAAAGCCCGGCAACCGCTCCACCGCGACCAGGTTGCCGAACGCGGGACAGCCCGGATCGGCGAGCACGGCCCGCGTTCTGCCGGGGCCCGGCGGCTGAGCCCGCCGGTGCCGAGTGCCAGGTGCCCGGTGCCAGGTGCCAGGTGCCAGGTGCCGGGTGCCGGGTGCCGGGTGCCCGGTGCCGGGTTCCCGGTGCCGGGTGCCGGGTGCCGGGCCAACTGAGTCCGCTGGGTGCCAGGCGGGGGCGGCAGACTGAGCGGATGGATGTGCAGGCGATGCGCGGGAGGGCACGCGCCCTTCCGCGGACGCATCCGCGGGCCAACATCGCGGCGATGTCCGTGTTCGGCGCGGCGGCGGGAATCCTCATCGCGGCCCCCGGCGGCGACAACATTGAACTGTTCGCGGCCGGCATGGGATTCATGTTCGGCTTCGGGACCTGGGCCGCCTCCCGCCCGGTCGGCGAGGCCGAGCCGACCGAGGGCGGCCCGACCGGCCACGCGACAGATCGGACCTCAGGGGAACCGGGGGACGTGGACGGGCTGGTGGATGGCTCGGGAAGGGCCCAGGGCTGGCCAAGAGAGGGCTAGGAATGGGGCAGGGGCTGGCCATGGGAGGGCTAGGAATGGGCCAGGGCAGGGCCAGCGGTTGACCTCGCGGTCTGACCGGTCTGACCCTGCGTAACTCGTCCCGCAACCCTGCGTGATCCCTCATCGTGATCATGCAGTTGTGGCGCCACAAATGCCATTTTTCCGGCAGAAATTGCATGATCACGAAGGCGGGCCCCGTTAGGAGTGACCACCGGCGCGTCACGGGGGGAACACCGTGCCGTCATGGGGTCACGTAGCGCGGGGCCAGGGTCGCGCTGCGGGCGGCGGCGAGCAGCTCGGCCTCCGCCTCGTCCCGGCGGCCCAGCCCGGCCAGGTCCTGCACCGTGGGCAGGCACACCACCTCACCGAGCTCCAGGCCGGTCAGGCTGGCCTGCACCACCTGCTCGGGCTGCAACCGGGGCACCTGGGACATGTCCAGCTGCTGCCTGGTGTGGAACTCGGTGTTCACCACCCCGGGGCAGACCACCTGCAGCCGCACCCCGCTCCCGTGGACCTCCTCCGCCAGCAGCCGGACGAACGTGAACAGGAAGGATTTCGTCGCGGCGTACACCGCGCGGGCGGGCAGCGCCGGGTTGTCCGCGGCCCCGCTGAACGCCAGCAGGGACGAGATGCTGATCAACGTCCCGCTGCCCCGCTCGACCATCCCGGGCAGGGCCGCCCGGATCAGCCGCAGCGGCGCCAGCACATTCAGCTGCACCAGCTCCTCCGCGGTGTCGGCAGGCAGCTGTAGGAACGGCATGTAGTGCGCGAGGGCCGCGTTGTCCACGACCACGTCGACGCCCGGCGCCATCGCGTCGACCACGTCGACGCCGGACGCGATTGCGTCGACCTCGGCCCGGCCGGCGGCCGTCGACAGGTCCGCGGTCACCTGCCGGACCCTCACCCCGTGTGCGGCCTCCAGCGACGCCTTCAGTTCACCCAGCCGGTCCGCCCGCCGAGCGATGACGATCAGGTCGTGGCCGTCCGCCGCCAGCCGCTCCGCGAAGGCCCGACCGATGCCCGAGGAGGCACCGGTGATCAGGGCAACCGGCCGCTCCCGCCGGCCTGGGGTGGCGGTCATCTGCTCTCCTGCCGAATCATTCGATCTGCTCGCCCTTGCCGATGACCACGATGCCCTCCTCCGAGACCGTGAAGCGCGCGCGGTCGGCGTCGCGGTCCACCCCGATCCGGGCCCGGTCCGGCACCACCACGTTCTTGTCCACGATGGCGTTGCGGACCACCGCATGCCGGCCGATCTGCACGCCCTCCATCAGCACCGAGCCCACCACGTGCGCCCACGAATTCACCGTCACCCCGGGGGCGAGCACCGAGTCCTCCACCAGCGCACCCGACACGATGACCCCCGGCGCCACCATCGACCCGATCGCGTGCCCCACCCGACCCGATTCGGCGTGCACGAACTTCGCCGGCGGCCAGGGGGGATGGTCGGTGTAGATCGGCCACTCGTGGTTGTACAGGTTGAAGATCGGGTGCACCGAGATCAGGTCCATGTGCGCGTCGTAGAACGAGTCCAGCGTGCCGACGTCCCGCCAGTAGCCGCGGTCCCGATCGGTGCTGCCCGGCAGGTCGTTGTCCCGGAAGTCGTAGACGTTGGCCTCCCCCCGCTCGACCAGCATCGGGATGATGTTCCCGCCCATGTCGTGCCGGCTGCTGTCCTCCGCCGCATCCCGGGTCACCGCGTCGATCAGCGTCTCGGTGCGGAACACGTAATTACCC
>DASYGP010000101.1:0-7268 GCA_035999615.1 Mycobacteriales bacterium
ACCCCCCGTAGCAACCTTCCCTACCCTCCGTAATTTCCCCCGGTGATCATGCAAGTTTGGTCGCTAAATTGCCGATTCCACGGCCAAAGTTGCATGATCACGAACGCTGGTGGGACGTCAGCGGAGCTGGCGCTCGTCGTCGGCGTGGAAGCTTGCACACGCCGGCGTTCGGCCGCTTCCCGCGCTCATGGGGTGGGTGTACGTTCGCGGCCTGCCACGACGGAAGGGCGGCCGCCATGTCGATATCGGCTGATACACAGGCACATTCGGACTCGTTGGTCGAGGACTATGACGCAATCCGCGATGTCGTACAGCTCTGCCTCGACGGCGAGGCGAAGGGCGATGTGGCCAAACTGAAGGAGGCGTTCCATCCGGATGCGCGGATGTTCGGCAGCCTCGCCGGTACCCGATTCGACGTGCCGATCCAGGAGCTGTTCACCATGGCAGCGGAGGGCCCGGTCGATACCGGCAACTACCAGAGTCGGATTCTCTCGATCACGCAGATGGGCGACGCCGCGACCGCGACTGCTGCCGAGCAGGGTTGCTGGGGAACGGTGTCCTTCGTCGACTTCCTGTCCCTGTGCCGCATCGATGGCACCTGGAAGATCGTCAACAAGACGTTCGCCCACGTCGGCGGCGAACCACCGTTCTGAGCCTCGCGAGGCCAGCACTACGGTTCGGAAATCGCGAGTCGCGAACCTGCGGCGTGGGTAGGAGGACAAAATGGACGAGGAACAGGCCCGCGCACGTCTCCGCACCGACAGAGCCGAGGTAGAGCGTCAGCTCGCAGATATGACCGACGCCGGCCGCAAAGACCGCGCGGCGGAACAACCGGTCGGCGATTCCAGCGACGGGGCACAGTCGCTCACCGCGGAGGCCGTGGACGACGCCATTACCGCGGATTTGCAGGATCGCCTGGCCGCGCTCGATCGTGCCGAGGAGCGATTGGCCAACAAGTCCTACGGCCGATCGATTCGCAGCGGACTGCCGATCCCCGCGGAGCGCCTCGAAGCTGATCCTGCTGCCGAGCTCACCGTCGAGGAGGCCGAAACCCAGCCCTGACGACGAATGGATCACCAAGCCGACAGCTAGCCCGGTACTCGTTGCTGCCCTACGGGCAAGAACGTGACGAGCCAGGGACGACGTCGTTCGGCTGCCCACCCGTCGACATCCGGCCGAGGTACCCACCCCCAGCCGCCGAGGTACCCCACCCCCCCAGCAGCCGACGTACCCACCCCCAGAAGCCACTGACCAGCGATGATGCGGCGCTGGCCCCTCGCCGATTCGTGCACTCTTGACAGCCGCGGGTCGGCCCTCAAGAGTGCAGCCAGCAAACGATTGCGAACACGTCGCGCCTGCGGACCATCCGCGCGCACCCGGGAGGCTCCACATGGCGAACAATCGCATCAGCTACGTCCCGCTGGAGGACATGGACGAGCGGATGCAGGAGGAGATGCAGCGCTGCGCGCGCGAAGGCACTCCCCGGCCGGAGAGCTCAGCGGTTCGCGCGCATGCCCCGAATGCGTTCTGGGCCTTCGCCGATTCGTGGAAGGCGCTGTTCCACAACGGCTTTTGTGATCACTCGATCAAGGAGCTGTGCCGGGTCTACGTCTCGCGCACCGTGAAATGCGAGTTCTGCGGCAACCAGCGCTCGATCCAGGCGAACGCGGCCGGGTTGGCCGAGCAGCAGTACGACGATCTGCTCAACTTCGAGGCCTCGACGAAGTACGACGACCGGCAGAAGGCGGCGCTGGCCTATGCCGAGGCGATTGCCTGGCGGCTGGAGGCCAGCGACGAGCTCTGGGCGCGGCTGCATCACCACTTCTCCGAGGCGGAACTGGTGGAGCTCGGCTGCTGTATCGCGTTGACGCTGGGCCAGCAGAGCTGGATCAGGTTGCTGGGCATCGACCACCACGAGTACCTCGCGGGCACGGCCGCCTCGATGGCACCCGGCTTCGGTACGGCGGAGGAACTAGCCGCCAGCAAGGCGGCGGCGGACTACTGGGCGGCCGGCGCGGCGCGCTAAACCCCCTCACCCGACCCGTCTACCCGACCCGCCTCCCCACGCCGCCGACCGACCCGGCTACCCAACCAGCCTCCCCACGCCGCCGACGCGACCCGCCTACCCAACCGGCGGTGGCGCCGCAGTGGAATCGCGTACCACCAGCCGCAATGGCAGAAGTACGGATTTCACCGGCGCGGCCGCATCGGCGATGCGCTCAAGCAGCAGCCGGGCCGCCTCCGCCCCGACCTGGTAGTGCGGGACGTGCACGGTGGTGAGGCTCGGCCGGAGCTTGTCGACGATCGGCATGTCGTTGAATCCGACGATGCTGAGCGTCTCGGGGCAGGCGATGTTCCGCTCCCGCATCACGTCGTAGCAGCCCAGGGCCACCAGGTCGTTGCCGGCGAGTACGGCGGTGCAGCCGGTGTCCCGCGCCAGCAGCCGGGTCAACCCGGCGGCCCCTTCGCTCTCGGTCCACTGCTCGCAGACCACCACCAGATCCGGGCTGTCCACCAGGCCCAGCTCCGCGACGCCCTGCCGGTAGGCGCGCAGCCGGACCTGGCCGGTCGAGGTCCATTGCGGCCCGGCCAGATGAGCGATCCGGCGGTGCCCCAATCCGGCGAGGTGGCGCAGCGCCAGGTCCACCCCGGTGGCGTCGTCGCCGGTGACCGACGGCAGGCTCGGTGTGTCGACCCGCCGGTTGATCAGCACGACCGGGCAGGCGTCGCGCACGAGCCGGTGCAGCAGCGGGTCGTCCAGCCGGGCGGTGCCGATGATCAGCCCTTCGACCTGCCGGGCCCGCAGCGAGGCCACCTGCAGGTCCTCGCGGGCGCTGTCGTTGTCGGTGTTGACGATCAGCGCGTTGAACCCGCCGGCGCTGAGCACGTCGTCGATGCCGCGCACGATCGGCGGGAACAGCGGGTTGGTCAGGTCGGGGATGACCACGCCGACCGACCCGGACCGGCTGGTTTTCAGGCTGCGCGCGATGGGATTGGGCGTGTAGCCGAGCTTCGCCGCGGCCCGTGCGACGCGCGCGGCGGTGTCCCCATTGACGAGGTTACGGGTGGCCGCATTCAGCGCGCGCGACGCCGTTGCGGGATGCACGCCGGCGAGCTCGGCTACGTCGCGGAGCGTCGGGACCCGCACGGCGGAAACCTACGCCCCGGTCGCAGGATCAGAACGTCCCCGGCCGGGCGCCGGCCGAGCCCCGGCAAGCAGCCGCAGATCGACCAGCCCCGAGCGCTCGACCGCGCCGGCGCTGTAGTCGGTTCCCGCCCCGACGCCCCCCGAGGTGCCGCGCCCGGTCACCTCCGAGGTGCCGCGCCCGGTCCCCTCCGAGGTGCCGCCCCCGATTCCGTTCGCGGCCGCCTGCTCGACGCGCAGGTCCAGCACCGTGCGCAGGGCCGCCGGCGCCACGGCCCCGTCGGGAACCAGCCCGTCGCGGCTACTGACCAAGGTCTCGTACGCCGCCCGGACACCGCCCGCAGGCAGTTCCAGCAGCTCCCCCAACAGGAGCTGTACGGCGTCCTTCTCGCCGGGCGCCAGCAGCAGGCGGGTTGCCGCCAGCCAGGCATCGACGAAACGCTGCGCGACGTCCCCGCAGCCGTCCAGCCAGGGCCCGGTCGCCGCCAGGACCGTGCCCAAGTACGGCGCCAGCGTGTCGGTGATCCGCAGCAGCCGGCGGAAGCCGGCCAGCTCGGCGAGGATGTCATGCCCGGCGTTGAGCAGCGTGGCGTCGCATTTCCCGGCCTGCAGGGCCAGCCGCCGCTGCGGGGTGGAGCCGAGCGGCACGACGGTGTAGTCCCGGTCGCGCTCGAGGCCGGCCGCCGACAGGACGTGGAACAGCGCGAGGGCAAAACCGGACTCCGGCACGTCGACGCCGATCAGGCCGCCGGCCAGGTCCCCGAGGGCCGAGATGTGTGGGCCGGCCAGCACCGACAGCCCCAGCCCCATGTCCACCCCGAGCAGGATCCGGACATCGAGCCGCTCCCCGAGCGGGTTGGCGGCGCCGAGCCCGTAGGCGGCGACGTTGTCGGGGCTGGTCAGCGCCAGGTCGCACCGGCCCTCGCGCAGCGCGGCGAATTGGGCCGGCGAGGAAGGCACCGGCGCCTCGGTCACCGAGAGGCCGGCTGCCTCGTACAGGCCGCGCTGTCGGGCCAGCGCGGAGACCACCGATCGGCTGAAGTACGTCAGCCGCACTTCGTCGGTCGCAGGCATCCGGGGGGGACTCCTTCGGCAATCGGTTGCGGAACTGGACTCAATCATGCCGCCGCGGGTTTTCGCTACCCCCACGCACGTAGGGGCCTACCCGCGTGTCCCGTCAGCACAGACCTTCGGGGCCGATCTGTCGCCGGGCCGTCCACGAAATCCGCCGCTGGGGCTTGACAGGCAGGCGGGCCGTCACCGACGATCGGCGGCACGCGGTCGCAAACGATTGCGATCCATTTGCTCACGGCGACGGGACGTCTCCATGGCCAGCCGCGCGACCGTTCCAGGCACGAGCTTCACGATGCCCTCCGTCACCTGTCAACCCGTCAGTTCGCCCCATTCACGAGGAGATGAGCACCGGTGACGAAGCACTCTTCCGCCTTGGCCCTGCGTGTGGTCGCCGGCACCGGGGCAGCGGCCCTGCTGCTCGCCGGCTGCGGCAGCTCGGGAGGCAAGACCCCCGCGGCGGCGCAGTCCAGCAAGTCGAGCGCCCCCATCAAGATCGGGGTCTCGCTGTCGCTCAGCGGCGACTTCTCCGCGGACGGGAAGGCGTTCCAGCAGGGCTATCAGCTGTGGGCCCACGACATCAACGCCAAGGGCGGCCTGCTCGGCCGTCAGGTGACACTCGACATCGTCAACGATGCGAGCAGCCCGGTCCAGGTGACCACCAACTATCAGAAGCTGATCAGCGTCGACCACGTCGACCTGGTCTTCGGCCCGTTCTCCACGCTGCTGACCAAGGCCGCGTCGCAGGTCGTCAACCGGTACGGGTACGCCTTCGTCGAGGGCGCCGGCGGGGGCCCGTCGGTGTTCACCCTGGGGCTGCACAACGTCTTCGACGTGAGCCTGCCCGTGGCCAACAACCTGATCAGTTTCGCCAAGTGGATCGCGGCGATGCCCCCGGCCTCGCGGCCGAAGACGGCCGCGTACGCCACGCAGGATGACCCGTTCACGGCCCCGCAACTAGCGGCTGCCCGAGCCATCCTCGAACCGGCCGGCGTCAAGACGGTCTACAACAAGGTCTACCCGTCGGAGACGACCGACTACGGCCCGATCGCGGCCGGCATCATCAGCGCCAAGGCCGACATCGTGCTGGCCGGCACGCTGCTGCCGGACATCAGCGCGTTCGTCAAGCAATTCGTCCAGCAGAACTACAACCCGAAGGCGCTCATCGCCACGGCCGGACCCGACCAGGGCAAGCAGTTCATCACCAACGTCGGGGCCAACCACACCGAAGGCATCCTGGTCCCCAACGGCTGGTACCCGACCGCTGATAACCCCGGCAACGCGGCGATGGTGGCGGCCTACGTCAAGACCTACGGCGGCAACGCGCAGGACGTCAGCTCGGACGTGCCCGAGGGCTACTCGGTCGGTGAGGTCACCGCGCAGGCCGTCACGAGCGTCGGCAGCCTCGACCAGGCCAAGCTCATCGCGGCCTTGCACAGCGGCACCTTCGATTCGGTGCAGGGCAAGGTGAAGTTCGACTCGACCGGGCAGAACACCGCCGCGTTCTCGTATGTGTTCCAGTGGCAGAAGGGGGCGCTCGTGCCCTTCCAGCCGGACTCCAGCCAGGCGCTGACCCCGGTTCCGCCGACCACCGGCACGATCCAGTTCCCGAAGGCTCCCTGGTAGCCGAAAGGGGCCAGGCGCGTAGGTGAGCTGGTGCCGGCCTGCCGGTGAACGGCGGTCGGCACCAGTCAGTCGAACCAGGAGGCACAGGTGGGTACGGAAATCGCGAAGGCGGTCGTGGACGGTGTCCTCACCGGCGGCGTCTACGCCTTGATGGCCGCCGGGCTGACTCTGATCTTCGGCGTGATGGAGATCATTAACATCGCGCAGGGGATCTTCGTGGTGCTGGCGGCCTATCTGAGCTATGTGCTGCAGGTCCACCTGGGGATCGATCCCTTCCTGGGGCTGCTCATCACGATGCCGCTGATGTTCGTGCTCGGGATGGTCACCGAATGGTCGTTCCTGCGGCGGCTGAAGGCGCAGAACCGCAGCGCGCTATCCATCCTGGTGACCTTCGCGGTGGCGATCGTTATCGAAGGAATCCTCACCCAGGTCTTCTCCGCGGACTTGAAGTCGCTCAACGCCTGGTATGTCGAAAAGTCGGTGCACGTGTTCGGTTTCTACCTGCCTTACATCTACCTGTTCGGCTTCGCGCTGGCCGTGGTCCTGCTCGCGGCGCTGTACGTGTTCCTCTACCGGACCCGCACCGGACAAAGCATCCGGGCCTCGGTGCAGAACCGGACCGGGGCCGAACTCGTCGGCATCAACATCAACCGGGTGTCGGCGATCACCTTCGGCGTCGGCGCGGCGGTGACCGCCGCCGGCGGGATGGTGTTCGGGGCCACCAACACCTTCAACCCCAACTCCGGCTACGACCTGATCTCCCGGCTGCTGGTCATCATCGTGCTCGGGGGGCTGGGCAGCATCGGCGGCGCGCTGATCGCCGCGGTGGTCGCCCTGGTCATCGAAGACGTCACGGCGGTGCTGTGGTCCCCGGTGTGGGCGAGCACCATGTTCTTCGCGGTCCTTGTCCTGGTGCTGCTGGTTCGTCCCAATGGCCTGTTCGGCCAGCAGGAGGCGCGGGCCCAGTGACCGCGACGAGGGTGGAGGACATCGCCATGGTTTCGCCGCAGGCCGCAACGGCGCCCGCCGATCCGCTGGATACCCCGCTGCTGCGCAATTCCCGGCGGGTCGTGCTCGTGGCCGCCGTCATCGCTGCGGTGGGCTTCCCGTTCGTGTTCACCAACCCGGCGGTCACCTCGGTCGCGATGTTCACCTTGTTGTTCGTGGGCGCCAGCTCGGCGTGGAACATGTTCTCCGGGTACAGCGGCTACACCGCGCTGGGCAACGCGGTGTTCTACGGCTGTGGGGCCTATTGCTTCGCGAACATCACCTCGCACCTGAACCTCAAGGGCGGCGTGGCGCTGTTCGCGCTGGTGCCGGTCGCCGGATTGTTCGCCGCCCTGGTGGCGTTGCCGGTGGGCTGGCTGGCGCTGCGCACCCGCCGGCACACCTTCGTGGTCGTCACGATCGCCATCTTCTTCATCTT